>NZ_CP049865.1:917975-1223967 GCF_011393335.1 Propioniciclava coleopterorum | reverse complement strand
TCGGTGTGGGCGCGCGTCACCGATGGCGAGTCATGCGCGATTGTGCTGCGTCACGTGTCCGGGGAACGGTTCGCCAAGGTCGTCTCCGTTGCTGATGCGCACACGTTAGAAGGCGAGCGCGATCGGATCGAGTGGCTGTCGACCACCGGGATTCCCGGCCCCAGCGTGCTCGACTGGCGCATCACCGAGCACGGCGCCTGCCTCATCACCAGCGCCGTCGCGGGCGTCCCGGCTGACCGGCTCGACCCGGCCCATCTCGCTCAGGCATGGCCGTCGATCACCGACACCCTGGTCCGGCTGCATAGCATCCCCGCCAGCACGTGCCCGTACGGCAGAACGCTGGACGAGATGATCACGCTGGCCCGCGCGACCGTCGTCGAGAACCGGGTCCACCCCGAGTTCCTGCCCCAGCACCTCATCGAGACCCCGCCCGCGGTGATCCTCGAAAGCTTGGAACGCGACCTCCCTTCCCGCCAGGAACAAGAGGACGCCGACAGGGTAGTCTGCCACGGAGACTTCTGCCTCCCCAACATCCTTATTGACCCTGATACCTCGCTCGTGGCCGGGCTCATCGACCTCGGCCGACTCGGACAGGCAGATCCCTACGCCGACATCGCGCTCCTGCTGGCGAACGCTCGCGAGACCTGGCCCAACGAAGACACGGCCCAATGGGCGGATCACGACTTCGCCTCCCGGTACGGCATCGCCCTTGACCCCGACCGCCTGGACTTCTACCTTCGACTCGACCCGCTGACCTGGTAGACCATGCCCGGCGTACGCAGAATCCGCAGAAGGAAGCCGTCCGGCTCCAAAGGCAATAAGGAGATTGTCCGAAGCGCCAGGGTCACGGCCAACGAGTCGACCGCGGTTGCATCTCTGGGTGCCTTGCTACGATTGCCAGGTGAGTGAACAGCAGAAAGACGTTTTCCTTGACTCTGGCAGGGTAACATTTCGTCGGGGCCTGCCGAGTGATGACTTGGTGCTCGGTGACATTGATGGTTCCTTCGTCACCGACACCATTTTCGAGGTGTGGCCTTCTGCCAACGGGTTTACTCTCAACGAGAAGAGTGTCTCCTCTCCGATCGTCAAGAGGTTTCCTCTTGGCGAAGACACCGACGTTGAGGATGTCGAGGAGTCAGCGCGATTTGTTGCCGTTAACGCGCACGGGACCCGCTGCGGGTTTATTGACGTGGTTTTCGAGGTGTGGAATCGACGAGTCGTGATAGCGGATTTGGAACTCTCCCCTCAGTATCGTCGGAGAGGGCTGGGACGGGAACTGGTTGGCCTCGCTGCTAACTACGGGCGTGAACTGAACGCACGAACCTTGTGGTTGGAAGTCACTAACATCAACGCACCGGCCATCCGCGCGTATCTCCGCATGGGGTTTAAGTTTTGCGGTTTGGATACCTCTCTGTATCGCGGAACTGCATCAGAAGGCGAGGTTGCAGTATTCATGAGCCGAAACCTACCAGGTTAGTGATTCTTGCGGGCCGAAAGGCCATCACGCAGATCACGTTTCCTCTGAGGGTGCGGCGCTGCTGAAATACGTCCTCGTGCTCTGACTTGACGCTCCGTTTGGTTTCTTTCCCACAGGAATCAGGGATGCATTGCTGTTCGAAACAAGATGGCAAGTCCGATCACTCTGTCTCGACGGGTGAGTAACGTTTCGAGGTCACGAAATCGGCCAGTAGCTGTGCGCAGGCTTCGGGATATCGTGCAGCGGTATCGATCTCAATGTCGTACACGACCCCGTCATGAACACGCGAGGCTTGTAAGCGTGCCATGCCCGGTACGCGGTCGCCGCGAGAACATTCACGGGCCGCGGCAACTTCTGGATCGCAGCGCACTCCTACCCACAGCATCGGCACCCCATCAAATGCTGACTGTAGACGCCGTTGCCCCTCACCTCCGGAAAGCAGCACCTCGTCAAGAATGATGTTGGCACCCGAGTGCGCCAGCGTATGCAGTGCTGAGTACCAAGCGCGTTCCAGCCGTTTGTACTGCTCCGTCACCACGACAGTGCCATCAGGGCCGTAGCTGATTCCGGACTTCAGGCTGTCGCCCCGGCCGGGTAACGCTTCGATGAACGTATCCACCCCAAAGGTCAGCCAGGTTCCGGGAAGGGATTCCTGCAGTGCTCGTGCGATAGACGTCTTTCCCGAACTTGATCCGCCGTTGAGCACGATCACTTGCGCCTCCGGTTCCCGTGCGTTCACCCGTCGAGGCCCGCTACCTCCCTCGGCCGAGCGGTCTCGCCGCTCAGTGCGGCGAGCAGGGTTGGCGTTCATTTGGGAAGGTGGTAATCGAACCAGAGCCGGTGGGTTCCGTCGGGGTCGACGGCGATCCCCCCGTCGCCTGAGATTCCACTCAGTTCGCCGGTGCCGCTGGAGGGGATGATGGCGAAGGATTCTGCGCTCCGATCTTCACCTGCTGTCGTCGCTGAGTGCGTGAAGTTGAAAGTTCCCCAACGGTGGTGAAGCGATCCCTCGAAAGATTCCATTGCAGCGTATCCGCCGATATTGCTCGCTGGGTCGAGTGCGTAGGTGAACAGCGTCGTCGAACGTCCAGTGATGTCTCCGGCGAAGCGCTTCTCCATTGTCGCGACGGCTACCGGTGTGCCAGTTTCGGGTCCGGCGTTCAAGGGTGGCTCGATGGGAGTGAATGCTTCCACTGTGAAGGTTCCTGTTGCTCGCATGATTCTCCTTTGATGGGTTATGGGCGTTTAGAAGTGCTCCACTGACGGAGTGGCGAATTGAGCTCGCCGACTTGCACCTCGTTTGGCTTCGGAGGATACCGACATTTCAGAGGTTCGTGACGTTAAGAGCGTTGAGAGTTCGATCGGTGTTTTCGTCATTTCAGGTCGCGTTTCAACGTCACAAATATTGCGAGGAGTCCGGCGATTCCCGCGTAAGCAAGCAGTATCACGGCTCCCATGAGAGGAGACGCCAGCGAGGCCGGGCTGAGTGAGGTCTGCTCGGCGAGAGTGTCGGTGAGGAAGGAGAAGCTCGTCAGCGAGGCTGTGGCTCCGCCTGGCATGAAGGGGTATAGCTTGTTCACGCCGGGGAGCATCATGAGTACGAACTCGATGAAGTAGAAGTATCCGAGCACGATGCCGATGGCGATGAGTTGGTTGCGGGCGAGCGCTCCGATACTTACCCCTAACACCATGTACACGGCCGCTGCGAGGGCGAGTTGGAGTAGCGGCAGGATGATCTCGCCAACAGGCACCGGAATCGTCACTCCTCGTGCTGCTGCTCCTGCGAAGAGTGCTGCACCGGATGCGATCGAGGAGGCGAGCCCGTATGTTAGGCCGAGCAGGGTGTAGACGACGAGTTTCGCACCAAGCACCTGCCCCCGCCTTGGCACTGCGAGGAACGTGGTGCCAATAGTTCGGTGCCGGTACTCGGAGGTGATGGCGATGGTGCCGATGAGCGCGGGGATGAACAACAGCACCGTGGGAAGCCCGAGAACGATCGCGACGCCATCTGGGGTATCGAGCCCGGGCATTGGCGGGGTCGCGTTCTCCGGCCCAATGAATGCGAGTGTGCCTGTCAGGAGTGCGCCGCAGGCTGCTGCGAGGAGGATCGTCCAGAGCGCGAGACGAAGAGTGAGCAGTTTGATGAGCTCGCCGCGGATCACACTCATCATTGGTCTCCTCCCTGTGTCGCGCGAAGGAACACGTCCTCAAGGGATGCGCCTGACGAGCGAATATCGGTGAGAGAGGCGGCTCGCCTCACCCGCCCCTTATCGATGAGTACGACATCGTCCACGGTGTGCTCGACCTCACCGAGCACGTGGCTGGACAACAAGACGGTGCGCCCTGATCTCGCGAACTCTTGGAGGAACGTTCTCAGCCAAACGATACCCCCCGGGTCTAAGCCATTGGAGGGTTCATCGAGCACGAGGATCTCTGGGTCGCCCAGAAGCGCCGTCGCAAGCGAGAGCCGCTGGCGCATTCCGGTCGAGAACGTGCCGATGCGACGGTCAGCGAAAGCGGTCGCGCCCACCTGTTCGAGCACCGCTTCGATTCGTGTCCGAGAAAGCCCGGACAGCGCACTGTAAGTGAGCAAGTGCTGCCTGGCGGTCATCCTCGGATGCGCGCCCGCAATATCCACCACCGCCCCGACAATGCGTGCCGGGTGGGGGTGATCTCGATAGCGCTTTCCCTGCACAAGTGCCGTTCCTCTGGACGGTCGGGTCAGCCCTAGCAGTATGCGTAGCGTCGTCGTTTTCCCTGCACCGTTCGGGCCCAGGAAGCCCGTGACCCGGCCTGACGCCGCTATGAACGTGGCCTCCGATACTGCGTCAACAGCACCGAAGCTCTTACGAAGACCCTGGATCTCAATCGGCGCACGGCTCATCGTGCGACGCCTGCCTGAATGTTGTGCGCGATGCTCTCCGCGTCATCGGTGCTGAGGAGGATCTCGTCGAACCCGGTCTCGTCACGAACCGTGTGAAGGCGAAGGAGGGGCATGCCCCGTTTCATCGACACCAGTCGCCGGACACCCGAGGGGTGAGTGAAGGTGCCGAGCTTGCGATAGCCGGACACGACGAAACCAGAACGAATGCCGAGTACTTCTGAAGACCAGCCAGGCTCAACGCGAGCCGACCGAACCGCAGCTAACGGAACGTGCAGGAAGCTTCGCCCGACCATCAGGGACTCCCAGCCAGGGAAGCGCACGTCAACGCCAGCCATTCCATAGGTCGCCTGCGTCATCGCGCTCTCCTCTGCTTCAATGGGTGGTACATCAATGAGAACATTATCACAGTGATAACGGTTAGGGGTAGAGCCATGGTTGCAGAGCGTCCGGTCGCCGACCTCGTGCTCCACCCTGTTCGCATGAAGATCATTCAACAAATCGGCCGCCGCAATATGACCACCGCTCAGCTCCGCAAAGCACTGCCGGAAGTGAAGCAGGCCACGCTGTACCGGCACGTCGCGGCCCTGCTTGATGCCGAAATCTTGGCGGTCGTCGACGAACGACAGGTGCGTGGTGCCATCGAGCGTACGCTCGCACTCGGGGAGCGCATGGCCCACGTCGGCCATGAGGAGATGCAGGCGATGGACACTCTGCAGTTGCGGTCGGCATTCGCAATGTTCGTCAGCGACCTTTCAAATGATTTCGAAGAGGTTCTCGAAGACGGACGCACAGACTTGCGCGGATTCCTCGGGTTCGCAAGTGCACCGCTCTACCTCGACACGCAAGACCTTGAGAAACTTCAAACAGAGTTCATGGAAGTACTCACGCCCTACCTCCAACGACGCGATGACGCACAACGTCGCATCAGCCTCGCCACCATCCTCATCCCCGACGCCGACGACTAAATTCTCAGCCCGGTTGCATTACGCCGACGTGAACACTCGCCGGACAAACGACCCACATGGCGCGTGCGCACCGTGAGAGTTATGCCACAGGTGCCGGATCCGGCAGCGTCCGTGAGCAAGCCCTCCGGTGCGCACCAGACGATGGGCGGCTGGAGTGCCTCCCATTCGTCTAACCGGTCGTCGGCTTCGCTCATTCGACAATAGTAGTGAGGATCTCGCGCCCAACCTCTATGGCTTGCTTTTCAGTTGTGTCGATACGCAACTCATCAGTGAAGCCAGCTCGGTCGAGAATACCTGCCAGCCCCGCGTGACGCTGTAGATGCCAGTGCAGGATCACTTTATCGTCCGCGTGCCGCCTGGTCAGACGCGAGATCGCCGCATCGGGTGTCGTTGTCAGCCGCACATGCAACAGCCTTCTCGAGGCCAACGCCCCAGAAGCGCGGCGCAACTCTTCCAGTGACTCGACAACTGTTGCGACCACAATCACGCGGGCACCCGCGCGCCGGAAGTTCGAGGCGATTGCCTGCATGTTCTCCAGCGCCAGTGCGGTCCCGAAAGGGTCACCAGGCGGCGCAGGCCACGATCGGCGCAACCAGTCCACATCGATGACTGCGCCAGGAATACCGCACCGCTCCAACTCGCCGCCGAGCCTCTCGGCAGTGGTTGTCTTCCCCGTGCCAACGCTGCCATTGATCAAGACAGTGTCGAACGTTACGTTAAGCACTTTCCAACGGTATCAGTCGTCAGTGCGCGAGCTGACTCCAGGCGGATCGGGGGACAGCATAGCGCAGCCGGCAGCAGCGGTGTCCAGCCGACATGGTGACCGCTCACTCAGACTGGCCTCCCACTACGTCGAGGAAGATACCCGTAGGGGAGCAAACATAGCTACGTCTTAACCTTTTGGTTTGCCGTGCACCAGCCTAGCTTGAGCGCAGTCAACGGCGTGGGAGTTGAACTGAGCTCGACCCCCTCGCGCTACGAATCTCAACCTAGCGTTCTGCCGCATGAAATCAACGATCTACAGCATCTGGCCTGTGGATAAATCCACCGCGATACCCCGACCTACAGGTTGCTTAGCACTTCCGTTAGCACTTTTCGCGTCGCGGGCGACGCCTTCGCCCGGCCCGAGATCTGAAGCGAATGATGGACCGCTGCGACGACAGACGCACGGTGACTCCGTAATGGCAGGCAAACGCAGTTACGGATGACTCTGGGCTGTTCCATCCGAGGCGTCTGGTGATGACCGCGATAGTGAGGTCGGTCTCGCGTAGTAGACGCGCCATTTCGATGATACGGAACTTCGTCAGGTAAGCCAACGGCGTCATCTTGCAGGCGTCCCTGAAGACGCTGCTCGCCTGAGCGATCGACGGGTGATGTCGCCGCGGAGCAGCGTGAGGCGCCGCCATCTGCGCTACGGCCAGTCCGCACGACGATCCGTGAATCGGTTCAAGAGAGGTATTCCGCTGCCCAACTGGAAAGAGTGGTGGGCGTCGTCGTCGCGTAGGTACGTGGATTCTCGGGAGTGAAGTCATCCCTGATCCCGGCGGCCATCATCACGATTGCCTCGATCTGGGCCTCGGGCAGGCCGAATTCGCCGAGCGCGGATCGGACGTTATCGTCGCTGAGCTGAAGCGCTGACACGGGCGCGTCTAGCGTGGTCGAAAGGATCGCCGCGGCTTGTGTGAACGACAGGTCTTCGGGGCCGTGGACTGCCTGAACCTCGCGACCACTCCACGTTCGGGAGAGCAGGCGCCCTACTGCGACCGTAGCGATGTCGGCGGGAGCGACCCAAGCGATCGGGCGCTCGATGTCCATCGCTGTGCTCAGGACACCTCCGCGGATCGAGTCGATGTCCATGAGTAGGTTCGTGAAGAAATACCCGCATCGCAAATGCGCGACCGAAGCGCCGCTGGCTTCCAACTCCAACTCGGTTGCGGCGAGGCCGTCAATTTCTCCGACACCGTGCCGCTTCTCGGCTCCTACGCTGGACTGGAACACCACTCGCTCGATTCGATTGGTCTCGATTGCGGTGCGGATGTTGCGTGCGGCGAGGGAGTGCGCTGCGAGCGGGTCGCTGTCCGTCGCGGTCGGGCTGACCCAGTACACCGCTTCGAGCCCTCGGGTCGCCTCGACAACAGTAGGTTCGTTCCAGGCGTCCAACATAGCAATATCGACGTAGTCCGCGATGCTCTGATCCAGCTTGTTCGGGTTGCGAACCAACGCCCGCGGGCGTTCTCCCGCCTGCACGAGCAGACGGAGGACATGCGCCCCAACGTGTCCGTTCGGCGTCATTACCCCTATCGTCATGTCTCCACTCCTTACGTCGGTTCACTTCGACGCTAACAGGAGATGTGGTCTGATTCTGACCGCATCTTTAGGATGATGTCATGGCCGATGTCACTGAGAGAATGCTGCGCCTGCTCGCCACATTGCAGAGCGGGCAGGCGTTCACCGGGGAGGAACTATCGGCACGCCTGGAGGTGAGCCCTAGGACGCTACGGCGAGACGTCGAGCGGCTACGAGGATATGGGTACCCAGTGACTACGCGGCCAGGTCCAGGAGGTCACTACCAACTCGCCGCAGGGCAGCGGGTGCCTCCGCTCGTGCTCGATGACGAGGAGACTATTGCTGCAGTAATCAGCTTGGCCACCCTCGCCACGAACGCTCCTGCGCAGCCAGGAACTCTCGGCGACGCCGCCAGTCGTGCGTATGGAAAGATCGATGCACTCTTACCGGCACGACTACGACGCAGAGCCTTGACCCTGCGCATGAGTGTCGAAGCGGAACGGCGCATCGCGCCGAGCGTTCACGCGGTGGCACTCGGAAGTATCGGGGATGCCGTCGCCGCTCAAGAGATCGTCACGTTCGGCTATGTTGATGCGCGCGAGAACGTCAGCAGGCGCCGAGTGGAACCGCACCGCCAGGTCTATATCGAACTGCGCTGGTACCTGCTGGGGTGGGATCTTGATCGCGAGGACTGGCGTATCTTCCGCACCGACCGTATCAGCGAGTTCCACAGCACGGGAACGCGGTACGAGCCAAGGCCGCTCCCTGCCGACAGTGCTGTGGCATACCTGCGATCCGGGCTCGGCGAGACCTTCCACAGGGTGCGCATCACCATCGACGCCCCAATAGCCGCCGTCGCTGACGCCCTCCGGCACGAAGATGCCCGACTGAGCTCGGTGAACCACACCCGCACCGAGGCCTTACTCGCACTCGACTCGTGGCAACGAGTCCTGCCAGCACTGAGCTACCTCGACTCGAACTTCCGAATCGAAGCCCCACCCGACATGGCAACCGACATCACCCAGTTCGCCCGCCGACTCACCGCAGCCGTCCAAGCTCACGACTAGTTAGCCATCCACCCCTGTTCTTCTGAATGGACGCAGGCTACGTCCAAGTCTTAGGAGGTGAAGGGTCAGAACCCGATTCCGCGCTCACGCGGCGAATCTGGGCCTTGACGCGAGGATGGTTCGGGCGAAGAGATCCGCCGTTGACGCTGTTCGGCTTGTTGCTGCGCGCGCGCTCGCTCGACGCGTTTGCTCTCGATGAGTTTGGCGGCATCGTTCACCGGGAGGCTGCGGAGTTTCTCACTCTCGGTACGAAGCATGGCTGCGCGTGCGCGGGCGTCGCGGGCGTTACGGTGTGGGTTGAGGGCGTGCATCCCGTACTGGTGTGCGCGAGCGTTCTCAGGCCCGTACTCGTGGGCCAAGAGCGCCAGGCGCTCGTTGCGGTGACGTTCACCGGTCGCGGTTCGTTCGGTGCGCGCAGCCTTTACAGCTTGGGCGGCTTCGCTTACGCGGGGATCGGCTTCTGCTCGCCGTTCTGCGACCTGTGCAGCCCAATCGGGTAGTGCGCTGGGGGTTCGTGGCGGTTCAGCCTCCCACGCATCGCGAAGATGTGTTCGGATGGTTGCTGCTTGGTCGCTCACAGCACGGTGCTCGTCGCGAGCCTTGCGTCGCCCGAACCGCCCAACAGTGGCGAGGCGCGCGCTCGCCGTCCTCTCTTCCTCGACGCTGGCAAGGTATGCCTCGCCGTCGCGTTCGGCTTGCTCCGCGAGAGGCGCGGTGACCTCGGCACGCACCCGCGCCGCTTCTTCCTCGGCCTGACGAAGCACAGCGGCGTCCTTCTCCTTCTCGACCGTGTGTGCGGCTAGTTGGGCGTCGAGCCTGTTCGCGGTCTGCTCCCACCGCTCAGCCGCTCGTTCGGCACGCTGGGCCTCCCTGTCGAGTCGGACGAGTTCTTCGGTGACGCGCCGGATCGGGCCGTTTTTGACGATGCCGCGTACTGCTTCGACGGACTGTGCGGTGGCATGGTCGAGGCCGCGGTCGGCGGGGTCACGCTTCACCGCATCAACGAACTGCGCCCGCGCATCCGCCATATCCTCGGCAATGACATGCAACCGGTTGTGCTCGCGGCCTCGTGTCATACCGACGTAGACGCCTGCTGCGCTCGACGCCGCTGTGAGCATCGTGTGTGAGACGTTGACGGTTGCGCCTTGGACGCCATACGCAGTCGCGGCATAGGACAGGTGCGCGTATTCGCTCACGTACTCAGGCGGGAGGACGACGGTGCGCGGGTTTCTGCGCCCGCTGCCGGTTTCGCGAGCGTACATGGTACCGTCGTCGGTGACGTGCTGGACGATCCACTGTTGCCGGTTCGCCACGTCAAGCGCGGTGTCGTTCTTCCGCGTCTGGATCAGATCCCCCGACCGATAGGCAGTTCATCGCTGCCAGTCACTGTGATCGTGTCATCGACCTCACCACGCTCGACCCGTCCTGTGCGGATGCGCTCGTTCAGGGCAGCGGCTTCGTCGTTCGAGGCGACCGTAATCGCATCACCTTGGGTAGCGTGCTCCGTGATTTGGTCGCGGGCCTGCTCCTCGTCCAGGTGCAGCGTCACCAGCCCCATCGCGGTGAGCCGGTCGAACACGTCGCCGGGGTTCTCACGGTCGCGCATCGTCAACGTGAGGGCCGCGTATGCAGCGTTAGCGAACCGGTGCAGTTCAGTCATATCGTAGGTGCGGCCTCTGATCTGGGCGGCCATGTCGAGCACACCACCCCGGCCGACGGCGGGCAACTGGGCGCGGTCGCCGACGAGCGCGATAGTTGCGCCTGCCTCGGCGGTCACAGTGAGGAGGGCGTGGGCGGTGTCTTGGTCGAGCATCCCGGCCTCGTCCACAATCACCCGCTCACCTCGCAACAGCCGCGCCTCTTTCGGCGGGCCGGTGTAGGTTCGCCCGGTGTCGGGGTCGGTGTCGCCGCGAGTGAGGCGTGTCCATACGCCGTCGCGGTTCCATCTCCATCCGTGCGCGTGCACGAGTGCTGCAACGCTCGTGGCGGGTATGCCGAGTTCGTCGTGCGCGACCTGCGCCGCGCGCAGCGTCGGCGCAACCACCCGCGATCCCCGCCCGTGCTCGGCGGAGACGTCGATGGCGGTGCGCAGCATCGTCGTCTTCCCGCTCCCCGCAGCGCCCTCTACGATCACCAACGGATCAGACGACGCAACCGCAGCAGCAGCGACCGCCTGCCCGTCATCCAGCCCCGCCGCGCGTGCGGCCTCGGTCACCTCCGGGTGGGCGGGCTCTTGCTTCGGTGTGCTGGCAGTGAGTTGGTCGCGGAGCGCGGTTTCGGCGGCGACCACGGTGAGGCTGGTCAGGTGCGCGACATGCTCCGGCATCGCCGCATCCGGTGGGAGCACGGAGAAGCAATCCGAGACCGCCAGCACGGTCGCCATCGTGATGAACTCGCGCAACTCAGCGGGGGTCGCTCGTACGCCGTGTTCGGTGGTGATGCGGGTGACGTGCTCCTGCACTGTGTGCCTCGTCCATGCCGATGATGCAGCGGCGCAGCGATCCAGCGCACGGGATGCAACCTCCTGCACCGCAAGATCATCCAACAACACCGAACGCTGCACGGTGCGGCGTTGACGCGCAGCGGGGTCGTATCCGGCGTCGGCGAGTTCCTGCACCCACCACTGCTCATTCTTCAAGTCAGCGGGCTTCTTTCCAGGCCGTTCGTGTGTCCAGGCGATGCCTTGCAGCCGCGCTGTCATCACCGGGCCGAGCCCCTCTCCGGGATGCTGCTGCTCCCATTCGGTTTCGAGGCGGTCAAGGTTGCGTCTGATCTGGGCCGAACGCTTCGACATCACCCCGTTGAATGGCTGCAACTCCACCACCTCACCGGACACTGGGTCGAGCGTCAGGCCGTGCTTTGCGAGGGTCTGTGCGAGGTGCGGGTGCGCGGCGATGACCGCGGTGCCGAGAGCGCGGATCGCGCCCTGCTGCTTGAACAACGCCGCAGTATCGAGCGCCCGCCACTTCCCAGCCGCAAACACCCGAGTACCGATCTGCATATGGATATGCCGGTGCGGATCACCAGCCCGCGATGTCTTGTGAGTGATGCCGACGACCTGCATCCGCTCGATAGACAGCACTTCCCGTTGGTCGCGCGGCCCGACCCTTGTCACCGAGTGCTGGCCAAGCCAGCGTCGAATCTCTCCCAGCGCGTCCTGCTGCGCCGCGTCCAGCGCCGCCGACACTTCGGGGTGGAGCGCGGCAGCGACCGAAAGGCTCTTGGGGGCGTTGATCGTCATCTCTGCGAACAACGGCGACCCCTTCGACCTCTCGCCGGGATTGCGTGGGGTGCCCATCGACTTGCCCGTGACAGGTTCCGTCCAGTCCACCCACCCCTCATACTCCTCAGCGGTCAGCGAACGAGTGGAAGCGATCTCACCGTGAGAGTCGAGCACCGCGTACTCAGCCACGGCGTCGTCCGCGCCGAGGTAGTACTCGTCCGCGCGGGAGCGGTCGGCCTCGACATAGCGGCGCGCGGCAGCACCTGTGCCGCGGAACAGGATCACCCCGCCCTTCATCTCGGCCTCCCTCATGAGTCGCCTCATGAGGAAGGTGCGCACCACGGCCCAGCCGTGGCATACGTGCATGGACTGGTGACACATGGGCTGGTGACACATGGACTGGTGTCAGTGGGGCTGCGTGACGAAGAGGCTTATCTTGGCGGGAGGGCTCCGCGGAGCATTCTGTTTGCGTGGTGAGCGAGGTAGGCGCGGAAGTCGTCCGGTGATTCGATTGTGAACTCGATGTCGGTGAGTGTAAGGGAGAGCGCAAGCCATTCGTATGAGTCGACGTGGGCCGTGTAGCGGCATTCCTGTTCGCTGATTGGTTCGATGGTGCCGTCGATGCGGTAGAGGCGGTCGGCTGCGTGTTCTGCGCTTTCGTGGAGGGCGAGAACTACCGTGCGTTCGGGGACGCCTTGGAAGTGTGTGCGGAGGTATGCGGGGAGATCATTGGCAGGCAGCGTGCGTGGATGGAAGTGCTCGTCGCCGATCTGTAGATTGCTCATCCGGTCGAGTCGGAAGGTACGCCAGTCGCTACGGGCGCGATCCCAGGAGAAGAGATACCAGCGTTGTTGGAGCCGCACTAGGCGTGCCGGTTCTACCTCACGTTGTGTCGTGTGGGATGTGTTGGCATGGTCGAAGCGCAGGATTCGGTGGGCTGTGATTGCCTCAGCGACAGTTTTCGCCGTGCCTGACTCAGGAAGTGTTCCGGCTGTGCTGGAGATGTCGGTCGTCGAGATGAGGGCGTCGACGGTGCGCCTGAGTTTGGGCGGCAAGATGCGGTGGATTTTTGCTTCGGCTCGTGCCGCAGAAGTCATAGTCTCCTCGCCGACCGTTGCTCCGTTGGCTGCCAGTTTCAGGCTCAGGACTGCCGCAATTGCTTCGTCGTCTTCGAGCATGAGTGGCGGGAGTGCTCGGCCTGCTACGAGTTGGTAGTGACCTCCGGGACCACGGCTGCTCTGGACGGGATACCCGAGGTTTCGGAGGAACTCGATGTCGCGTCGCAGTGTTCTGGGTGTGCTCTCGGTCGCCGTGGCCAGATCGGGCGCTGTCCATTGGCGGCCGCTCTGTAGCAACGAGAGTAAGCGCAGCATCCGCTCCCGTGGCGTCCTCATGTTTGCCCTCCTGCCAAACAGGTTGCGGTCAATACCTGTCCACAACTGATCGTAGCGTTGAGACATGACGAAGATGAGCGGGGACCGTGCTGCGTGGATCAGTGTCGAGCAAGCGAGGACCAACAATCTCCAAGAGGTGTCTGTGCGGGTACCGAAGCACCAGATCACCGCCTTCACCGGCGTCTCCGGGTCGGGAAAGTCGTCTCTCGCTTTCGGCACTATCGCCGCGGAAGCCACCCGCTTGGTAGCAGAGTCGTACCCGCTGTTTGTCCGCAACCGTCTGCCGTCCAGCGGACGAGCTGATGTCGATCGCATCGACGGTCTCATGTTCACGACGGTCGTGGATCAGCGCCCGTTCACGGGCAACGCGAGATCGACCGTTGGCACCGCGAGTGACATCGCGCCCTTGCTGCGGATGCTCTTCTCTCGTATCGGAGAGCCCTGCGCCGGTTACTCGCCGGCATACTCGTTCAACGACCCGTCCGGGATGTGTCCGAGATGCGAGGGATTGGGAACGGTTGACGATATCGACCTCGACCAGTTGCTCGATATGCGGCTGAGTTTGAATCAGGGTGCGATTCGTTTCCCGGCGTTTGAACCTGGCACCTATCGGTGGTCTCGAATGGTGCATTCCGGCCTTGCCGACCCCGAGACGCGCTTATCCGAGTTGCCCGACGACGTGCTCAACAGTCTCCTGTACGCGGAGGATCTGCCGCTGGCGTCCCCTGACCCGAAGTACCCGAAGTCGAGCAACTTCGACGGAGTGATTCCCAGGCTGCGCAACAGCTACCTGCGCAAGACGCCCTCTCGGCTGACCGACGAAGAACGAGCGGGGCTGGCGAGGATCGTCACTCGGCAGCCCTGTCCCGAGTGCCACGGGGCCCGGTTGAACCAGGCCGCTCGCTCGAGTCTCATAGACGGCCGGTCGATTGCTGACTGGTCCGCGCTCCCGGTCAGCGAACTACGGGACCTGGTGCACGGTGTTCATGATTCGCGCGTGAATCCGGTCCTCACAGCGATCAGCGAACGATTGAGAGCATTGGACGCCGTTGGGCTGGGATACCTGAGCTTGGACAGGCACTCGACGACGCTTTCCGGCGGCGAGGCACAGCGGGTAAAGATCGTCAGGCATCTCGGCAGTGCCTTGAGCGACGTTTGCTACATCTTCGATGAGCCCAGCGTCGGCCTCCATCCACACGACGTTCACCGGCTGCTCACGCTCCTGGCAGACCTTCGTGATGCCCACAACACCGTCCTCGTCGTCGAACACCACCCTGCGGTGATCGCTGCGGCCGATCTCGTCATCGACCTGGGGCCCGGGGCAGGGACGAACGGCGGTCACATCCAGTTCGAGGGGACACCCGACGAACTGGCCGCCACCGACACGGCGACCGGTCGGATGCTGCACGAGCAGGTGCGTCTCAACCTCAACCCTCGGACACCGACGAAGTGGGTGACCGTCGAACGTGCCACAGCCCACAACCTTCAGGATGTCACCGTTGAGATCCCGCTCGAAGTCCTCACCGTGGTGACCGGGGTCGCGGGTTCCGGGAAGAGCACCCTCGCCGCCCAAATCCTCCCAGCTCAACACCCGCAGTTTGTCGTCATCGGGCAAGAACCACTCCGTGGCGGGAACCGGTCAACCTCCGCCACCGTACTGGGAATCGCCGACCCCATCCGCCGTGAGTTCGCTCGCGCCAACCATATGGCACCGTCGTGGTTCAGCCCCAACGCAAAAGGTGCGTGTCCGGTCTGCAAGGGCAAAGGCTTAATCACTACCGACCTCGCGTTCCTCGATGACGTGAGCACACCCTGCGAGGCGTGCGGCGGGACCAGGTTCAATCCTCAGGCGCTCTCCGCCCAGTTCAAGGGACACTCGATTGCTGACGTCCTTGCAATGAACGCCTCCCAGTCCCTCGACCTGTTCAGGTCTGTCCGCGACATCACGACACCGCTGGGATGGCTGGAAGACGTCGGGCTGGGGTACCTCAGCATCGGACAAACGACGAACACACTATCCGGAGGCGAACGCCAGCGACTCCTGCTCGCCAAACACCTCAGCGACACTCCCGAACCCTCGAGATTGCGGCTCGTGTTCGACGAACCGACCGCCGGACTCCACGGCTCCGACACCGACAGACTCCTCCGACTCTTCGACCGGCTCGTGGACGAGGGAGCCACCATCACCGTCATCGAACACAACCAACGGGTCGTCGCGCACGCTGACTACATCATCGACATTGGCCCCGGCGCAGGAGAACGAGGAGGCACCGTCGTCTACCACGGACCCCCACAGGGCCTCCTCACCGCAAGCGATTCAATCACCGGGAAGTATCTGCAGTCCACTCACCCCACACTGAACACCTCGAAGCGACTATGACGACGCTCAGTGAAGGGTCGCAAAGCCACGTTTGATCGGCGATACCGTTCTGACCTGATTCCTCCTCCCGCACGGTATTCGATGCTTGCCGAAGAGGTCGATCCATGAGCAGGAAAGCTCGGGATCGCATCAAAGCCTGAACCAGCGTCTGGCTTGACAAGAAGGCTGATATTTCGCGTCCAACGGCGGACAGCGGAGACCCCGACCGCGCCCGGCACAGTGCGGCATGCAGGGCACCTACCGGCTTTGGGTGCTGATGGCGCACCTCCCTTGTGGGAGGCGTCACCGTGGACGAACACACCTCACCCGCTACCCACGATGCTGCGGGAACGACTGGCTCGACCAGCGGCGGTTACGAGAGCCCAGAAGGTCTACGTTCCCTACTAACTCGACTACACGATTCCGGGCCGGGCGCTTGGCGGGGTGACCGTGAAGCAGCCGAACTCATGCGCTACACCGCCACGAAGTACCGGCCACTCGCACGTAAGCACGGGCTGGATGCCTGGGCGGTCGCGTCCGCCGCGTTCGAGGTGATGCTCGCCCCTTCAACGCGTAACGCGGGCAACCCTTGGGCGGTGGTGACGCGTGCTGTGCAGATCACCTGTCACGCGGAGACTCGCGCTGCTGGGATGCTGACCTCTGCCAGCAAAGTACGCCACGCCTCTCGGATGGCCGGGTTCCATGATGCGGTGCGGTTCGCCGAGCGGGAGCGGCTGGCCGACTACCATCCCGCTTTCACGCACCGCGACGACGACCCGGACGAGAGCGAGCGTGAGGCGCGAGTGGCCGCTTTGCTGTCTGCCACGGTCGCGCTGTTCGAGTCTGCGGGTTGGGATGCTGCGCTCGTTGCCGAGTGCGTCGAGCATGTGGCCTACCGGCTTGCCGATCTCTCCTCGCGTCAGCGAGGGGTCGAGGTGCTGCGCCGTGACCGCACGATCCCAATGCTGCTCGGTCTGCCGCCCCGGTCGTGGTCTGCGCTGTTGCGGATCACACTCGGGCATCCCGACCTGAAGCACGCGGGCACGCCGATGGGTGATGGTGTGCTGCTGCGATTACTGAACGGCGAAACGCTGGACGCTCTGTGCAACGATCAGGCGCTGATGAAGATGATCCGCACCGCCAACCCCGACAAGCACGCCGCGCCTTGATTTGGG
Organism: Propioniciclava coleopterorum; assembly: GCF_011393335.1. NCBI lineage: Bacteria > Bacillati > Actinomycetota > Actinomycetes > Propionibacteriales > Propionibacteriaceae > Propioniciclava > Propioniciclava coleopterorum. Next base: position 1,207,137 of record NZ_CP049865.1, on the reverse strand, counting down.
GGTGGGGCTCCGCACCTAACGGTATGAGCACCCGCACCGTTACCCCCACTGACACCTCCACCGCCCCTGAGCCGTCGCCTAACTCCACGCTCGGCGCTCAGCTTGCCGCCGCCTCGCGGCGCGCGCAGGGCTTCACCACCGTCGTAGATGATCCAGCCGTGCTGACTCGGCTGCGCGGACTCTGCAACGCTCCGCGCCCCATGCGTGTACCCGTCGCCGAGCAACGCGAAGGCCCCGCACCCTGACATGCTTTCGTAGCCAGGAACGCGGGGCCGGTCACGCATCGTCGGGGCTATGCGCGCCAGATGAACTCGACCCGGCGTGCGAGCACTGCCGCGCGGTGCGCGTCTCGGCGCACGTGGAAGTCCTCGGTGCTCTCGTTGCGGCGCTTGGGGACAGCGGTCATCATGTCTGCGGGGTGAGCGTGCACGAGTACCGCTTGCAGGATCAGGCTCGCGGCCTGGTACTGCCACATCGGGGTACGCCCCTTCCACTCAGCCGCAACCGTGGTCATGTCGATGTTGAGCCCTGCGTGCTGCTCGGGCATCGTCGCCGCATGCTCGCGGCGGGTCGACTCGATCCGCTCCGCAATCCTCGCACGTTGCCGCACCCACATGGTCTTGTCGATCAGGCCGTCGTAGTAATCATCATCCAGCCTCGCCAAGCGTTCCCTATCCGCGTCGAGCGTCGCCGCGAGCCCGACCCTGGCCGCAAGGTCTCTGCCGGAGGTTCGGTGTTTCGTGGGGTGGAGGGTGATCTGCTCGAACGTCGCACGCACTGCTTCCTCCACGAGCTTCTCGATTTCGGCAGAGCGGATCGAACGGGTGCACCCGCCTGGGGTCGGCTGGATGCACTGGTACACGCCGCCCCGGTGAATCATCGCCGTCCCGCACAGTGAGCAGCGAATCAACCCCGAGAACGGGTACATCCGCACCGCCGAACCACTTCCGGGTTGGTGGAAGTTCCGGGCCTTCTTCCTGGCATCGAGTACGTCGGAGACTTGCTGCCAGGTGTCCTCGTCAACAATCGCGGGCCACGCCGCTTTCACCTGCATTTTCGAGGTTCGCGCGCGGCTCCCGTCCGGCATGACGGGCCGGTACTCGCGCACGCCCTTGTTGGAGGGGTTGTAGAGCACCATCTTGAGCGTCCGATCCGACCACCTGCATCCGTGGGTGGTGAGGATGCCGCGCTCGTTCCACTCCTTCCGTATTCGGTACAGGGAGTCACCGGCGAGCACCCGCTGGTACATCTCGACCACCAGCGGCCCCGTCACCGGATCAATCGTGAGCGCGCCTGCCTCGGCCCGGTATCCGAACGGCACCCGGCCGCCGTGCCAGGCACCCTCGATGGCCTGCTGTTTCGCTGCCCGTGCGACACGACGGGCAGTATCCGCCGATGACTTGTTCGCCATCGCGACCAGCACCCTGGCCATCGCCACATCAGAATCCGTATCCAACCGGAGCGAGCCGGTCACGGAGCGGACGGTGAACCCGCCGAGCACCTTCGCGTCGATGAGGTCTTCCAAATCTCTCGGGTCGCGCACCGCCCGATCCAAGTCATACGCGACCATCACCTGCGCCTGGCCGTCCGCGAGATTCTTGAGCATGGCGCGGAACTGCGGGCGAACAACCCGCCGCACCCGCTCACCCGAAGAGAGTGTGATCGTGCGCTGCTTGAACGCCGACGTGTCGTTTTCTCGGAATACGGCTGCGACTTCCCAGCCGTGGGCTTCGGCGTAGGCGCGGCAGTCGACCTCTTGCCGATCCACGCCGCGTTCGGTGCCCTCGGGGTCGTCACTGATCCTGACGTACACCACCGCCCGCAACGCTTCCGTGGTCTGTTCCTGCTGTTCGTGGCCCATCTCTCGGCCCCACCTTCCTACTCGTGTGAGAGGTAGGTGCGTTTACAGAACCTCGGCTACGCCGTCACCGCGCACCGTGCCCAAGGGTCCACCGTCGACACCGCACACGCGGTCGTCCACTCACCGGAAGTGACCCGAGAATCCCTCTACGTCGCGATGACCCGCGGCCGCGAATCCAACCGCGTCTACGTCGCCACGGACGAGCATCACCTTGAGGAGCATCAGCACCGTGAGGACCTGCAGAACACCGCCCGGAGCATCCTCTACGGGATCCTGCAGCATCCCGGCGCAGAGCTCTCCGCGCACGACACGATCACCGTGGAGCAGGACTTCTGGGGCTCGCTCGAGCAACTCGCGGCCGAGTACGACACCATCGCACAAGTCGCGGGACAGGAACGCTGGATCGCCCTCCTGCACGCCGGAGGCCTCACGGCGGAGACGATCGACGAGCTCGTCGAGACAGACGCCTTCGGGATCCTCACCACCGAGCTGCGCAGGCTCGAAGCCGACGGGCACGACATCGACAGTCTTCTCCCGCGCATCATCCAGGTTGGAGGACTGGACGAGGTGCAGGATCTCGGGTCGCTGCTGCGTTACAGGCTCCAGCGCATCACGGCGGCCTACCAGCCTGCTCCGCAGCGGGCCGCCGGGATGATCGCCGGCCTGGTCCCGCGCGCGACCGGGATCACCGATCCCGCGATGAGGCAAGCCCTCGACGAGCGGGAGCAGCTCATGGAGCAGCGCATCGATGCCCTGGTCGAGAACCTCCTCAAGCAGCCAGAGCCCTGGTTGACGGGACTCGACGAGACCGCTCCCGCAGAGGGTGAGGCTGCGGCACGGGCGATCATCGCGTACCGCGACCGATGGGGCGTCACCTCGAGCAGCCCACTCGGAGCGGTGCCCGGCGACGATGCTCAGCGCATCGACTACGAACGCGCCCAAGCGCAGCTCTCTGCGATGACCTCACGGGACGGTGAGCACGCCGCTGCTCTGCTTTCGGCTCCCCGAACCTCTGAGCGTCGCCTCTGAAAGACATCAGGTCACATGAACCGCTCGACGGCGAGCCATGCGAGGGCGACAGGAGGCGTGAATGCGACCAGCATGATGACAGCGAGACGCAGTGTGCGCGGCCAACTGTCGAGCGCCGAACGCACCGTCTTCCACCCGGCGTCGCTGAATCTGGGTCTGATCATCCGTACCACCTCCTTCTCGTCTCGCATGTCTCGCTGCCTACTCCTACTTGCTCTTCTTACGTTGCTTGGCGGGCTTCATTCGAACCTTCGGCGCAGCCGCCTTCTTGCGCTCTCGCGCCTGGGCTTCCTTCTGCGCGGTCTTCTGCCGGGCGGACCGTGCCGCGTAGCTGAACTCCCCGGTCAGGGAGTAGTAGGTCCGCACAGTCTTGCCCGTAGGAGAAAGCGGAGCCTTGACGGATTCCTCGCGCGACACCAAGAGGCCGAGCTCTCTGAGCTCGTTCACGCCCGTCTGCACCGATCTGGCTTTCAGCCCGTACCAGTCGTCCATGCGGTTGTAGGTGAACCAGCACTCACCCTGGTAGCTGGTCTCTTTCGCCACGACGAGCAGTAGCGCCAGCGCAGGCAGGGACAGCTTCGCGAAGAGCTCCTGTGTCCAGAATTCATCGGGTAGAACGAAGTAGGTGTTCCAGCGGTCCTTCCGCCCGGCTGGAGCGGTATACGTCTCTGTGCCGTCTTCTCGTCGAGGAACGACGCGAACCAGACGGTCGTCACGCTTCCGCTCTTCGATCAGCCCGAGTTCTTCGAGTCGTTTCCACGATCGGGACAGGGTGGAAGGCGACCAGGTGACGCCGTCCTTCGAGGTCAGCGCGCGGATCCAGGTAGCTGCGGATAGCGGCTCATGGTTCTCCTCGAGCCAGTTCCAGCAGGACACTAGCAGCAGATACAGCAACAGCTCCCGATGGCGACGCCCGGTCACCATTCGTGCGAGCGTGCTCGCGCGGGACTGCCCCTCCTCGGGAAGCTGCACGAGGATGTGTCGGATCTGGGCATACCCACGTCCCGAGAGCTTGGTCATGTACTCCCGGGTCTCGGCAGGTGTTGCTGCATCCGACTTACCACCTGGTGCGGGCGTTGTGCTGTTCATGGCTCCATGAAATCACATCTGACACACGCAACCATTTCAAACAGGATCGTCCCGATTGTCGGTTCGTGCTGCGTCATGTGATGCCACCTTGCGACGCTCCTCTGCGACGTCAAGATGCAAAGCCCTGCAATGCCCGTTAGTGACCGATCGGCAGGGACGGCTCGATCGACACACAGCAGGAGGGCTGTCGATCAGGATTTCGCTCCGCTTCCTTTTCACGCTTGCTCTCGGCGTGTCGAGCCAAAAGTCCGACCGATCGGTTCCGAAGTCACTACTGAGCGCAAGGGCTTGCAACGCTTACCGGGCCGACGAGGTCAGGCGTAGAATTGGAACAGGCAGGAAGAATCACGCGCCGAACCCGTCGTTAGCGGGCGAAGCAGGCCGCCCGACACCAGGCGGGCACTCACCACACAGGACCAGCCGCACCGACATAGCTCCCGTGTGAAAGTGAGACACCGCCATGACGCTCTTCCAGCGACTCTGGGACGACAGCATCCGTACCCGCAGATTCCTGCGCTGCTGGATGCCCACGAACATCCTCCTCGACAAGATCCGCACCCGCCGAGGCCTCAGATGGGGCATCCCCGCGATGCTCCTCCTGGGCGGCGGATACATCTTCGCCGCTGCGATGTGCGTCACCCTTATCCGGAACGGCTGGCACGAGAGCCTCTACCTCCTGTTTGCACTGTTGCTCTGGAACGGGTTCAAGTTCCTTTGGATCGGCCCCGTGAGCCTCGCCATCCTCGCCAGGGCGCGCATCCGCGAACGATGCGCCTCGGCCTCCGCGCAGCGAGCAGGGAACTCAGCAACGAGCGGGTCTTCTCCAGACTTGAAGGATGCATCCTTCACAACTCGATAACGCCCGCAGCGCTACGTCACCAGGTCATCATGTCCCGAGCGTGGAGGTGTCACCTCGTGGCTAGATGTTGCTGGCCAGGACATTGTTGACGGGAACCTCGTGGGCGGGTGCCGGCGGGCGGACGAGTCCCGTCATGTGGCGTGCGCCTGTGTCAGGCGACTAGCTCTTCCGGCTGGGCCAGGCGAGGGTATTGGAGCGGATGCGGCGGACGGTCGCATCCAGCCATGAGCGTTCGTGATTGAGCTGGTCGCGGTAGTAGTGGGTTTCAATCATGTGTAGTTCGGGGACGCTTCCAGCCTCGTCAAGCGCGCTTGCAAGGCGCTCTTCCTCCTGATGGATGCGGTCGACGCGACTTTGCAGTGCGGCTGCCGCTTCGGTCGGGGTGAGGATTCCGAGGTAGGCCAGTGCGGTCATGAATGCGGTGCGGTTGCCGAGAGCGCCATCTCGGAGCTCATGCTCGACTCGCTCGGCTAGAGCTTGTCGGCCTGCCGAGGTGAGCTGGAACGTCTGTCGATCTGTGTCTCTCGGCTCCGAGTGCAGCCAGCCGGCCTCTACGAGTGTGTTGAGCAGTGTGTAGACGGTCGAGTTGCGCACGCTGATGTAGGCATAGCGCGAGCGCAGCTCGCTGAACAGGGCGTAGGCGTGCCCGGGCTGCTCGGCGACCAGCCCCAGGATCGGCAGCACGAGCGGGTTGGCGAGCGCGTTGGTCGGCATGGGTCCATGCTAGCGAGCATGGCCGTATACGGCTACGATGATGATGCCCGTATACGACTACTTGGGAGCTCGTTATGCTATTTGGAATCTGGCCCGGTGTGATCGCGGCGGATCTGGTGGAGCTGACTCCGCTTGTGACGCCACCAGAGGATGTGGAGCGTACGCGCGCCGCCCTTGACCGGTTGCAGGGCGATGCGGAGCAGTTCTACATCCGCTGCTATCGGCACTATCGGGGATCTGGAGAGCCCGAGCCCGGCGTGGTCGCAGCCCCGGCCGATCCCGCGAACTACACCGGACGCGGACGGCTGATGGACCTCACTGCGTGCTATCGCGCCACCGAGCCGGCCCTTGCCGGCTACGCAGAGTTCGTGCGCCAGGCGGTTCGAGATGTTGCCGCATGGGGCGGCGGGAAAGTCCAGGTCGGCGAAGAACTCAATGTGCCGTACCCACAGGATGGCGGCTTCCCCGGCTGCTTCGAAGCGGTCGCGGCGGGAGTTGAGGCCGGACTCGAGGAACGCGACCAGCTGGGCGCGAATGTCGGAATCGGCGTGAACGGCGCGGGAGTCGCCGACCCAGCGTTCTGGACCACGATGGTCGACGCTCTGGGCCCGGACTCGACCGCGCGACTCGACTTCATCGGCCTCGACATGTTCCCCGACGTCTTCCGCCCCCTCCCGGAAGACAAAGTGGGCGCAGGAGCCCAGTTCCTCGTCCACACGCTGCGCCACGTCACCCGCGACGCCGGAATCTCCGAAGCAACGCCGATCCACGTGACCGAGACCGGCTGGCCCACCGGCCACACCCGCGACGAGGCAAAGCAGGCGCGCATCCTGCAAGCCGTCGCAGAGGCTGTGGCCGTGACCGGCGAGGTGAGCGTGTACGAGCTGTTCTCACTCCGCGACGGGATCAGCGACGGCAACTGGCAGAACGGATTCGGACTCCTCTACGACGACTACGCGCCCAAACCGTCGTACGACGCGGTTCGACGACTCATCGACGCGTCGTGACGAGCTTCTCCACGTCTGACGACAGAGGAGGGAAGGCCGCACCCTGACTGCGACGACCCACCGAAACGCCCCTCTCACCCCGGAAGGCCGCAAGCGACTCATCGAACGCTGCCGCACCCGTCCAATAGCGCACGTGGCCTCCGAGATGGGCATCTCTCGTGCGACTGCATCGAAGTGGGTGAACCGCTATCGGAAGTTCGGCGAACTCGGGCTGCTTGATCGCTCGTCTGCTCCGGTTCGGCAGCCGACCGCGACACTCGGCGAGACGGTGGCGCGGATCGAGTCGATGCGGCGCGAGCACAAGTGGTCGGCATCTCGCATCGCCTTCGAGCTCGGTGAGGGCGGAACCACGGTCAGCCGGCGCACGATCACCCGCTACCTGGCTCAGTTCGGGTTGAGCCGCCGGCGGTTCATCGACCCGAACGGCAAGGTGAACCGGGAGATCAAGACGATCACCGCCAAGCATCCCGGGCACATGATCCACCTGGACGTGAAGAAGGTCGGGCGCATCCCCGACGGCGGTGGCTGGCGCGCCCACGGCAAAGACAGCCACGAGGCCAGAGCCGCAACCCGTGCGAAGACACGCGGAGCGCGAGCCGGATACGCGTATCTGCATTCCGCGATCGACGGGCACACGCGCTTGGCATATACCGAGTCGCTCGACAACGAGAAAGGCCCCACCGCCGTCGCCTTCTTGAACCGCGCCCGCGATTGGTTCGCCAACCACGGGATTGTGAAGATCGAGCGGATCATCACCGACAACGGCTCCTGTTACCGCTCCAACGCCTTCGCCGCCGCCCTGAATGGTGCCGAACATCAGCGCACGAAGCCATATACGCCCAAGCACAACGGGAAGGTCGAGCGCTACAACCGCATCCTCGCCGAAGAGTTCCTCTACGCGAGAACCTGGACATCAGAGCAGCAACGCGAAAATGCGCTCGAGACCTGGAACCTGCACTACAACTACCACCGGCCCCACGGCGCGCACGACGGCAAACCGCCCGGATCCGCCACCCCGAAACGCGTCAACAACGTCCTGGCCTCATACAGCTAGCCCCCGCGTCCCCGACCGGGCGGCGGCCCCGGCCCCGCTACAGTCGGGGACGCGCGCCGGCCCCTCGGCGGCGCCGAGAGGAGCCCCCCGTGTCCAGCCTGAGCGACATCGTCGCCGCCCTGAGCCGTCCGGGCGCCGTGGCGTTCATCCCGCCCAGCAGCCGGCTCGCCGACCAGGACGAGCTGCACGACCTCGGCGCCCGCCTGGCGACCACCCGCCCCGACGTCCTCGGCTACCTCGGCTGGCCCTGGCCGCTGCACGCGTTCACCCCGGCGGGGGAGTGGCGCGAGCCCGTCCAGTACGTGTTCTGGGGCGGGGACGCCGACGCCGTCCGGCAGTGCCTCGAGACGGCCCTGTCCCCGCTCGGGGTGGCCGTGACGGGCGGCACCCACCGCGAGGCCCCCTTCGTCCTCGCGCTGGACGTCGCCCCTGCCGACCTCGCCGACACGGACGCCTGGGCGACCCGCCTGCCGCAGCTGACGGTCGCCCGCCCGCTCGCGCCGCTGCGTCCCGGCGAGGAGGCCGCCCTGCACGCGCTGGTGGCCGGGCACGCCGCCGAGTCGCTGCGCGACCAGGCCGCCACCGCGCTCCGGCTGCGCGACCTCATCACCGCCGGCGACCTGGACGCCGCCCTGGCGCCCGGCGCCCCCACCGGGGCGGCGTGGTCGCCGCTCGTGCTCGCCGCCGCCGACGATCCGCGCGCCGCCGCCGCCGCGGACCGCCTGATCGCGGCCGGCACCGCGTCGCTGGCGGTGCGGCAGCGCTTCGCCCCGCACGACACCCTGCGCGAGCGCCACGACGCCGCGCTGGCCGGCGACGCCGACGCCGCCCGCGACCTCTTCGCCCAATCGGACGCCTCGGGTGCCGACCCGATCGCCACCCGGCGCGACCTGCTGGAGGAACTGATCGCCGCCGACGCGCCCGATCGCATGCTCACCTACGTCACCGGTTCGCTGAGCAACGTGCTGCCCGGGGCGTCCTCGACGTCCTGACCCTGGACCTGCCGCTGCGGGTCCGGCTGCTCGTCGCCGCGTCGGCGGACGGCCGGGGGCACAGCGCCCGGCTCGAGCTCACCGCCCGCGACCCGGAGTGGTCACCGCTCACGCCCGAGCGGCGGGCTCGCCTGGAGCGGACGTGCGCCGGCTGGGACGACGCGGTGGACGCGGTGCGCGCCGAGGCGGGCCTGCCGCCGCACCCGGGCGTCACGCTGCGCTCGCCGCGCGTGAGCGACCTGGAGGGCATGGAGCACCTGATCGAGCGTCACGGCGCCGGGCTGCGGGCCGTGTTCGCCGACCCCGAGGCGTCCGAGCGCCGGATCGCGGTCGCCTTGGCGATCCTGGACGCGTCGCCCGAGCCGATCACCGCCGCCGACCTGGAGCCGCTGCGGCGCGGCTGGCGCAAGCGCGTCCTGGTGAAGAAGGCCGACGACCATGCGCCCGGCCTGCCGGCGGCGGTCGGGATGCTGCGCGTGCTGCTCCGGGCGGGCAGCCCGTGGGCCGAGGAGATCGCCGCCGTCGTGGCGAAGGACACCCGGGCGTTCATGTCGGCCACCCGCGAGTACGTGGCCGCGCTCACCGACCCGCCCGAGGATGTCTGGCAGCGCGCCGCGGCGGACCGGATGGGGGACGCTGTGCCGGCCTTTCTGCTGGCGAGCGCGGACGCGCTGGGCGCCACCCTCGACCGCTGGGACGCGATCGCGCGGACGACACGCGGCGCGCGCAAGGCCGTGGCGTGGTGCATCAGCCGGCGCGCGTACGGCACCGACCTCGTCGGCGGATCGTTCGACACCCACTCGCCACGCCAACTGGACGCCGCCCTCCAACTCGCCGAGGACGCCGCGCTGCCCCGAGCGGTGCGGGAGCAGGCGGCCGCAGCCGTGCGGGACAGCCTCGTGGGGCATCCGGCGCACCGCCGCTCCGAGTACCACCTCAGCCAGGAGACGCTCCACGACCTGAGCGCGCGCAGGGGGCGCGTCGCGGCGGAGTTCGGGGCCTGACCGGTCAGGCGCCCGCGGGACGGCGCCCGGCGCGCGGGTGGGCGGCGGCGTCCTACCATCGACGCGTGCCCGCCTCTCCAGCCCCGACCTGGTGGACGCCCGCGGTCAGGATGGGCGTCTCCATCGCCGTCGCCGTCGGCGTGTACGGGGTCTCGTTCGGGGCCCTGGCCGTCGCCGCGGGGCTCAGCGTGGGGCAGGCGGTCGTGCTCAGCATGCTCATGTTCACCGGCGGCTCGCAGTTCGCCTTCATCGGGGTGATCTCGGGCGGCGGGACGCTGGCCGCGGCCACGACCGCCGCGTCGCTGCTCGGGATCAGGAACGCCGTCTACGGGGTGCAGCTCAACGCGCTGCTGCGGCCGCGCGCCGCGCTGAAGCCGGTGATGGCGCAGCTCACCATCGACGAGTCGACCGCCACGGCGCTGTCCCAACCCGACCGCGCGGAGTCCCGGCGCGGCTTCTGGACGGCGGGGGTCGGCGTCTGGGTGATGTGGAACCTGTTCACGCTGCTCGGCGCGCTGCTGGGCTCCCAGATCGGGGACCCGGCCGCGTTCGGGCTCGACGGCGCCGCGGTCGCCGCGTTCCTGGGGCTGCTGTGGCCACGGCTGAAGGGCCGCGACGCCGGCGCCATCGCGGTGGCGTCCGCGTTCGTCACCCTGGTCGCGGTGCCGTTCGTCCCCGCCGGCATCCCGATCATCATCGCCGCCGCGGTGTCGGGGGCGTTGGCCGTCGCGCAGCATCGGAGGAAGCCATGACGCAGATGTGGGTCTGGGTGCTGGGCGCCTGCGCCATCGCCTACCTGACCAAGCTGTCCGGCTTCCTCGTGCCCGACTCGCTGCTGGAGCGCCCCTGGGTGACGACCGTGTCGGCCGGCATGACCGTCGGGCTGCTCACCTCGCTGGTGACGGTGAACACCCTCGTCACCGGCACCGCCGTCGTCCTGGACGCGCGCATCGCCGCCCTGGCCGCCGCGGCGGTCGCGCTGTGGCTGCGCGCCCCCTACATCGTGGTGGTGCTGGTCGGCGCGCTCGCCGCCGCGGCCGTCCGGTTCGCCGGGTTCTGACCCCGCCGGCGGCCTCGTCCCGGACGCCGCCCGACCGCTCGAGCACCCCGCCGGACGCCGCGGGCGCCACCCGCACCTCTCACGGGCCGGGACCCGGCGCGCGGCTGGGTTCGACGGCCGGTCGCCGGTCGTGGGTGGGGTCAGGCGCGGTGCTGCCGCTCGTCCACCACGGCCAGGGTCGCCGCGCACAGGATGAAGATCGCGATGGCGACGTAGGCGCCGATGAAGGCGAACGTCCAGCCCATGCCGGCCTGCACCAGGCCGAACAGCAGGCCGGTGACCACCGCGTTGCCGAGCGCGGCCCCGATGCGCTCCAGGGTCTGCTTGAGCCCGCCGGCGGTGCCGCCGTGGCGCGCCGGGACCGACTGCATCGCCAGCGTCTGGTTGGCCGACCCGATCGCGCCCATCCCGAAGCCGTTCAGCGCCAGCGTGAGGCCGAGCAGCCACCACGGCGCCCCCAGCGGGATCAGGACGGCGACCAGGATGCTCAGCACGGTGCCCAGGGCCATCAGCAGCATCATCGCCACCACCAGGCGCCGGCCGCGTCCCATGACGTACTTCACCGACCACAGCGACGAGTAGCCGCTGACGATGGCGTTCGGCAGCCCGATCAGGCCGGTCTCCAGCGCGCCGAGGCCCAGGCCCGACTGCAGGAACAGCGCGAGCACCGCGAAGGTGCTGGCGACGCCGAGGAACATCGTGCCGGAGACGAGCATCCCGTTGCGGAACGAGCGGAACCGGAACAGGTTGAGGTCCACCATCGGGTCGTGGCCGCGGGCGGCGTACCGCTTCTCCCACAGCATCCAGCCCCACGCCAGGAGCGGCGCGGCCAGCAGCAGGAACCAGGCCCAGGCGGCGTGCGCCATGAACGGGAACATCACGCACAGGATCGTCGCGGTGAGCAGCAGCGTCCCGACCGGGTCGAGGTCGAGCCGGACGCGGCCGCCGCCGCGGCCTGCGGCCCGGCGCGCGCGCTCGGTCTCGAAGGGGAACCAGGCGGTCGCGAGGATGATCCCGAGCAGGCCGACCGGCGTGTAGAGCAGGAACGCCCAGCGCCAGCCCGACTCGGGTCCCAGCGCGCTGATGATGGCGCCCGTCAGGACCGGACCGATGGCGACCGCCACCGAGATGACCAGGCCGAACAGCGCGAACGCCTTGGCCCGGCCGCCGCCGGTGAAGTACTGCTGGATCATGCCGGTGACCTGCGGGCTGAACATGCCCGCGCCCAGGCCCTGCACGAGGCGGGCGAGGTTCAGAAGCTCCGGCGTGGTCGCCAGCCCGCACGCCAGCGCGGCGAGCACGAACAGCACCAGCCCGGCGATGAACAGCGTGCCGCGGCCCATGACGTCGCCGGCGCGTCCCGACGGGATCAGCGAGACGCCGAAGGTCAGTGCGTAGCCCGACAGGATCCACTGCACGTCGGTGGGGGTGGCGCCCAGGCCGTGCTCGATCGTGGGCAGCGCCACGTTGACCGCCGAGATCGCCATGAGCGACATCGCCAGCGGCAGCAGCAGGACGAACAGGATCTTGTACCGGTGAAACGTCCGCTCGACGCCCGGTAGCCGGATGATGTTCCTGTCCTCCACGGCCCACTCCTATCATGCGGAGCCCGGATCACCGCCGCGGTTGCCCATCGTACGGCCCTGTCGGTCCCGCTTTCCGACCCGGACGGCCGCGCCCGCGGCGTCCGAACCAGGCGGACGCCGCGGGCGCGGCGGGATGCGTCAGCGGCTCAGCGGCTGGCGTCCGATCGTGCCGACGAGCGAGTCGCGGTACTCCTGGCCCGACATCGCCTCGATGGCCTCCTCGATCTCGGCGAGCCGCTCGGCCAGGCCCAGCCGCTCGGCGGCCTCGGCGTTGGCCTCCTGCCCCAGGAAGTGCCGCAGGTCGTGCGCGCTGCGCTCCTGGTGGGCGAGGTCCTCGTCGCGCTTGGCGTCCAGGCGGGCGGCGTACCAGTCGGCGGCCAGCACCGCGTCGCGCGTGAACTGGTCGCGGAACGCGGCGTCGTCGAGGGTGAGGCCGTCGGCGGTGGTGCCGGTGGCCATGATCTCCAGCAGGCCGCGCAGCGGCGGGATCGCCTCGGAGATGGTGCCGTCGTCGAAGTAGGCCTGCGCGACGCGCTGGTGGGTCTTGACGATGGTGGCCATCGACGTGGCGAACGTGTCCAGGTCCTGGGTCTCGGGCTTGAGCATCTCGGAGGTGAAGACCACGTCCGGGTGCAGGAAGATCCGGCCGAAGAACTGTGTGGCGAAGGCCTCGTTCATGCGGTAGCCCAGGCGGCTGGCCAGGACCTGCTCGCCGTCGTGCTCGAAGTCGGTCAACCGCTCCAGGTAGCCCTGCTCGATCAGCGTGGCCGCGTCCCGTTCCTTGGGCGTCATCCGGCTGAACACTTCGGGCACCAGCAGCGAGAAGTCGTGGTCGATCCGCATCCGGGGCCCGATGGTCCCGGCCGAGGACAGCCAGCCGTCGTAGCCGGTCAGGGCGAACGACAGGAACGCGGCGTTCAGGTCGAAGATCGCCGGCAGCGCGTTGAACGGGCCCTTGGTCATGGCGCCCTCGGAGCCCGCGCCCGTCGTGGAGGGCGACTTGCCGGTCATGGAGCTGATGAACTCCATGAACAGCTCGGGCAACTCCATGTAGTGCAGCGGGTTGTACGTGCACAGCGGCGGCACGCCCGGCTCGGCGGCGTTGTTGCGGCGGCCGGCGGCCACCACGTCCACCGGCGCGGGGCACTGCTCGGCGAGCGACACCTGGCGCAGCAGGTGCAGCGAGACGTCCGCGGACGCCGTGGCGTCCGGGTTGGACAGGTCGGGGCGCACCTGCAGGTAGCGCGGGTTCTTGGACCGCTTGCCGTTCACGATGCGGGGCTCGGCGGAGCACACGAAGTACTCCGGCGACGCGTCCTGGGGCAGGGACGCCGCCTTCTCGATGAGGTCGGCCATCGGCTCGGTGAACTCCGACTGCGCCTGGACGTCCTCGACCATCGCGCGGGCGTCGTCGTGGGTCAGCGGCTGGAAGTTGGAGATGAACGTGCCCTCGCGCGCCATGTCCTTCTCGGTCTGCTTGTCGTAGCCGCGGTGGATGGCGTCGTCCGGACGCTGGAACAGCAGCCGCTCGCAGTTCTGCACGATCTTGCGCGACAGTTCGGCGGGGACGTCCGAGGCCGGCACCGCCGAGCCCGGCACGACCGTGGAGGCGGTGATGTCATCCTCGGACTGCACCTTCGCGGCGGCCGAGAAGTCCGGACGCAGCGAGAACAGCCGCCAGGAGCCGTCCGCCTCGAAGCCCACGCGCAGGTAGTTGGCGACGATCTCGGCGCCGTCGAGGCGCACCTCGTTGCCCTCGCGGCCGTTGAGCATCATGACGCTGAAGTGCTCGCGCCACTGCGTGCCCCACTCGGGCTTGTAGAACCGCTTGACGGTGAACAGCAGTTCCTTGACGTGCTCGGGGATCGTGGCCAGGAACGCGTTGTGTTCGGCCGTGAAGCGGCGCGAGGTCGTCATGAGCTTGATGACCGAGCCGAGCGAGCGCTCCGGGCTGAGGATGCCGCGGTGGTCGGTCCCGTTGCGGCCGGCGTCGGCGAACCGCTCGGAGTAGTCGCGGTCGATCAGCGCCTGCACCTGGTCCATGTCCGCCCCGAAGTCGGCGGTGAACACCGACCCGAAGACGAAGGCGTCCAGGATCGACTTGCTGATCTCGGACTTGCCGCCGCCCGACACCGTCGCGGGCTTGTGGCAGTGCGTCGGCGTCGAGGAAGTGCCGACGAGGTGCCACTGCCGCTGATCGGTCTCCCGGTGCTTGGCGTGCACGCGATAGCCGCTCGGCGTCATGTAGGTGTGGTCGGCCAGCAGCTTGATGGTGCGCCGGTCCTCGCCGTCGCCCCAGGTGATGGACTGCTCGCGCATCGAGAAGGTCGCGCCGCGGGGGACCACCGTGATGTGCGGCCACGCCACCACGGTCGCGTGCCCCTCGGGGTGCACCTCGAACGCCTCCGGGTCGCGCGCCACGACGTCGGCGAGCGTGTAGCCCTCGGGAGTCCGGTCGTCGGTCCACTCGGTGCCCAGGTTGTAAGCCGGGAAGACGACGGCGCCGCCGGCGTGCTCCTCCTCGGCGTTGCCGTAGAGGTTGGCGGAGTAGGAGATCTGGGTCTTGACCTCCTTCTTGCAGTACCCGAAGTAGTTGTCCGCGATCACGGTGGCGATGACGCCGCGGGCGTCGCGCAGGCACAACTTGAAGGCCGAGCCACCGTTGTAGCGCTCGTCCTCGGTCTCCCAGCATTGCCCGTCGCGCTTCTGGCGCTCGGTGGCCTCGCTCACGTGCGGCATCCCGAGTTCCTTCTTGGTGAGCGCCGTCAGGTGCGGCGCCAGCACCACCAGGCCGGTGTGCCCGGTCCAGTGCTCGGGGTCGAGCGAGGAGTCGTTCTCGGGCAGGTAGGGGTCGCCGGCGTTGCCGAAGATCGACTCGACGAAGTCGAGGTTGGCGACCATGCCGCCGGGCACGATGAAGCGGACCTCCAGCGACTTGTCGGTCGTGACGCCCTCCACACCGGGGACGACGGTCGGACGCAGCAGCAGCGACACGAAGCACTCGGCGGGCTGGGCGGCCGCGGACGACCAGGGCAGGCGCAGCGCCTCGGCCGGCGCGTCGAACGCGGCCGCGAAGATGCGGGCGGCGACGTCGCGGTCGACCGCGATCTTGTCGTCGGGGATCGGCAGGCCGCCCTCGGCGACGTGGAACACGCCCGCGGTGGTGCGGCGGTCGTTGGCCGGGTTGTGCAGGACGCCGTTCAGCAGCCGGTAGCTCGACAGCAGTTCGGAGCTGAACTCGTCGCCGTGCACCGGCAGCGACAACTCGCGCGCCATGCCCGGCTGGTCGAGCACGAGGGTGCGGCGGGGGAGTTCGGGGGAGACCGACGTTCCCTGCAGGAAGTCGTCCAGGAACGCCTGGATGCGCTGATCGACGGGGCTGAGGCGCTCGGACAGGCGGCGGGACATCTCGCGCTGCCGCGCCAGGAGCGGGGCGATGGTGCGGTCGTTGGCCAGGTCGTCGGCGTCCACGAGGGGCTGACCCAGCAGAGCGAGGCGGAGGTTGATGGCGGCGGTCGACGGAGCTTCCATGACTCCATTTTCAACCGTTTCAAGGCGCGATGCTGGGGGTTTCACAACGTTGGCAACCCCGGTGCCCGGCGGGTTGCCGCCCGACGGCGCGGGGGCTCTGAAAGACTGTCCGGCAGGAGAGGAGTCCCTTGATGGCGCAGCCCCGCAGCATCGCCGTGCTTCACCCGGCGTCCTACCGCGACTCGCGGCTGATCGGCGAGCACGTGCGCGCCGGCGACGTCGTCGTGCTGGACCTGACCGGCATGGACGCCGAGGACATGCACCGCCTGGTCGACTTCGTCTCCGGGCTGGTCTTCGGCCTGCAGGGCAACATCGACCGGGTCACCGCCTACGTGCTGGTGATCGCCCCTCCCGGCGTGACCGCCATCGACGACCTCGAACACCTGACGGGCTCGTTCTACAACCAGAGCTGAGGAGAAAGTTCCCCGTCCTCAGGTGGCTGTTCGGTGCGCGCGGCGACTCTCAACCCGTACCTGAGAATTGATCATTGACCCTTTGACTTCCTCTCAGATTCGCTGGCAACGTGCGTCGGGTCACCTGAGGAAGGATCCCAGCCATGCTCGCCTCGCGCATCGCGCTCCGCACCGCCGTCACCGGCGCGGTCACGGGCGCCGTCATGTTCACCGGACTCGTCATGTCCGGGTCGGCGCAGGCGTGGGACGAGACCGTCTGGGATCGGGTGGCCATGTGTGAGTCGAGTGGCAACTGGGCGATCAACACGGGCAACGGCTACTACGGCGGCCTGCAGTTCAGCGCGTCCACGTGGCGCGCGTTCGGCGGGGCCACGTACGCGCCGTACGCCCACCAGGCAACGAAGGCGCAGCAGATCGCCATCGCGCGCCGGACCCTGAACACCCAGGGTCCGGGCGCGTGGCCGGTCTGCTCGCAGAGGGCGGGCCTGACCAAGGAGAACGGTGGGGCCGACGCCAACGCGCAGCCCACCGACGGCTCGGGCGGCAGCACCGGCGGCGGCTCGTCGTCGGGCACGGTGACCGTGTCGGGCATCCTGGACCGCCCCACCATCGTCGCGATGCAGAAGTGGGTCGGCACGCCGGCCGACGGCATCTGGGGCCGCAACACCACCCGCGCGCTGCAGGCCAAGGTCGGCGCCAAGGTCGACGGCGTCCGCGGACCCGAGACCACCCGCAAGACCCAGGCGGTCGTGGGCTCGAACCCGGACGGGATCTGGGGTCCCAAGACCACCCGGGCCCTGCAGGAGTACCTGGCCCGGCGCGGCTGACGCCTCCCTCGGCGCCCGGCCTTGTCAGGGTGCTGGTTCGGGCTCACCCGGAGCGCTCCCTGAAGCATCCCCTGCACCCCTTCCCCCGCGCGGGAGGCTGCCGCATTCTGGATACATGACCGATCCGAACGCCCAGAACCAGCAGCAGAGCCCCCAGGGCGGCAACCCCTGGGCGAACCCGATGGACGCGCCCCCGCCGTTCCCGAACGCGGACGCCGGCCGCTCCTCGTACTCCAGCAACCCGTACTCCCAGGTGCCGCCGTCGTACTCGCAGATCCCCTCGCCGCAGTACGGCCGCGGGAACCAGCGCAAGGCCAACGGTGACGACCGGCTGTGGGCGATGCTCGCCCACCTGTCGGCGCCCATCGCCGCGGTGGTCTCCGCCGGCTGGCTCACGTTCCTCGGCCCGCTCATCGTGTGGCTGGTGAAGAAGGACAGCTCCCCGTTCGTGCGCAACGCGTCCGCGGGCGCCTTCAACTTCTCCATCACGATGGCGCTGGTCAGCATCATCGGCTGGATCCTCAGCTTCACCGTCGTGCTCGCCATCATCGGCATCCCGATGATCATCCTCGGCAGCCTCGGCGCGATCGTGCTGGGCATCGTCGGCGCCCTCAAGGCGTGGAACGGTGAGCCGTACACCTACCCGTGGCAGCTGCGGATCCTCAGCTGAGGACGGGCCGCCCGAACGGGGCGAGGGTCGGGCGCGCGGCGTCCGGCCCTCGTCCCGTTTCGGCGTGTTCGGCCCCGGTTCAGCCGGGTAGGTGACGCCGCGGCGCCATCCGCGCCCCGCGGCGCGGGTGTCCCGTCCCCGCCAGTTCGAGCAGCCGCTGCACCCGGTAGCGGTGCCCGGCGTAGGGCTCCAAGAGCTCCAGCATCGCGGCGTCGTCGCGCTCCTCGCCGAGCAGCGCCCACGTGATCGAGCGGGCCACGTGGTAGTCGCCGACGCTCAACGCGTCCGCGTCGCCGTGCGCGCGCTGCCGGATCTCCGCCGACGTCCACACGCCCAGCCCCGGAAGGCTGCGGAGCGCGCGGTCGGCGTCCGGGCCGGGGAGGGTGAGCGTCCGCTCCAGGGCGGGCGCCACCCGGGCGGCCCGCTGCAGCACGTCGGAGCGGGCGGCGTCGGCGGGCAGCTTCAGCCACTCCCACGACGGGATGGTCCGCAGCCGCTCCGCGTCGGGCACCAGACGCAGCCCCAGCTCCCCTCCGGGCCCCGGCGCGGCGGTGCCGTGGCGGCGCAGCAGCCTGCGGTAGCCCGCGAACGCCTCCTGGCCGGTCACCTTCTGCTCCAGCACGGCGGGCACCAGGGCGGCCCACACCGAGCCGCCGCGTCCGACCCGCCAGTGCGGACGAGCGGCGTGCGCCCGCTGCAGCGCCGGGTGTCGCGGCTCGAAGCCGGCCGGGTCGTCGGCGTCGCCGAGCAGCGCGGGCAGCGCGTCCAGCGCCCAGGTGGCGCCCGGCCCCCACGCGGTGGCCTCGACGCCGTCGCCGTCCGGACGCGCCCGCAGCGTGGCGGCGCCCTCGGGGTGACCAGCGCCCGCCAGTGCTCGGCGCCGACGATCCGGTAGGAGGGGTCGCCGGCGCCCCTCCGCCAGGCCGACCACTGCGCCTCCAGATCGACCGGACGCCCCGGGTGCCACGACCGGCGGGCGTCGGTCACGCGGGCGCCCCGCCGAGGGTGTTGACCAGCGTGACGACGGCGACGCCGGCCAGCAGCGCCGCGAAGACGAGGGTGAGCGTCGAGGGGCGGGCGCGCGCGGCGAGCGGCCCACCGAGGACACCGCCGACGGCGCTGCCGGCGGTGAAGAGCAGGGTGAGCGGCCAGTCGATGGCGACGTCCGTGCCGATCCGGCCCACCAGGCCGGCCATGGAGGCGAGGATCATCGCCACCAGCGACATGGCGGTGGCCCGCCGCATCGGGACGCGCAGCACCAGCACGAGCAGCGGCACCACGATGAAGCCGCCGCCCACCCCGAAGAAGCCGGTCAGCAGGCCCGTCGCCAACCCGACCGCGACGGTCTTGACCCATAGCCGGGCCGACGGGCTCGGCAGCGTCAGCGGCTCGTCGGAGTGGTCGCCGCTGTTCTCCTGGCGGCGGTTGTGGACGCCCTGGGCGGCCATCGCGACCGCGACGACGCTCAGCAGGCCGCCGAACAGCAGCATCAGCAGGGTGCCGTCGACCAGCAGCGACAGCCGGGATCCGAGCAGGGAGCCGACCACGGCGACCCCGCCGAAGGCGAGCGAGCGCGCCCACGGGATCAGCCCGCGACGCAGGGGGTAGATGAGGCTCGTGCAGGCGGTGAACCCGACGATGACCAGGGAACTCGCCGCCGCGTTGTGGGGCTCCTGGTGCAGCAGGTAGACCAGGATCGGCACCGACAGGATGCCGCCGCCCGCGCCCAGGGCGCCGACCACGAGGCCGACGGCGAGCCCGATCAGGACCGGTTCCAGGAACTCCACGCCTTGCATCCTAAGTCCGGCACCCACTCGCCCCGGGTGGGGTGCTGCCTCAATGCGTCGGCGCCGAGGACGCCGTCGCCCCCGATCCCGGCCCTCCGCCCGCGCCGACTTCGGCCCCGGTCGACGCGGCGGCGCGGGGTGTGGTCGGATGGTTCCATGACGCAACAGGGGCTGCCGATCACGGTCCGGATCAACGCGCGGCTGCAGGAGGCGCAACTCCCCGAGGCCATCGACGCGCTGTTCGCCGACCTGCTCACCCACACCTCGCCCACGTCGCGGATGCTGGGTTCGAGCCTCGAGGTGGGCACCCACGGGGAGCCCGCCGCCGTGCTCGCGCACCTCGAGGTGGCCCCCAGGACGCCGAGCGGGTCGTCACGGCGGTCCTCGACCTGGAGCGCGGGCTGCCGCGCGGCTCGGCGGTCGTCGTCAACGGCGTGGCCGCGCCGTTCGGCGTCCTCGACGGGCTGGCGGTCCGCCTCAACGGCACGCGGCTCGACCCCGAGGTCTACGCGGCCGGCGACCTGCAGGCGACCGTGGACGCGCTCGCTGCGGCGGTCGGCGAGACCGGACGGCTGTGGTCGTACTGGACCGGTCCGCTGGAGACCGCGCTCTACTTCTACGGCCCCGACGCGGACGCGCTGCGCGTCCGCCTCGAGGACGCCGCGGCCGGGCTGCCGCTGCTGGAGCGCTGCCGCTACGTGCCGCTCACGCCCCGCGACTGAGCCGTCCCGCGGCTGCGTCCCGCTCGCGCCCGCGGCTGAGTTCCCGCCGCTGCGTCCCGCACGCGCCGGCGACGGGGCCGTCCCGCGGAGTCGCCGGACCCGGATCGGGTGTGGCGCACGGCAACCGCGTTCCGCGGCGCTAACCTCACCGCATGGATGAGGCCCTGGCGGTGCTGGCGGCCCTGCTGGCGCTCGGGCTGGCGGGGGCGCTCGTCACGCTGCGGCGGGCGCGGCTGCGCCGCGACGAGCTCGCCGAGGAGAACCGGCGCTGGCGGGCGCTCGCGATGGACCGCGCCGACCGCGTCGCGATCGTCAGCCACGAGCTGCGGACGCCGATCGCGCTCATCAGCGGGGCCGCCGAACTGCTGCTGGACCGGGCAGCCGGTGAACTGACCGACATCCAGCACGACCTGGTGGACACCATCGACGTCAAGGCGTCCGAGGTGCTCGCGCTGGCCGCCGACCTCCTCACCGACGCCAGGATCGACGCGCAGCTGTTCGCATTCCGGGCCACGACGGTCGACGTGCGCCGGGTCACCAACAGCGTCGTGCGGGACCTGCGCAGCCTGTACCCCAACCGGATCACGCTGTCGGCGCGCGGCGCCTCCCCGCGGATCATGGGCGACCCGGACCTGATCCGGCAGGCGCTGACGAACCTCATCACCAACGCGGCGCGGCACGCCGGCGAGCAGGCGCGCATCGCGGTCACCGTGCGCCCCAACGAGGACGGAGTGCTCATCGTGGTCACCGACGACGGCACGGGGATGAGCCCCGTGCAGACCCGCGAGCTCTTCCGCCGCGGGCTGGCGGGCAAGAGCGAGACGGGGAACGGATTGGGCATGTTGATCACACGTCGCATCGTCGAACTGCACGGCGGCCGCTGCCTGGTCGACTCCGCCGTCAACGTGGGGACCACGATCCTGTGCAGCCTGCCGCGGCGCGGGCAGCAGCCGGCCGCCGACGCGGGGCTCGCGGCATGAGCAGCCAGACCGTCCTGGTCGTCGACGACGAGCCGCGCATGGTCGCCATGCTCGAACTCGCGCTCGGCGCCGCCGGCTACGAGGTCCGCACCGCGCCGGACGCCGAGCGCGCCTGGCGCGTCCTGCAGGAGGAGGCGATCGCGCTGGTCGTCCTCGACGTCATGATGCCGGGCACCAGCGGGCTCGAGCTGTGCCAGCGGATCCGCGAGCACGCGTCGGTGCCGGTGATCCTCCTCACCGCCAAGGACGCCGCCGCCGACCGCGTCGAGGGCCTGGAGGCCGGCGCCGACGACTACCTGGCCAAGCCGTTCAGCCCGCGGGAACTGGTGCTGCGGGTCGGGGCGATCCTGCGGTGGACGTCGCACCGGGAGCCCGCCAAGGTGGTCGGGACGCGCCGGCGGGTCGGCGACCTGACCCTGGACGCCGCCCTGTCGATGGGACGCCGCGGCGAGCGCGACCTGCACCTGACCCCCTCGGAGTTCCGGCTGCTGTGGCTGCTCACCGACGAGGTGGGGACGCTGGTGGCCACCGATCGGCTGCTCGAGGCGATCGGCCACGACAGCGACCGGTGGGGCGGCCGGGCGGCGCTGCGGACCGCCATCTACCGGCTCCGGGGCAAGATCGAGGACGCCGGCGCGGAGCCCTGCATCGCCACCGAGCACGGCCGCGGTTACCGTTTCGTCACCGCGGGGCGCCGTCCGTGACAAGCATCACGGAAGCGTGATGTTCGCCGCTTCCCGGCCCGTTCCGGCCGCCGCGGCGCCGCTCCTACGCTGAAGCAGGCCCACCGTCGGGCCTCGATCGTCAAGGGAGTCGTTCACATGATCAAGCGTTCATGGGGAGTCGTCGCGGGCGCCGCGGCGCTGGCCCTCAGCCTCGGCGGCTGCGTCGTCGACACCAGCCCGACCGCGAGCCCCGCCGCCACCGGCGGCCAGGGCACCGCCGCCCTCAGCGGCAAGCTCACCGTCGCCTGCGGCGCGATGGAGGAGGTCTGCGACGCGTGGACCAAGGCCTTCACCGCCAAGACCGGCGTCCAGACCTCGTTCGTCCGGCTCTCCTCGGGTGAGACCGTGGCGCGCCTCGCGGCGTCCAAGGCCGCCCCCGAGTTCGACGTCTGGCACGGCGGCCCCGCCGACGGCTACGGCGCCGCGGCCGGCCAGGATCTGCTGGAGAAGTACACCCCGAGAACGCCGCGCAGATCCCCGACAAGTACAAGGACGCCAACGGCTTCTGGAACGGCGTCTACGTCGGCGCCCTGGGGTTCTGCTCCAACGCCAAGGTGCTGAAGGAGAAGGGCGTCGAGATCCCGACCTCCTGGGACGCGCTGCTCGACCCCAAGCTGAAGTCGCAGGTCTCCACCGCGCACCCGTCGACCTCCGGCACGGCCTTCACGACGCTGTGGACGCAGGTCGTCCTGCGCGGCGGTGAGGACCAGGGCCTCGAGTTCATGAAGAAGATGCACTCCAACGTGCTGCAGTACACCAAGTCCGGCACCGCCCCGGGCCAGATCGCCGGGCGCGGCGAGGCGGCCGTGGGCCTGGTCTTCAGCCACGACTGCGTCCTGTACAAGGAGCGCGGCATGACCGACCTGGAGGTGTCGTTCCCCAAGGAGGGCACCGGCTACGAGGTCGGCGGCGTCGCCGTCGTCAAGGGCGGCCCGAACAACGCCGCCGCCAAGGCCTACGCCAACTGGGCGCTGTCGGCCGAGGCGCAGGAGATCGGCCCGACGGTCGGCTCCTACCAGCTCCACACCAACCCGAAGGCGAAGTCCGACCCGCGCATGGTGGACCTGAGCACCATCAAGCTCGTCGACTACAACTTCGAGAAGGCCGCCGCGGCCAAGAAGCAGCTCACCGCGCGCTTCGACGCCGAGGTCGCCGCCCAGCCGAAGTCGTAACCACCATGGCCATGAGCAACCCGGCGGCCGAGGCCGCCCTGGTGCCCACCGCCCGGACGCCCCGCGCCCGCGGGCGCCGCAAGGCCCTGGACGTGTCCACGGTCGTCGTGGTTGCCGTGGTCCTGGTCGTGCTGGCGATCCTGATCCTCTACCCGCTGGCCGCCATCTTCGGGCAGGCGTTCAGCCCGGAGGGCGTGAAGGTGATGACCTCGGTCGTCACCTCGGTGGTCAACCGGCAGATCGTGCTCAACACCTTCGTGCTGGGCATCCTCGTCGGCCTCCTGGGGACGCTGCTGGGCTTCCTGCTGGCGTACATCCAGGTCAAGGTCGACTTCAGGGGCAAGAAGATCTTCCACATCCTGTGCCTGCTCCCGGTGGTCTCGCCGCCGTTCGCGGTCGCGACGGCCGTCATCACGCTGCTGGGACGCCGCGGCATCATCACCCACGGCATCCTCGGGCTGGAGACCAACATCTACGGCCTGCCCGGGCTGACGCTGGTGCTGGTGCTGTCGTTCTTCCCCGTCGCGTACATGAACTTCAAGGGCATGCTCGAGAACCTCGACCCCGCCCTGGACGACGCGTCCTCCAACCTGGGGGCGTCCGGTTGGCAGACCTTCTGGAAGGTCACGCTCCCGCTGATGGTGCCCGGGTTCGCGGCGTCGTTCCTGCTGCTGTTCGTCGAGGCGATCGCCGACCTGGCCAACCCGCTGGTCATCGGCGGCGACTACACCGTGCTGGCGTCGCGCGCCTTCATCGCGATCACGGGCGAGTACGACGTCGCCGCGGGCGCCGCCTACTCGCTGGTGCTGCTGATGCCGGCCCTGCTGGTGTTCGTGATCCAGCAGTACTGGGTCAGCCGCAGCAGCACCGTGACGGTGACGGGCAAGCCCGCCGGCAAGCCGCGCCTCATCACCGACCCGGCCGGCCGCATCCCGCTGCTGATCGCCGGCGTGGTGATCCTCGCGCTGGTCGCGGGCATCTACCTCACCGTCATCGTGGGCGCGTTCACCAAGATCCTCGGCGTGAACAACGAGTTCACCCTCGACAACTTCCGCTACGTGCTGAGCGGCATCGGCAACGAGTCGATCGTCGACACCACGATGCTGGCCCTGATCGCGACGCCGATCGCCGGCCTGCTCGGCATGGTGATGGCCTGGCTGATCGTCCGCAAAGTCAAGCGCGGCTCGGGCCTGCTCGACTTCCTCGGCATGCTCGGCCTGGCCGTCCCCGGCACCGTCGTCGGCATCGGGTACGCCATCGCGTTCAACACCCCGCTGCGGTTCACCATCGGTGGGACGACCTTCCAGTTGCTGCCGGCCCTGGGCGGCGGCGCGGCGATCTTCGGCGGCGCCATGGCGATCGTGATGGTCTACATCATCCGGTCGCTCCCCTCGGGGCAGCGCTCCGGCATCGCGGCGCTGCAGCAGATCGACCCGTCGATCGACGAGGCGGCGGCGTCCCTGGGCGCGGAGAGCTTCACCACGTTCCGCACCATCACCCTGCCGCTCATCCGCCCGGCGTTCCTCGCGGGCCTGATCTACGCGTTCGCGCGGTCGATGACCACGCTGTCGCCGATCATCTTCATCACCACGCCCTCCACCAAGATCATGACCAAGCAGATCCTCGCCGAGGTGGACGCCGGGCGCTTCGGCAACGCGTTCGCGTTCTGCGTCCTGCTGCTGCTGATCGTCGTCACGGTGATGGGCGTCATGAGCCTTTTGCTGCGGGGTCGCAACGACGTCCGCACCCAGATTGGAGCCGGAGCATGACCAACACCGACCGCCACCACGATTCCGGCCGGATCGTCCTCAAGGACCTCGTCAAGGAGTTCCAGGGCCGCGACGGCGCCACCCGCGCCGTCGACGGGATCAACCTGGAGACCGAGCCCGGCGAGTTCGTCACGCTGCTGGGCCCCTCGGGCTGCGGCAAGACGACGACGCTGCGCATGGTCGCGGGCTTCGAGACGCCGACGTCGGGCGACATCCTGCTCGACGGCGCCGACATGACGCGGCTGACCCCCGACAAGCGTCCGATGTCGATGGTGTTCCAGAGCTACGCGCTGTTCCCGCACCTGTCGGTGCGCGACAACGTGGCCTACGGGCTGAAGCTGCAGAAGATGACCAAGGCCGCGATCGACGAGGCCGTCGACAGTGCGCTGACGTCCATGGACCTGGTCAAGCTCGCCAACCGCGCGCCCAACCAGCTCTCGGGCGGCCAGCAGCAGCGCGTCGCCCTGGCCCGCGCCATGGTGATGCGGCCCAAGGTGCTGCTGTTCGACGAGCCGCTGTCGAACCTGGACGCCAAGCTGCGCGTCCAGATGCGCACCGAGATCCGCAACCTGCAGCAGAAGCTGGGGATCACCGCGCTCTACGTCACCCACGACCAGGACGAGGCGATGTCGCTCTCGGACCGGATCGTGGTCATGAACAAGGGCCGGATCGAGCAGATCGGCACCCCCGACGAGATCTACCGGCGGCCCGCCACGGTGTTCGTCGCGGACTTCATCGGGTCGGCCAACTTCCTCGACCCGGCCGGCGTCACCGTGCTGGGGGACCGGGCCCGCGTCGACGTGCTGGGCAGCCAGCGCGAGCTCAACGCCGCAGCCGGGGCCGCGGCGGCGTCCTCGCACGTCGTGCTGGTGCGTCCGGAGTCGGTGCACCTGCGCCGCAGCTCGGTGGACGCCCCGGAGGGCGAGCTGGTCACGGGCAGCCGCGGGCGCGTCCTGCGGGCGGTGTTCTACGGCTCGGTGGTGGAGTACGAGATCGACACCGACGCCGGGACGATCATCGCGGTCGTCTCCGACCCGGACCCGGACGGGATCCTGGCCGAGGACGAGCTCGTCGAGGTCGACTTCCCGCGCGACCGCGGCTGGCTGCTGCCGGCCTGAGAGCCTGGTCCCCGAGCGAGGCGGGACCGGAGATGGCGATGCCCCGCCGACGCGTCCACGTCGGCGGGGCACCGCTGTGCTCCGGGAGGGGTCAGGAGGCGTCGCCGGGGCCGGGGGTCGCGGTGTCGTCCTCGCCGCCCGCCAGGGCCGCGTAGACGTCCTTGCGCGCCTGGGCGAGGATCTCGCCGATCCGGACGCGCTGGGCGCCGGTCGCCGCCTGCGCGGCGTGCCGGACGGCGCCGTGCAGTTCGTGCATGAGGGCGGGCAGTTCGGGCCCCTCGGACGCCTCGGCGTCGGCGAAGGGGTCGGCCCAGTCCGCCCGGTGCTGCTCGACGTGCGCGGTGCCCGCCTCGGTGAGGGTGGCCAGCTTGCGGCCGTCCGTCTCCACCAGGGTGATCAGACCCTCGTCGGCGAGCGCGGACAGCGTCGGGTAGACGGCGCCGGCGCTCGGCGTCCAGCGGCCGTGGGAGCGCTCGGAGATCGTCTGCATGAGCTGGTAGCCGTGCATGGGCTCCTCGCTCAGCAGCCGCAGGATGGTGACGCGGACGTCGCCGCGTCCGGCCCGTCCGCCGCGGGGGCCGTGACCGCGGCGTCCGCCACGGCCGCGCGGGCCACCGGGGCCGCGGGGGCCGTCCAGGTCGGGGTCGAAGGCCTCGCCGCGGGGGCCGCGGAACGGTCGCTGCGGCTCCGGCGGGGCCGGGAAGTCGGGAGCGGAGCGCGGGCCGAAGCTCCGGCCGGGCGCGTCGGCGTCGAAGCGGGGGCCGCCGAACGGGGCGCCGCCGCGGGGCCCGCCACGACGGCCGCGGGGCCGCGCTGCGAGCGGGGGTCGGGGTCGAAGTCGTTGTTCTCGTGATACGTGCGGTTCATGGTGGTTCCTTTCGTGTGTCGTACACCATGACACTAACGATATATCGTGAACTGTCGTGATGCAAGCGCATGTTGCTCGGCGGGGCCCCCGGCCGCCGCGGGGGATACTGGCGGGGTTGCCTGAAGGAAGTGGGGATCCCGTGGTCCGTCGTCGTCCGCCCGTCGCGGAGCCCGTCATCGACACGCTCGTCCTGGAGGGGCTCGAGGACGCGGAGGCGTCCGACGTGGAGCCCCATCTGGACCACCGCGCGCTGCGGTTCGCCGACGTCGACCTGTCCGGGCGCGATCTGCGGGGCGTGGAGTTCCACGAGTGCGCCTTCGACGGCCTCGTCGCGGACGGGGCCGACCTGCGCGGGGCGCGCTTCGTCGAGACGCGGATCGAGCGGCTGGACGCGCCGCTGCTGAGCGCGGCCCGGAGCGCCTGGCGCGACGTGCGCGTCGCGGCGTCCCGCATCGGCGCCGCCGAACTCTACGAGGCGGACGTCCGGACCGTGGCCGTGTCGGGCAGCAAGCTCGATTACGTGAACCTCCGCTCGGCCGAGGTGCGGGACCTGTTGTTCGAGGACTGCCGGATCGGCGAGCTCGACCTGGGGCAGGCGCGGGTCGAGCGGCTGGCCTTCCGGGGCTGCGTGATCGGCGAGGTGCGCCTGGACGCCGCCCGCCTCACCTCCGTCGACCTGCGCGGCGCCACGGTCGGGGCGCTGGCCGGCTTCGAGAGCCTGCGCGGTGTGGTGATCACGCCCGAGCAGGCCGCCGGGTTCGCCGAGCAGTTCGCGCTGCACCTGGGCCTGACGCTCCTCGACTGACCGGCCCGCCCGTCGGCTCGGGCGGCTGCTGCGGTGGGCGGCGCGCCGGCGCCACCCCATCCGGGGCAGGGCGTCGCGGGGAAGCAACACGATCAGACATGAGAAATGTCTGAATGTGTCGGTACCTCTTGACTTCGCCTGTGTTTGTCGCCACGATACCGACGTGGGCGTGAGCCGCCCGCCCGACCGCACGGAAGCGGCCGGCCGACACATGGAGGTCACCGATGACTCTTCCTGACGCACGCGTCAACAAGAACCTGGAGGGCCCCGGCGTCCGGGCCCGTGTCCAAAAGTTCGGCGGTTACCTGGCCGGCATGATCATGCCGAACATCGGCGCGTTCATCGCCTGGGGCCTCATCACCGCCTTCTTCATCGAGAAGGGCTGGGTCCCCAACGCCACGTTGGCGAACCTCGTCGGCCCGATGCTCTACTTCCTGCTCCCGATCCTGATCGGCTACACCGGCGGCCGGATGGTCCACGGCCAGCGTGGCGCCGTGATCGGCTCCATCGCCACGATGGGCGCGATCATCGGCGGCATCACCGACCTGTCGACCCTGTCCGGGACGCCGATGTTCCTGGGTGCCATGATCATGGGCCCGTTCGCGGCGTGGGTCCTGAAGATCTTCGACAAGCTCACCTCCGAGAAGATCCCCTCCGGCTTCGAGATGCTCGTCGACAACTTCTCGATCGGCATCATCGGCATGCTGCTGGCGATCCTGGGCGTCCTCGGCGTCGGCCCCGTCCTGGCCGTGCTCATCGGCATCCTGGCGGGCGGCGTCAACTTCCTGGTCGCGGCGAACCTGCTCCCGCTGGCGTCGATCTTCGTCGAGCCCGCCAAGGTGCTGTTCCTCAACAACGCCATCAACCACGGCATCTTCACGCCGCTGGCCGCCCTCGACGTCCAGAAGACCGGCCAGTCGATCCTGTTCATGGTGGAGTCCAACCCGGGCGCCGGCCTGGGCCTGCTGCTCGCCTTCATGTTCTTCGGGCCGAAGTCGCTGCGTCCCTCCACGCCGGGCGCGATCATCATCCATTTCTTCGGCGGCATCCACGAGATCTTCTTCCCGTACATCCTGATGAAGCCGATCATGATCCTCGGCACCATCGCGGGCTCGATGTCCGGCCTCTTCGTCGCCACCTGGCTGCACGCCGGCCTCGTCGCCTCGCCTGCGCCCGGCTCGATCCTGGCCTACCTCGCGGTGACGCCGCGCGACGGCTTCCCGGCGATGCTGGCCACGGTGTTCACCGCCGCCGCCGTCTCGTTCGTGGTCTCCTCGGCGCTGCTGAAGTTCGGCCGCGGGCAGGACGACACCAACACCGCCGTCGCGGGTGACACCGTCTCGACGATGGGGCACGACATGCTCGCCGCCCCGGGCGTCGCCCCGGTCGTCGCGGGCGCCGAATCCATCAACGGCGCGGACGTCCGGAAGGTCATCATCGCCTGCGACGCGGGCATGGGTTCCTCGGTGATGGTCGCGTCCCAGATGAAGAAGCGGCTCTCGCCCTACGGCGTCGAGGTCACCCACACCCCCGTCGACCAGATCCCGGCCGACGCGCAGGTGGTGCTCACCCAGGACGGCCTCGCCGCCCGCGCGGGCAAGACGGTGCCGAACGCGATCGTCGTCCCGTTCACCAACTACATGGGCGATCCGGCCTTCGACCGCGTCGAGACCGCGATCAAGGAGGGCCGCCTCCTGTCGGCCCGCGGACTGGGCGAGGCCACCGGCGCCGCCCCGGCCACTGCCGCCCCGGCCGCTGCCGCTGCCGCCCCGAAGCCGAAGCGCAAGAAGACGCTGGACGCCGGCGTCCTGCCGCGCGGGAACGTCCGTCTCGGGCTGACCGCGCGCGACAAGGAGGACGCCATCCGGCAGGCTGGTGACGTGCTGGTGGTCGGAGGGGCCGCGGAGCCCGGCTACATCGACGGGATGCTCGCCCGCGAGCTGCAGACGTCGACGTTCCTCGGGTCCGGGGTCGCGATCCCGCACGGCACCAACGAGGCCCGCACGCACATCAAGCAGGCGGCCCTGGGCTTCCTGCAGTTCCCCGACGGCGTCGATTGGGACGGTAAGACCGCGTACGTGGTCATCCCGATCGCGTCCAACAGCGACGAGCACGTCGGCATCCTGTCGGCGCTCGCCACGACCCTGGCCGACAAGACCAAGTCCGAGCGCCTGCGCACCGCGACGAGCGTGGACGAGGTCGTCGACCTGCTGACACCCGAAGAAGAGGAGTGATCCATCACCATGAAGGCACTGAGGTTCTACGCCCCCGGTGACGTGCGGCTCGAGGAGGTCCCCGAGCCCGAATGCGGCCCCGACGAGGTCAAGATCAAGGTCGCCAACTGCTCGATGTGTGGCACCGACGTCAAGATCCGCAACAACGGCCACCCCAACATCACCCGCGTGACGACCATGGGTCACGAGATCGCCGGTGAGGTCGTCGAGGTCGGGGCGGACGCCAAGGGCGACTTCAAGGTCGGCGAGCGCGTCCAGGTGATCGCGGCCGTGCCGTGCGGCGAATGCCACGAGTGCAGGAAGGGCTGGATGGAGGTCTGCGAGAACCAGACCTCGGTCGGCTACCAGTACGACGGCGGCTTCGCCGAGTACATGATCGTGCCCGCCGAGGTGCTCAAGGTGGACGGCCTCAACCGCATCCCCGACGGCGTCGGCTACGACGAGGCCTCCGCCGCGGAGCCGTTCGCCTGCGCGATCAACGCCCAGGAGCAGCTCGGCATCGAGGAGGGCGACTTCGTGGTCGTCTTCGGCGCCGGCCCGATCGGCGCCATGCACGTCCGGATCGCCCGCGGCGTCCACAAGGCCGGGACGATCGTCCTGGTCGACATCAACGGCGAGCGCCTGAAGATGACCGCGGACGCCGTGCAGCCCGACGCCACGATCGACGGCTCGGCCGTCAACGTGGTCGAGGAGGTCATGAAGATGACGAACGGCCGCGGCGCCGACGTCGTCATCACCGCCACGCCGGCGAACATCACCCAGGAGCAGGCCGTCGCGATGACGGCCCGCAACGGCCGGATCTCGTTCTTCGGCGGCCTGCCGAAGACGAACCCGACCATCTCCCTGGACAGCAACCTGGTGCACTACCGCCAGCTGCACATCCACGGCGCGAACGGGTCCGCCCCGGACCACCACAAGCGCGCCCTGGAGTACATCGCGACGGGCCAGATCCCGGTCAAGGACCTGATCACCCGCCACGTGCCGCTCGACGACGTCATGGCGGCGTTCGACATGGTCGCGAACGGCGAGGCGATCAAGGTCACGGTCGAACCCTGACCACCTGATCCCCCGGCCAGGAGCGGGCGTCCCACGCGTTGGGGCGCCCGCTCCGTCGTCGTCTGAGGGTCAGCCCCGCACGGTGAACGTGAGCGTCACCGGCTCGGCCGCGACCCGGAACTGCGGGTCCGTGGCCGGCCCGCACGACGCGGTCCCGATGCCCGCGTGCCGGGCGTCGAGGGTCAGCCAGACCCCCGACGGGTCGGGGAGGTCCTCGGCGTGCGGCGCCGCGGCGAGCTGCTGGGGGGTCCAGCGCGCCAGGCTGAACCCGGGGCGCCGGCCCTCGGCGTGCGGGTCGATCTCGACCTCGAGCCGTCCCGCGCCCTCCAGGGTGAGCCGGCGCAGCCCGCCGCGATGGCCCGCCTCCTGCGGCCGGATCTCGGGCGCCCACAGGTCGTCGATCCCGGGCGCGGCGAACGTCCCCACCCGGACGCCGCCGGCCAGGTCCGGGTAGTTCTCGGTCGGGCCGAGGCCGTACCACCGCACGGCGGCCTCCGCCCACGCGGGGCCGAGGTCGACGGTCAGGCCCAGGCGCGGCAGCGTCGGCCAGTCGCCGCTGGGCACCATCGTGGCGCGCACCCGGACGCCGTCGGGGGTCGCGGCCCAGGTGAGGTGCGTGTCGATCCGGCGGGCGGCGTCGGGGACGCCGGAGCGCAGCGTGATCCCGGTCGCGTTCCGGCCGACGACGCGATGCTCCAGCAGGTCCAGCCGGGCGTCGGCCCAGCGGTCGGCGTCCGAGGGGCGGTGGCCGCGGTCGTTGTCGGTGGGGGCGCGGAACACGACCGGGCGGAGCGCCCGCACCCAGGCGGGCGGCTCGGCCCCGGCGTCGGCGCCGGCCGGGCCGTCGGCAGTGCCGGGTGTGGCTCCCGAGGCGCCGGCAGGGGTGTCGGGCGTGGCTTCACGAGCGCCGGCAGGGGTCTCGGGCGTGGTGCCAGGGTCGTTCGGTCGGACCCACTGGGCGACGTGCACGACGCGGCCGGCGTCGGTCTGCTCGCCGACGGCGGGCAGCCGGGGCTCGCCGGTGGCGGGGTCGATCTCGCGCGGCTCGCGGGGGGCGATCCCCGGCGTCCGCGGGTCGAGGACCGCGACGGTGACGGCGTCGGCGGCGGCCAGCGCGTCCGGGTCGATGCCGAGCGAGACCGTGACGGACGCTCCCGGGGCGAGGCGGGGCAGGGGCACGTCGCCGGTCAGCGTCCGGTCCGCGCCGACGCACTCCCAGCGCAGCAGCCCGTCCGCGATGTCGGCGTGGGCCAGCCGGCTGCGCACCTCCGCGACGCCGGCGGCGTCCACCGAGGCGACGACCGGCGCGACGAGGTTCGCCCAGGCGACCAGGCCGGCCCCGGGACGCGAGACGGCGTTCACCAGGCCGTCGCAGACGAAGTTCCCGTCGTGGACCGCCTCGCCGAAGTCGCCGCCGTAGGCGAACGCCCGCGTCCCGTCGGGGAGCAACCGCTCGAGGGCGTGGTCGCGCCACTCCCACACGCAGCCGCCGGCGTGCCGCGGGTGCGCCATGGCGTCCACGTACCCCTCGATGCCGCCCGGTCCCGTGCCCATCGCGTGCACGTACTCGCACAGGAAGTAGGGCTGGGTGCGGATGCGGGCCGCGTCCTCGGCGCTGGCGCGGGACGCCTCGTGCGTGGGCGACGCCACCGGCCCCGCGTCGTGCTCCAGGACGAGCGCGACCTCCTCGACGGTGGGGTACATCCGCGAGTACACGTCGGTGTAGGCGGCCTCGTGGTCGCCCTCGTAGTGGATCGGCCGCGACGGGTCGCGGTCGCGCGTCCACGCGGCGGCCGCGGCCAGGTTGGGCCCCGTGTGCGCCTCGTTGCCGAGGCTCCAGGCGATGACGCTCGCGTGGTTCTTGTCGCGCTCGACGGTGCGGCGCATCCGGTCGAGCAGGGCGTCGCGCCAGCGCGGATCCGAGGAGGGGTTGCCCTCCCACCCGATGTGCTCGAAGCCGTGGGTCTCGTAGTCGTTCTCGAGCATCACGTACAGGCCGACCTCGTCGCACAGGTCCAGCAGACGGGGGTGCGGCGGGTAGTGCGAGGTGCGGATGGTGTTCACGTTGTACGCCTTCATCAGCGCCAGGTCGGCGCGGGCGGCCTCCTCGTCGAACACCCGGCCGCGTCGGGGGTGGGTCTCGTGCCGGTTGACGCCCGGCAGCGTCACCGGGCGCCCGTTGACCTGCCAGACCCCGTCGACGATCGCTGAGCGGCGGAACCCCACGCGCAGGGCGACCGTCTCGGCGGCGTTGCCGACCGTCACGTCGTAGAGCCGGGGGGTCTCGGCACTCCACGGCTCGCCGCCCGGGACGGCCAGCGGCGCGACGTCGTCCGGGCCGTCCCAGGCGACCTGCAGTCCCAGTTCCGGGCAGGACAGCGTGACCGGCCAGGCGGGCGCGCCGGCGAACTCCGGGGCCAGCAGCCCCTCGCCGGTCGCCGGGTCGAAGTCCGCCCGGAGCCAGACGTCCTCCAGGCCGCCGTCGGGGCGGTGCAGGAGTTCGACGTCGCGGAAGATGCCGGGCAACCACCACTGGTCCTGATCCTCCAGGTAGGAGCCGGGCGACCACTGCCGCACCGTGATCTCCAGGACGTTGTCGCCGGGCCGCAGCGCGTCCCCGAGGTCGAACTCGCGGGTCAGGCGCGAGCCGCGCGTCAGGCCCAGGACGGCGCCGTTCAGCGTCACCGTCGCCTCGGACTCCACGCCGAGCAGCCGCAGCCGGTTCGACCCGCCCGTGGGCCAGTCGGCGGGCAGGGTCACGGTGCGGCGGTAGTGGCCGGTGGGGTTGGCGTCCGGCACGTGCGGCGGGTCGAGGGGGAACGGGTAGCTCACGTTGGTGTAGGCGGGGGAGCCCCAGCGGCCGTCGTCCTGCAGCACCCAGTGCGCGGGCACAGGCATCGTCCCCGTCACGCTGCGCCCGGACGTGGTCAGGGTGAAGTCCCAGGTCCCGGCCAGGTCGAGGCGCCGGGCGTCCGAGGCGAGGTGCGAGCGCGGCGGGCAGATGGTCCCGGACGCGGCGGCGAAGTCGCCCTTGGCGGGCGCGGTCGTGGTGTCGGTCATGGTTCCCCTCGGTCGCGGTGGTGGCCAGCCCACAGGCTAGGCGGAGCCGGGGGCGGGGGCCCGCGGTTGGCACCAGGTGCCGCGCACAGCACGCCTCGTAACCGGTGCCGCGGACGCGGCGACGGCGCCCCTCCCGCGTGGGGAGGGACGCCGTCGGGCGCGGGGGACTCAGCCGAGCAGTTCGGCGGCGAGCTCCTTGGCGTCGCGCGCGTTGCGGGACGCGACCACCTTGTCGGCGACCTCCGTGCACTGCTCCAGGGTCACCTTCGACAGCTGGACGCCGACCGCCGGGATGGCGTTGGTGGCCATCGACAGCGACGTGATGCCCAGGCCGATCAGGATGCAGGCCAGCAGCGGGTCGGCCGCGGCCTCGCCGCAGACGCCGACGGGCTTGCCCATCTCCTGGCCGGCGGCGGCCGTGTTCTGGATCAGCCGGAGCACGGCGGGCTGCCACGGGTCGGTCAGCGTCGCCAGGTTCGACGACATCCGGTCGGCGGCCATCGTGTACTGCGTCAGGTCGTTGGTGCCGATCGAGAAGAAGTCGACCTCCTTGAGGAAGGCGTGCGGCATGATCGCCACCGCCGGCACCTCGACCATGATCCCGGGGGTCAGGTCGCGCTCGCGGCACTTGGCGGCGAACTCGAACGCCTCGTCGACCGTGGCGACCATGGGGGCCATCACCCAGGCGTCCTTGACGCCGTTGTCCTCGGCCGCCTGCGCGATCGCGTCGAGCTGGCGGTCGATGAGGCCCTTGTTGGTCCACCCGAGCCGGATGCCGCGGACGCCGAGCGCCGGGTTCTCCTCGTCCTCGTGGTTGGCGAAGGGCACCGGCTTGTCGGAGCCGGCGTCCAGCGTCCTGACGACCACCTTCTTGCCCGGGAACGCCCCGAACACCTCGCCGTAGATCCGGGCCTGCTCGTTCACCGACGGCTCGGTCTGGGCGGTCAGGAAGCACAACTCGGTGCGGAACAGGCCCACACCCTCGGCCTGCGAGCCGGACGCCTTGCGCGCGGCGGCGCCGTCCTGCACGTTGGCCAGGAGCTGGACCGGCGTGCCGTCGGCCAGCGCGGCGGGGCCGCTCCAGGCGCGGATCTCGGCGCGCAGTTCCTCGTCCTTCTTCACCAGGTCGTCGGCCTCGGCGGGATCCGGCTCGACGGTGATGATGCCGGTCGTGCCGTCCACCAGGATCGGGACGCCCTCGACCACCGACTCCAGGTCGGAGGCGGCGACGATGCAGGGGATGCCGAGCTGGCGGGCGATGATCGCGGTGTGGCTCGTCGGGCCGCCGAACTTGGTGACCAGCGCCTTGATCATCGCCGGGTCGAGGCCGGCGGTGTCGGCGGGCGCGAGGTCGAGGGCACACAGCACGACCGGGGAGGTGGGCTGGGGGACGCCCGGCTCGGGCAGCCCCATCAGCTCGGCCACGACGCGGTCGCGGATGTCCTTCAGGTCGGTGGTGCGCTCGGCCATCAGGCCGCCCACCTTCTCGAACTGGGCCACGAACTGGGCGATCGCCTTCACGGTCGCCTGCTCGGCGGACTCGCCGCCGTTGATCAGCTTCGAGGCGGCGCGGATCCAGCCGCGGTCCCGGGCGAGCGCGGCGGTCGCGCCGAGCACTTCGGTGGCGACGCCGGTGGCCGCGCTGGCCCGCTCGGTGAAACGGGCCGCGACGGTCTCGGCGGCCGCCTTGAACCGCTCGACCTCCGCGGGGCGATCGTCCTCGGCGATGAGGGCGGTGCTCGCGGGCGGCAGGTGGGCGGGGCGCGTCCAAGCGGCGGGGGCGTAGGCGTAGCCTCCGACCACTCCGGTTCCGCGCACGGTCTTCTTTTCCATGGTTCCTCCGCAATGAGGGGGTTGAACTCCCTGATCATCCCGCCCTCGGGGTTGCCGGGTCAACACAAAATGGGTATACCGGGACCGTTCATCATGTCCGATCAAGTCTGGTCTTGGTCGGTCGCCAAGGGGGTCGAGATGTACGCAGAGGAACGCCAGCACGAGATCGTCACGCGGGCCCGCGAACTGGGTCGCGTGTCCGTGGCCGAACTCGCGAGCCGCTTCGACGTGACGCCCGAAACCATCCGGCGGGACCTGGACGCCCTGGCCGGACGCGGGCTGCTCAGCCGCGTCCACGGCGGCGCGGTGCCGGCCGAGAAGCTGCGCCTGGCGGAGGCGTCCGTCGACAGCCGCGAGACGAGCTTCCCCGAGGAGAAGCTGGCGATCGCCCGGCGGGCCATCAGCCTGCTGCCGCGCCGCGACGGGCTCACGGTCGTCGTGGACGCCGGCACCACGACCGCGCGGCTGTGCGCGCTGCTGCCGGCCTGGGTGTCCACGGTCGTGACGAACTCGGTGTCGTCGGCGGAGCTGCTGGCGTCCCGGCAGGACCTGGAGGTGCTGATGCTGGGCGGCCAGGTCCGCAACCTGACCCAGGCCACGGTGGGGGCGCACGCGCTGGGCGTGCTGCGGTCGCTGCGCTGCGACGTGGCGTTCCTGGGCACCAACGGGATCTCGGCCGAGCACGGCTTCTCCACCCCCGACCCGCACGAGGCCGCCGTGAAGCAGGCGATGGTCCGCTGCGCCACCCAGGTCTACGTGCTCGCCGACTCCTCGAAGATGGACAACGAGTACCTCGTCCGGTTCGCCGAGATCGACGAGGCGGACGCGCTGGTCACCGACTCCAAGCTGCCGGCCACCAAGGCCGCCGAACTCCGCGCCGCCGGCCTCCACGTGGAACTCGCCTGAGCCGCCACGACCGAAACCACGTAAAACCACACCCGAATCTGTCGCGAGGTCTTGCCAACGCCCCGAAAGCAAGATAGAAAAAGACATACCAACATTGCCCCACAAGGGAGTGGACATGGGTAGCACGCAGCAGTCGGGCGATACGCCGACGGTCGTGACCTTCACGGCGAACCCGAGCATCGACCGGACGATCGTTCTGGGCCAGGCGCTGGAGCGCGGCGAGGTCCAGCGCGCCGCGGGCGTCATCGAA
The DNA here is from genome assembly GCF_011393335.1 of Propioniciclava coleopterorum. NCBI lineage: Bacteria > Bacillati > Actinomycetota > Actinomycetes > Propionibacteriales > Propionibacteriaceae > Propioniciclava > Propioniciclava coleopterorum. The sequence continues at coordinate 1,170,156 of NZ_CP049865.1, read as the reverse complement.
CAGGCCGCCGGCAAGGGCGTCAACGTGGCCCGCGTCCTGTTCAACGCCGACGTCGAGGTGGCCGTCGTGGCCGCCGCCGTCGACGGGGCGTACCGCTCCCTCACCGAGCGCGCCGAGGTGCCGCTCGCGGTCATCGGCGTCCCGCTGTCCGGGGCGCAGCGCGTCCGGGTGAACACGGCGATCACCGAGCCGGACGGCACCACCACCAAGATCAACGAGGCCGGGCCCGAACTCACCCCGCAGCAGGTCGCGCTCGCCGCCGAGGCGCTCACCGAGGTCGCCCGCGGCGCCCGCTGGGTGGCGCTGTCGGGCTCGCTGCCGCCCGGCGCCCCCACCGACTGGTACGCCACCTTGACCCGCGCGCTCCGCGCCGCCGGCGCCAAGGTCGCCATCGACACCTCCGGGGCCGCCCTGGACGCCGTGCTGGCCGCCCTGCCCGAGGCGTCCTTCGACCTCATCAAGCCCAACTCCGAGGAACTGGCGCAGCTCACCGGCGGGGACGCCGCCGCGTTCGAGCGGGACGCCGCCGCCGGCGACCTGACCGCGATCGTCGAGGCCGCCCGCACCCTGCGCGACCGCGGCATCGCCAACGTGCTCGTCACCCTGGGCGGCTCGGGCGCCGTCCTCGTCGACGCCGACGGCGCCTGGTACGGCACCGCCCCCAGGATCGACGTCGCCAGCACCGTCGGGGCCGGCGATTCGTCGGTCGCCGGGTTCATCCTCGCCGAGGTGTCCGGCGACCCCGCCCCGGGCCGCCTGTCCACCGCCATCGCCTACGGGACGGCCGCCGCGTCGCTCCCGGGAACCACCCTGCCGACCCGCCAAGACCTGCCCGCAGGCCCCATCGAGGTGACGGCGATCGCCTGAGCGATCCCACCTCAGCCCCTCTCCTGACCGACCCCAAGGAGACCCCATGGCTCTCATCACCGAACAACTCGTCGCCCTCGACGTCGACCTCGGCGCCACGAAGGCGGACGTCATCGCCTCGCTCGCGGGCCTCGTCGAGAGGGCCGGCCGCGCGGAGGCGTCCGGCCTGACCGCGGACGCCCTCGAGCGTGAGGGCAAGGCCGCCACCGGCCTGCCCGGCGGCTTCGCCATCCCGCACTGCCGCTCGGCCGCCGTCTCCGAGGCGTCCCTGGCGTTCGCCCGGCTGTCGAACCCGGTCGACTTCGGCGCCAAGGACGGCCCCGCCGACCTGGTGTTCCTCATCGCGGCAGCCGCGGACGGGGACGCCGACCACCTCAAGCTGCTCACCAAGCTCGCCCGCGCGCTGGTGAAGAAGGACTTCCTCGTGGCGCTGCGCGAGGCGAAGACTCCGGCCGAGATCGTCGCGCTGGTCGACGGCGTGGTGGAGCCGAAGCCGGACGCCGCCGCGCCGGGGGCCGCGGTGGCCGCTGGGGCCGCGCCGGCCTCCGAGTCGGCCCCGGCCGGCGACCGGCCGGTCATCGTGGCCGTCACCGCGTGCCCCACGGGGATCGCGCACACCTACATGGCCGCCGACTCCCTCGTCGCCGCGGGCGAGGAGGCGGGCGTGGACGTCCGCGTCGAGACGCAGGGTTCCGGCGGCGTGACGCCGCTGCCCGCCGCCGTGATCGCCGGCGCGAAGGCGGCGATCTTCGCGACCGACGTCGGCGTCAAGGACATGGCACGCTTCGCCGGGCTGCCCGTCATCGAGTCCGGCGTGAAGCGGGCGATCAACGAGCCCGCCGTGATGATCACCGAGGCGCTCGCCGCCGCCGACAACCCGTCCGCCCGCAAGGTCGCCGCCGGCGGCGGCGGGGGCGAGGAGTCGGCCGGGGAGGGGTCGCAGCTCAGCGTGGGCAAGCGGGCCATGCAGGCGCTGATGACCGGCGTCTCCTACATGCTGCCCTTCGTGGCCGCGGGCGGCCTGCTGATCGCCCTGGGCTTCCTGTTCGGCGGCTTCGACATCTCCCTGGCCCCCGGGGCGACGGCCGCGCGGCAGTGCGCCGACCTGTCCTGGGCCGACCCGGCGGCGTGCGCCGAGGCGTCCAGCATCGGGGAACTCGCCATCGCGACCGGCTGGGGCGCCGGCCTGAACTACCTGGGCGGCGTCCTGTTCGCCATCGGCGCGGCGGCGTTCGGCTTCCTGGTCCCGGCGCTGTCGGGCTACATCGCCTACGGCATCGCCGGACGCCCCGGCATCGCGCCCGGCTTCGTCGGCGGCGCGATCTCCGTCACCCTCGGCGCCGGCTTCCTCGGCGGCCTGCTCACCGGCCTGCTGGCCGGCGTCGTGGCCGCCTGGCTGGCGTCCCGGAAGGTGCCCCGCTGGCTCGCCGGGCTGATGCCCGTCGTGGTGATCCCGCTGGTGACCAGCCTGATCGTCGGCGGGTTGATGTACTTCTTCCTCGGCAACCCGCTGGCGGCGCTGACCCAGGCGATGCAGACCGGCCTGGGCGGGATGTCCGGCGGCTCCAAGGTCGCCCTCGGCGTCGTCCTGGGCCTCATGATGTGCTTCGACCTGGGCGGGCCGGTCAACAAGGCGGCCTACCTGTTCGCGACCGCCGGCCTCGACCCGGCCAACCCGGCGTCCCTGCAGATCATGGCCGCGGTCATGGCGGCCGGCATGGTCCCCCCGATCGCGATGTCGGTGGCCAGCTTCGTCCGCAAGGGCCTGTTCAACAAGGCCGAGCGCGAGAACGGGCAGTCGTCGTGGCTGCTGGGGCTGGCGTTCATCTCCGAGGGCGCCATCCCGTTCGCCGCCGCGGACCCGTTGCGCGTCATCCCGTCGATGATGGCGGGTGGCGCCGTGACCGGCGCGCTGACCATGGCGCTGGGCGTGGGCAGCTACGCCCCGCACGGCGGCGTGTTCGTGTTCTTCGCGATCCTGAACTTCCTCGGCTTCCTGATCGCGATCGCCGCCGGCGTGGCGATCAGCGCCGCGCTCGTGATCGCGCTGAAGCAGTTCACCCACAAGAAGGCAGACGCGGCGGCCGTCTGATCAGTAGCCTGTCCCTCACCACCTGAAGAAGGAGAAACCCATGGCAAGCAAGACCGTCACCGTCGGATCGTCCGTCGGCCTGCACGCCCGTCCCGCCGCGATCATCGCGGAGGCCGCGGACGGCTACGACGACGAGATCCTGCTGACGCTCGTCGGCGGCGACGACGACGAGGGCGTCGACGCGGCGTCGAGCCTCATGATCATGACCCTGGGTGCCGAGAAGGGCGCCGAGGTGATCGTGACCTCCGACAACGCCGAGGCCGTCGAGGCGATCGCCGCCCTGATCGAGCAGGACCTCGACGCGCAGTGAAGCGCTGATGACCGCGGTCGGCCCGTCCCTCTGGGGCGGGCCGATCTGCGTTCCGGGTCGGCGTCCCGGATCGGGCGAGCTTCGCGATCGCACCGGACGCCCGCGTGTTCGGCCACGCCAGCGGCCGCACGGCTCGGCCCCACCTGCGCTTCCTGACGGAGCCTGAGGGCCGGCCTGCCGCTAGAGGCTGACCCAGCAGTACACCCGCTGGCCGCGCTCGGCCGCGAGCGCCGCGAGGTCCCGCAGGTCGGTGAGGAACCCCAGCAGGTCGTCGGGGTCGGCGTCACCGCCGAACTCTTCGTCCTGCGCCCAGGCGCCGGACGCCTCCCGCAGTCGCTCCTGCGACGCGGCGAGCAGCGCGGCGGGGAGCGCGTCGTTCAGGCTGAGCACCAGCGGGCCGTCCCCGTCGGAGGCGATCTCCTCCGCGCGGGGATCGTCGAGGATGTCGTCGAAGGAGCGTCCCGTCAGCAGTTCCTCCAGCGTTCCCAGCTGGACGACCGGGTCGATGCCCTGAACCGACAGCGTCTCGTAGACCGGCAGCGACGGGTCCTCGGTGAAGGTGATCTCGACCTCGGTCCGGCGGCCGAACAGGCCCTTCTTCTTCTCGACCGTCTGAGCGACGGCGTTGCTGCTCGGCCCGCCCACCCGCGGCAGCACGGCGGCCGCCGCGGCGTCCGAGGGAGCGGTGAAGTAGTCATAGAGGGTGCTCATGGCAGGCGATTCTGCCAGGCCGACCCGGTGGCGTTGTCGTCCTGGTGCCCCCAGTGCGGAACGCCCGCAGGATCACCCCTAGCCGGCGTGATTCGTCCCGCGCGGCCCGGGCGCTGGGGGCACAGGAACGACATCGCCCTAGGGTGAGCGCATGCCTCACCTGGTCGCCGTGTGCGTCGTCCACCAGCTGCACGCCGACGCGGGGACCGTCGGGACCACGGCGATCGACAAGCGCCCCGTCGAGGGCGCGGTCAAGGTCGGGCCGTACGGCGCCTACGCCGACGTCCAGGCCGACCGGAAGCACCACGGCGGGCTCGACCAGGCGCTGTACGCCTACGCCGCCGAGGACGCGGCGTTCTGGGCGGCGGAACTCGGTCGCGACCTGCCGCCGGGGGCGTTCGGGGAGAACCTGCGCACCGAGGGGATCGACGTCAACGCCGCCCGCATCGGCGAGGTGTGGCGGATCGGGGAGGCCGTCGAGGTCCAGGTGACGGCGCCGCGGCGTCCGTGCGCGACCTTCGCCCGTTGGATGGGCCCGGACGTCGAGCGCGGCTGGGTCAAGCGGTTCGGCGCTCAGGGCCGCGTCGGGCCCTACCTGCGCGTGCTGCGCACCGGTGTGATCGCCGCGGGGGACCCGATCGTCGTGGTGTCGCGCCCGGCCGGGGCGCCGACGGTGCTCGAGGTCTTCCGCGGCTGAGCGCGTCCGGGCGGCGAGGCCCGTCGAGTGGCTGGGCTGCTGAGTGGCTCGGGCTGCCGAGCGGCGAGGGCTCCCCAGCGGCGAGGGCTGCCGGCGGCGGGCGGGGTCAGCCGAGCAGGCGCCGGTAGTGCGCGGCCTGGCGGTCCACGAACGCGTCGACGTCGCCGGGGTCGTAGCCGCCGCGGTACGCCAGATGGAACCGGATGTCCTCGACGATGACCAGCGCTTCCCGGTGCCCGTCCGCGGTGTCCGGAAGGGCGGCCAGCTTGTCGACGAGCGCGTCCACGTCGGCGGGGTCGTAGCCGTTGCGGCGGGCGAGGTGGAAGCGGACGGTCTCGAGCGACTCGGGCTCGGCCGGTTCGGCGTCGGGCGTCCCCTGCGCTCTGCGGCGCAGCGCGACCATCACCACCAGGACGATGACGAGGATGGCGAGGAGCGCAACGATCAGCGGCTGATCGAGCAGAGCGGACGGCATGCCACGACGATAGGAGCCGGGAGCACCGGCCGCTGCCGATCCGGGCGAACCTGCGCCGCGCTCCGTCCCGTCGATCGGCTCGGCCTTCGAGGGGACGCGTCGCACGGCCACGACGTGCCGTGAGGTGCGGGTATCGGGAGATCTAGGGGCGGGTGTCGGCGACGCCCTGGCACACGCGCACGTGGCCGCCGGCACGCCAGTGCTCGACCAGTCGGCGGCGCAGCGTGTTGTCGGTCGGCAGGGTCTCGGGGTCCGCGGCGGCCCTGCCGGGCGGGTTCACGTCGAACACGAAGTACGCCGCGGCCCAGTCGCCCGGCCCGCACTCCCACGGCGTCCAGCGCTCCGCGAACCGGGCCAGGTTGGTGTCCGGCACCAGGTCGGTCAGGAGCGGGTCCAGCAGCCACGAGTCGCAGATGAACGCCTCGGGCGCCAGGTGGGGGAGGTGCGCGGAGTAGGTCGCCGACGCCGCGGCGAAGGCGGCGTCGACCGAGGCGGGCGTCAGCGGGCCGGTCTGGGGGATGTGCACCGACAGCACCCGGCGCGCGGGACCGCCGGCGATGCCGAGGTCGGAGAGCCGCGGCTCGAACTGCAGCCGGCCCAGCCACAGGAAGTCGCCCGACCACACTGTCCGCAGCCAGCCCTGGTTGTGCAGGCCCGGTTCGCCGTACACGTGGCGGTGCTTCATGACCTGCTGGCCCAGGTCGTTCAGCGTCCGGACGCCGATCTCGGACGCCAGCCCGTGCCCCGCCTGGTGGGCGAGCACGTCCTCGCCGGTCGCCGCCAACGCGCACAGCGGGAGGACGCCGGCGCCCAGCGGGTGCCGTTCCAGCGCGGCGTCGAACCCGGGACCGTCGGCGTGGGCGTCCCAGGCGCCGATGGCGGGGAGCAGCACTTCGGCGCGCAGCCTCGCGACCACGGCCAGGTCGGCGGGGTCGTCCGCGACCGCGCGCAGCCACCCCGCGACGGCGGGGCGGTCGGGGGCATGGATGCCGAGCCGGTCCAGTCCGTCGTCGGTCGCGGCGTCGAGCAGGCGTGCTCGGGTCAGGTCGGCGTCCGGGTGCGGCATGGCATCAGGATCGCAGAGGCTGCGGTCGTCCGGCTGCCGGTGTGGGGCGGCCCTCAGTAGATGCCCTCGCCGGTGCACGCGTTGAAGGGGATCGGCTGCTCGCCGGACTTGCCCGGGAACCGCCAGGTCAGCCGGGTGTAGGCGCGCTTGCCGCCGCAGGTGCCCGGCCGCGACGCCGTGACGGTGGCCTTCTCCCACGTGGCCTCCGCGGTCGGCTTGCCCGGGGCGAGCCACATGGCCTCCGCCGTCCCGGTGGCGGTGTCGCCGCCCCAGGACTTCCAGGTGATGCCGCGCAGGATGGTGGTGGGGTGGTTGCCGAAGTCGACCGTGCGGGGCTTCGCGGTGCCCAGCCCCTCGTCCGCCTTCCCGGGCAGGTCGGCGCCCAGGACGAGTCCCGCCGCGGTCGGCCGCTCGGGGCTCGGGCTGCGCGTCGTGCCCGCGGGACTCGGCGCCACGGTGGCCGGGGGCGTGGCCGACGGGGAGGCTGACGCCGACGACGCAGCGGACGGGGTCGGGGACGTGGGGCTCGCCGTGAGCGTCGACGTCGGCGCCGAGGGCGTCGGGGTGCTCGCGGGGGAGGCCGGCGCCGGAGCGGGGCCGGCACAGGCGGTGATGAGGCACAGCAGCGAGAGGGCTGCCAGGGATGGGGCGGTCTTCATGGGAACCTCCGGGGTGCGCGTCGGACACCATGATGGACGACCGAGGAGGGCGGAAGGTTGCGCGGCGTGATGTCGCCGACGCAGGAAGGCCGTCAGGACTTGGGGAGTTCGGCTCCCGTGCAGGCGTTGATCGGCGCCGGCTGGCTGGCCTCGGGCTTGTCGGGGAACCACCACTGCAGGCGGGTGTAGGCCGGCTTGCCGTTGCAGGTGCCCAGTTGGTCGGCCTGGACGCGGACGGTGGTCCGCGCGCTCGACGCGGTGGCCTGCGCTTCTCCCCGGGCCTCGGCGATGTTGTTGCCCCACGCCTCCCACAGGAGGTTCGTCAGCTTCGTGGTCGGCTTGCCGAAGTCGATCTCCGCGGGACGCGCAGCCGTGCGGCCGCCCAGGGTGATCGGCGTGCCGTCGGCGGGCAGGGAGTCCACCGGGACCGGGATGACGGGGGCGGTGGCCTCGTGGGTCTCGACCGGCCTGGCGGACTGCTCGGCGGAGGGGGCGTTCGGGTCCTGGGGGCCGGCGCCTGCGTCCCGGCTCCGGTCGGCGCGGGGCCGGGGGCTGCGCCGGTGGCCTGCTGCGTGGGGGCGGGGAGCGGCGGAGGCGTCCCCGTGGTCGACGTCGCGCATCCCGCCAACAGGAGGGCCGTCAGGCTCAGGGCACTGAGACGTGCAAGGCGGTTCATGGGCGCTTCCTCCTGGTTCGGCCGTCGGGGCACGGCGGCGCCTGCCAGCGTACCCCCCGCGGGGAGTCGGCGGTGCGGGCATCCGGATGGGCCGGTGCACGGCCGTTGCTGGGGTCTCGCCCGGGCGGCCGCGCCACCCACGCCTGAGCCGGACGCGAAAAGACCCCGCCGGGTGGCGGGGTCTCGCGGCGGAGGATACGAGATTCGAACTCGTGAGGGCGTGAACCCAACCCGGTTTCCAACCGAGCGCCATAGGCCTCTAGGCGAATCCTCCGTGGGGGATCTTAGCCGAGGATCCGCGGTGGCACCGAATCGAGGGGGCTCCCGGCCGTGAGGGCCTCGCAGACCGCCACGGCACGCAGCCCGTCGCGCAGGGTGACGGCCGGTTCGCGCCCCTCGGCGAGGGCCGCGACGATGTCGCGCCACTGGTCGACGTGGCCGCTGTGTCCGATGGCGCGCGGGTCGGACGCGCCCATCCCGGCGGTGGTGGGCGTCGGGGGAGGGGGCACGTCCGGGAAGGTCCAGGCGACGGTCTCGGCCTGGCGGAAGGACGCCGTCCCCGTCGTGGTGTGCAGGGTCAGGGTGGCGGGCGAGCCCGGCGGCGTCCCGGTGGTGGCCAGCACGGACGCCAACGCCCCGCCCGCGAACCGGATCGCGCCGGCCGCGGTGTCGTCGGCGTCGCCGGGGCGGTGCCGGGCCGCGCCGAAGCCGACGGCGTCCACGGCGTCCCCGAGCAGCCACAGCAGCAGGTCGATGGAATGGATCCCCTGGTTCAGCAGGACGCCGCCCTCCGGCGCGCGCCCGCGCCACGGTGCCGCGGCGAAGTAGGCGTCGTCGCGCCACCAGGGCAGCGTCACCGACGCAGCGACCGGCTCGCCGAGGCGTCCGGCCGTCAGGTGCTCGTGCAGCCAGCGGTGCTGGGGCTCGAAGCGGCGTTGCGCGAACACCGACCCGAAGCTGCGCGGCCCCGCGGCGTCCAGGATGCGGCGGGCGTCGGCCGCGGTGGTCGCGAGCGGCTTCTCCACCACGACGCCCTTGCCCGCCGCCAACGCCGCGACGGCGTGCTCGGCGTGGGCCGAACTGGGGGAGGCATCCGCGATGAGGTCGAGGTCAGGGCGGCCCAGCAGTCCGGGCAGGGTGGACGGCCGTCCGGCGATCCCGAGCGCTGCCGCGGCGTCCGATCTTCCCACGTAGCCGGCGATCTCGACGGCGACACCGTCCTCGGCCAGGGCGCGCAGGGCGTCCACGTGGGTCCGGGCGATGGTGCCCAGCCCGATGAGTCCGATGCGGATGCTCGCCGGCATCATCCACCCCCTTGTCACGGAATGCGGGCACGCTACCCGACCGACCTCCGCCGGGGGACGCGGGGCTCTCGAGAGTTCACGACGGGCGGCGCGGACCGCTGTTGCGGGCGGGCGTTTCCGGGTCGGCTACACTGACACCCGGGTCCCCGCGCGGTGGTACCTCGCCCAACTCCCCCAGGGCCGGAAGGCAGCAAGGGTAAGTGAGCTCTTCCAGGTGCGCGGGGGCCTCTTCGCGTCCGGGCCGCTGACCGGCCCGGTGAACGAATGCTCGAGACGCCGCTCGCCGAGTCGGACGCCGTCCGTCGCCCCGTCTGGGTGGTGGGCTTCGGATGTGTGTTGCGGCCGAGCCTGCCGTTGGGCCATGCGTCGTGAGTCCGTCAAGTCGCCCCCTCTTGCGTCAGATGCCCCCTCTGCAGCGGGGGCGACTGCGCCGAACGGGGGCGGCTCGTCTCAACCGGGGGCGGCTCGTCACAACGGCGGGCGGCTTGGCTCGGCTGGGGGCTCGTCACAACCGCGGGGGCTCGGCTGGGGGTTCGTAACAACCGCGGGCGACTTTGTCTCATTCTCGGGCGATGCGTCTGGTTCAGATGTGCGTCGCGATCGAGCCCGCTGGTGGGTCCTGCGCCGGGCGGACGGTTCCAGCCGCCCCCTCTTGCGTCAGACGCCCCCTTTGCTGCGGGGGCAACTGCACCGAACGGGGGCGGTTCGTCACAACTGGGGGCGACCCGTCGCAACTGGGGGCGGTTCGTCGCAACTGGGGGCGGTTCGTCTCGACCGGGGGCGGCTCGTCACAACCGGGGGCGGTTCGTCACAATCGCGGGCGGTTGGTCACAACCGGGGGCGGTTCGTCTCAACCGGGGGCGACTCGTCCGAAGCGCCGGGCGGCTCGTCTCAACCGGGGGCGGCTCGTCACAAAGGTGGGCGACTCGTCTCGGGCGAAGGTGGCTTGTCTGCGCGGGACTTCCGCACGGAATCGGTCCGAGTGGGGCGACGGCGCAGGACACCGGACGGTCACCGCAGGCGTCCCCGTGGAACAGTGTCGGGGGTTCGCGCGCCCCAGGTGGAGCGGTGGAGACGGGCGGCCGATCCGCCCCGAGGCGTCCTGCGGAGCGGCGAGTTCTGTCCGGGCCACCAAGTAGGGTGCTGCCTGTGGCAGACGACGCGATGGCCGGGCTCTTCGGCGAGGACGAACCCGACGATTCGGCGGCCGAGCACGCGCTCTACGAGCAGGACGGCCCCGACCTGTTCGGCATGGAGACAGAAGAGTTGATCCTGCCCGGCGAGCCCAGCCCGCCCGACGATCCCGAGATGGAGATCGACCTCGACCAGATGGACGAGATCCCGATCGACCCCGACGACGCGCTGCCCGACGACGAGCCCGACGAGCCTGAGGAGTCCGAGGAGTCCGAGCCCGACGCTGCGGCCCCCGTCGCGGCGCCGCAGCGGCCGGCCGCGCCGCAGATCGCGCCCGACCCGCAGGAGTCGGTGGGGCGGCGTCCCGAGGCGCCGTTGGCGCTGTACCGCCGCTACCGTCCCGAGACCTTCGACCAGGTGATCGGGGAGGAGCACGTCACCGAGCCCCTGAAGCGGGCGCTGCTCAACAACCGGGTCAACCACGCCTACCTGTTCAGCGGCCCGCGCGGCTGCGGCAAGACGACGTCGGCGCGCATCCTGGCCCGCTGCCTCAACTGCGAGCAGGGACCCACCCCCACGCCGTGCGGGGTGTGCCAGAGCTGCCGTGATCTGGCCCGCGGCGGGTCGGGCAGCATCGACGTGATCGAGATCGACGCGGCCTCGCACGGCGGCGTCGACGAGGCGCGCGACCTGCGCGAGCGGGCGTTCTTCGCCCCCGTGCACAGCCGCTACAAGATCTACATCATCGACGAGGCCCACATGGTCACCAACGCGGGCTTCAACGCCCTGCTGAAGGTCGTCGAGGAGCCGCCGCCCCACGTGAAGTTCATCTTCGCCACGACCGAGCCCGAGAAGGTCATCGGGACGATCCGGTCCCGCACGCACCACTATCCGTTCCGGCTGGTGCCGCCGCGCACGCTCACCACCTACCTGGGCGAACTGTGCGAGGCCGAGGGGGTGCCGGTCGACCACTCGGTGCTGCCGCTGGTGGTCCGCGCGGGCGCCGGCTCGGTGCGCGACTCGCTGTCGGTGCTCGACCAACTCCTGGGCGGCGCGGGCGGCGAGGGCGTCACCTACACCCAGGCCGCGAGCCTGCTCGGCTACACCCCGAGAGCCTGCTGGATGAGATCGTGGACGCCTTCGCGGCGGGCGACGCGCAGGGCGTGTTCGCCTGCATCGACAAGGTGATGGAGGTCGGCCAGGATCCGCGCCGGTTCGGCGAGGACCTGCTGCGCCGCCTCCGCGACCTGATCATCGTCGCCGCCGTCCCGGACGCCCTGGAGACCGGCCTGGTGGACGTCGCCGCCGACCAGGCCGAGCGGCTCACCACCCAGGCCGCCGGCATGGGCGCCGGCGAACTGACCCGCGCCGCCGAAGTCATCGCCCAGGGCCTCACCGACATGCGCGGCACCACCGCGCCCCGGCTCCACCTCGAGCTGATGTGCGCCCGGGTGCTGCTGCCGGGCGCCGACGTCGACGCCCGCGGCGTCCACGCGCGGCTGGACCGGCTCGAGCGTCGCCTGCAGATGGTGCCGGGCGATCCGGCCGCCGACGGGCGCCCGTCCGGCGAGGGCGCCGCCCGTCCCGGTTCTCAGCGTCCCCGCGGCGAGCAGCCCCCGGGCAGCCCGCGTCGCCGCGTCGGCCCGCGGAGGCCGGTTCCGAGGCTGCCGCACCGTGGCCCGGCGAGCGCCCCGCGCGCCAGCGCCCCGCCGCGCCGGACGCCGCGCCCGCTGGGCGGAGTGCGTCGGACGGCCCCGGATCGCCTGGCGGCCGTGGGCCGCAGGACGCCCCTGGGGCGATCGAGCGGCACGGCGCCGTACCCGGTGCGGGCCCGTCCCCGGCGCGCGAGTCGGACGACCCTGCGCGCCGGCGCGGACGCGACGAAGGGGCGCAGCCCGGGCCATGGCCGGGCAGCGGGGCCTCTGACCCGGTCCAGCCCGGTCCCGGCGCGGGCACGAACGATGGGCCCGGCCCCGACGAGCCCCGCAGCGGCGGCCCCGCTCCCGACGCGCGGCACGCGTCCGGGGCGCTCCCGGCCCGCGCGACGCGCCCGACACGAGGGACGCCGCCGGGGACGCGCCCGCGTCGCGGAACGTCCCTGACCCGCGCGACGCCGCGGGGAGCGCGCCCGATCCGCGTCCCGACAACCGGAGAGATCCCGACGCATCGGACGCGTCCGACCCGCGGAACGCTCCCGAGCCGCATCCCGACGCACCGAACGCCGACCCGCGCCCCGGAGTCGGAGGCGCCCCGGACCCGCGCAACGCTCCCGAGCGCCCCGACGCGCCGAACGCCACCGACCCGCGCCCCGGGGCCGGGAACGCTCCCGACCCGCGGGGCGACTCCGGCCCGCACCACTCCGGGAACGCTCCCGACCCGCGCAGCGCCGCCGAGGGGGGCGCCCCGGATCGGCGGCCCTCCGGGCGGCGCGCTCCGGAGGGGGCGGCGGAGCCGTCGCGGGAGTCGGCCGGCTGGTCGGTGAACGTGCCCCAGCGCCGCGAACCGGTCCGCGAGGCGCCGGCCGCGCCGCCGCAGCGGGCGGCCGCAGCCGCGGCGTCCGGGGGCGACCCGGCGCAGCTCAGCACCGCCGACGTGCGGGCCCGTTGGCCCGAGGTCCTGGACGCCGTGCGCGGACGCCGCCGGGTGACCTGGATCATCCTGCGCGAGAACGCCCAGGTGCACGCGTTCGCCGACGGCGTCCTCACGCTGGCGCTCAACAACCCCGGCGCGCTGGAGAGCTTCTCCCGCGGGGGCAGCGACCAGATCGTCCGCGAGGCGGTGCTGGAGGTGTTCGGCGTCGCGCCGACGGTCCAGGTGGTGCCGGGTGACGGCGGCCCCGAGGCCCCGCCGGCCGCTCCGCCGCCCGGCCCCCCGCCGCGGGGGCCGCAGACCCCGCCCGAGCCCGACGACGTCGCGCCCAACCCCTACGCCGAGCAGGCCCGCGCGAACATCCAGCGGACCCAGGTGGGTCCGACCGAGGAGCCCGAGACCGTCGAGTCGCCCGACGACATCACCCTCGACGACGAGCCCCTGGGCTCCGGGGAACTGCTGGCGAAGGTGCTCGGCGCCGAGCTCATCGGCGAGGAGGCCCCCGAGCCGTGACCCGCGCCCCGTCCGGGACCGCGCCGGACCGGCGTCCGGTGGGCGTGCCCGGCCGGCTCGGCGGGGCCGCCCGACCCCCATCGCCTAGGATGGATCACGACGAAAGGTAGGTCCGCATGTCCATGTTCGGTACCGAAGGCGGCGGCTTCGACATGAACGCGCTGCTCGCCCAGGCGCAAGCCATGCAGCAGCAGATGGCCGACGCCCAGGCCCAACTGGCCGCGACGACCGTCGAGGGCACCGCCGGCGGCGACCTCGTCCAGGTCACCATGACGGGGGAGGGCGACGTCACGCAGGTCGTCATCGCCCCCTCGGCGATCGACCCCGAGGATCCCGAGACGCTCGGCGACCTGATCGTCGCCGCGCTCCGCGACGCCTCCAGCCAGGTCAAGGCGATGGCTGCGGCGTCCATGCCGCAGATCCCGAACCTGCCCTTCTGAGCGGAGCGACGTTGTACGAGGGTCCCATCCAGACGCTGATCGACGAGCTGGGTCGGCTTCCGGGGATCGGCCCCAAGAGCGCCCAGCGGATCGCGTTCCACCTGCTCAACGCCGACCGCGACGACGTCGAGCGCCTCGCGACCGCGCTGCGCGAGGTGGCGGACAAGGTCCGGTTCTGCGACATCTGCTTCAACGTGTCCGAGGACACCACGTGCCGGGTCTGCCGCGACCCGCGCCGCGACCAGGCGACCATCTGCGTCGTCGAGGAGTCCAAGGACGTGGCGGCCATCGAGCGGACGCGCGAGTTCCGCGGCCTCTACCACGTGCTCGGCGGCGCGATCAGCCCGATCGACCACGTCGGGCCCGAGGACCTGCACATCGCCGAACTGCTGCGCCGGCTCTCCTCCCCGGTCGTCACCGAGGTCATCCTCGCCACCGACCCGAACCTGGAGGGCGAGGCGACCGCCACGTACCTCACACGCCTGCTGGCCAACACCGGGATCACGGTGTCGCGCCTGGCGTCCGGCCTGCCCGTCGGCGGCGACCTGGAGTTCGCCGACGAGATCACCCTGGGCCGCGCCTTCTCCGGACGCCGCGCCGTCGGCGTCTGAGGCCGCCGGGGTCCGGGCACGCCCACAGGGGCGCGTCCACCTGAATCAACCGAAGTAGGAGCCGTTCCATGTCCATCCGTCTGATCGCCACCGACATGGACGGGACCCTCCTGCGCAGCGACCACCGCACCATCAGCCCCCGCACCCGCGAGGCGTTCGCGCGCGCCCGGCGCGCCGGCCTCGACGTGCTGGCGATCTCGGGGCGGCAGCCGTACTCCATCGGCGCGCTCGTCGCCGACGGCCCCCTGGACGGCGCGGTCGTCGGCAGCAACGGCTCTGTCGCCATGGACCTGCCCAGCCGCACCGTCCTGTTCGAGGAGACCCTCGACGTGGACGCCCAGCGCGCCATCGTCGAGGGGGTCCTGAAGCAGTTCCCGGACGCGAAGGTGTCCTCGGTGCGCAACGCCGGCAACGTCTACGTCACCCAGCACGGCTACAGCGGCCTGGAGGACCCGGGCGCCGACATGGCGCGCTGGGCCGTCTCCCACCGGCACGCGGACCTGGACGAGGTGCTGGCCGAGCCGTCGGTCAAGCTCGCCATCCTGGACCCCGAGGCCCCCTCCGAGGAACTGCTCGCCGTCGCGCGCGGCCTGGGCGTCGCGGGGGCGCACCCGACCACCTCAGGCGCCCCCTTCCTCGAGGTCGGACGCGCCGGGGTCTCCAAGGCCACCGCGCTGGCCCGTTTCGCGCGCAGCCGCGGCTACTCCAGCGACGAGGTCCTCGCCTTCGGGACAACAACAACGACGTCGAGATGCTGGCGTGGGCCGGCCACGGCGTCGCGATGGGCAACGCGGTCCCCGCCGCGCTGGCCGTCGCCGACGAGGTGACGGGCCACCACGACGAGGACGGCGTCGCCGAGGTGATCGAGCGCCTCTTGGGCTGACGGTTCGACCCGCGGCGACGGGGCGGTACGCCGCGCGCAGCCGCTCCGGCTCGGCGCCCGGCGCACGATCGCCGCGGGCCGACAACGTCCCTCGGCCGTGCGCGTCGGCGCCCGCCCCTAGGCTGGTGAGCATGCGCGCTGTCTACGTCGAGCAAGCCGACCCCACCGACCCCCTCGCCGCCCTGCGGATCGGGGAGCGCCCCGAGCCCGTCGCCCCCGAGGGCTGGACGACGGTGAAGGTCGAGGCCGCGGCCCTGAACCACCACGACGTCTGGTCGCTGCGCGGCGTGGGGCTGCCCGCCGACCGGATGCCCATGATCCTGGGCACGGACGCCGCCGGCGTGACCGCGGACGGCCGCCCCGTGATCGTGCATTCGGTGATCTCCACGCCGGGCTGGATCGGCGACGAGACCTACGACCCCAAGCGCAGCCTGCTCTCCGAACTCCACCAGGGCACGCAGGCGCAGTGGCTCGCGGTCCCCGACGCCAACCTGGTCGACCGCCCCGACTTCCTCAGCGCCGAGCAGGCGGCCTGCCTCCCGACCGCCTGGCTCACCGCGTTCCGGATGCTCACCCACGATTCGGGGCTGTCCGGCCCCGGCACGATCCTGGTCCAGGGCGCCTCCGGCGGGGTGGCGTCCGCCGCGATTGCGCTGGGTCGGGCGCTCGGGCATCGGGTCTGGGCGACGGCCCGCACCGAGGCCAAGCGCCAGTTCGCGCTCGACCAGGGCGCCGACGCCGCCTTCGAGCCGGGCGCCCGGCTGCCCGAGCGGGTGGACGCCGTCATCGAGACGGTGGGGGAGGCGACCTGGTCGCACTCGCTGAAGTCGCTGCGCCCGGGCGGCACCGTCGTCACCTGCGGCGCCACGTCGGGGCCCAACCCGCCCGCCGACCTCAACCGCGTGTTCTTCCTGCAGCTGAGGGTGATCGGTTCCACGATGGGGACCCGCCAGGAGCTCGGTGAGCTGCTCGACCTGCTGGGACGCACCGGACTGCGGCCGCGGGCGGACCGCGTCCTCGCGCTCGACGACGCCCGCGAGGGCTACGCCGCCATGATCGAGGGCGACCTGCTGGGCAAGATCGTCCTGCGCCCCTGACGCGGCCCGGCGGGGCTCGACGGGGCGTCCCGGGGCGCCGGCGTCCACACGCTGAAACGTGAACGACCACGTTATGGAAAGCGGCATACGGTGCAGGGACGCCGGCCACCGACCGCCCGGCGTGTCCGCACCGCCGTCCCGAGGAGAGTCCCACGTGTCCACCATCGCCTTCACCAACGCGCACGTCTTCGACGGGCGGGAGTTCCTCGAGGGGCGCAACGACGTCGTGGTCTCCGACGGCGTGGTGGTGGCGAGCGGCCCGAACGCGGCGGCGTCCCACGCGGGTGCGCAGGTCGTCGACCTCGACGGCAACACCCTGCTCCCCGGCCTGATCGACCTCCACGTCCACATGGCCGCCGAGAACGCCGGGAGCATGGGGATCATCAACGACCCCTACTCGCTGAGCTACTTCCGCTCGGTCGGCTACCTGGAGAAGACCCTCAAGATCGGCATCACGACCGTGCGCGACGCCGGCGGCGCCGACCTGGGCATGAAGACCGCGGTCGAGTCCGGCCTCATCAAGGGCCCGCGGATGCGCCTGGCGATCAACATCATGAGCCAGACCGGCGGCCACGGCGACGGCCACCGCCCCTCGGGCCTCGACATCCCGCTGATGCCGCAGACGCCCGGGCGTCCGCTCGCCATCGCCGACGGCCCCGACGAGTGCCGCAAGGTCGCCCGCACACTGTTCCGCGCCGGCGCCGACCACATCAAGATCTGCACCTCGGGCGGCGTCCTCTCGCCGACCGACGACCCGCGCCACCCGCAGTTCACCGTGGACGAGATCAAGGCGATCGTCGAGGAGGCCGAGGCGCACGGCTCCTACGTCATGGCGCACGCCCAGGGCACCGGCGGCATCCAGAACGCGCTGCGCGGCGGCGTCCGCACCATCGAGCACGGCATCTACCTCGACGAGCCGACCATCGAGCTGTTCCTGGAGAAGGACGCCTGGCTCGTCCCGACCCTGGTCGCGCCGCTCATGGTCGTCCGCGCCGCCGACCGCCCCAACTCGGGGCTGGCCGACAACGTGGTGGCCAAGGCGCGCATGGTGCTGGAGACGCACCAGGCGTCGTTCCGCGCCGCCCACGAGGCCGGCGTCAACATCGCGATGGGCACCGACACCGGCGTGGGCCCGCACGGGTCCAACCTCGAGGAGCTGTCCCTGATGCACACCGTCGGCGGGATGACGCTGGCCGAGGTGCTGCGGGCCTCCACCTCCGACGCCGCCGCGTTCGTCGGCATGCCCGTGGGCGCGCTGACCGAGGGCTCCTACGGCGACGCGGTCGTCCTGAACGGCACCCTGACCGACGCGGCGCAGCTCGCCGACCTCGGCTCGATGATCCAGCAGGTCTACCTGGCCGGTCAGCCCCAGCTCTGACCCATCGCGGCCCGTCCCGACCGATCAGGGTCGGGACGCCGCCGGGCGCGTCCGCGTCCACCCCGTCACGCCCGGCCGCCGGGCGCGGCCCCCACCCGCGCGCAGGCGGACGCCTGCCCCGCCCCGAAAGGAAACACGTGGACGCCGTCCTCGCCACCCCCATCGCCTTCCTGGCGATCCTGATGCTCATCCTCGCCGTCGGCGAGGCGGCGTCCCTGCTCTCGCGCGCCTGGGTCCCGTCGCTGCTGGTGAGCTTCATCCTCTACATCGCGCTGCTGTGGTCGGGCGTGATCCCGGCCGACATCGTGGCCAAGGCGTCCGGCCCGGTGGGGGCGGCGATGATCTCTGTGGTCATCACCCACATGGGCACGATGATCCCGCTGAACCGGATCAGGGAGCAGTGGCGCGGCATCGTGATCGCCCTGGCCGGCGTCGTCGGCATCCTGATCCTCGTGCTGGGCATCGGAACGCTGACCTACGGCTACACCACCGCGGTGTCGGGCGTGGGCGTCGTGGCGGGCGGCATCGTCGCCTTCCTCCTCACCAGCGCGAAGCTGACCGAGATCGGGCAGCAGCAGTTGATCGCGATCCCCGCCCTGATCCTGGGCCTGCAGAGCCTGATCGGCATGCCGATCGCCAACATCATGCTGCGCAAGTACGTGGCCAAGCAGCGCGCGGCCGGCATCTACGACCACGCCACGGGCGTCGGCTCGGGCGCAGACCCGCACGTCGCCCCCGCGGTGAAGGTGCGCACGTGGCTGCCCGCAAGCATGCAGACCCCGATCATCCTGCTGGCGCTGCTCGCGGTGCTGGGCTTCCTCGCCACGGTCCTGGACAAGCTCACCGGGCTGAACTACGGCGTCTGGGCCCTGCTGCTGGGCGTCGGCGCCACCGCCATCGGCCTCGTCCCCCGAAGACCATGGAGAAGGCCAACGGCTTCGGGCTCGGCATGACCTTCATCATCTTCGTGGTGCTCGCCTCCCTGAACGGGCTCACGCCCGCGGCGCTGGGCGCCGCCGTCGCCCCGGCCCTGGTGATCCTCGCCGCCGGCGTCGTCGGCATCGCCATCTTCGCTGGCCTGGCCGCGCGCCTGGTCAAGTGGGATCCGCTCAAGGGCATGCCGGTGGCCATGACCGCACTGTTCGGCTTCCCGGCCGACTACCTGCTGTGCCAGGAGATCTCCCGCTCGGTCGGCCGCGACGCCGGCGAGCGCGAGGCGATCATGGAGGACATCTACACCCCGATGCTGATCGGCGGCTTCACCACCGTGACGCTGTCGTCGGTGCTCGTGGCGTCGATCCTGATCGGCACCCTCTGACGTTGCCCGTCGAGGCCCCGTCCCCCTGGGGGGCGGGGCCTTGCCGCGCCACGGTTGCGGGGTTTTGGTAAAGCCGAGATAATTCCGGTACGGATCGCGCCCCCGCGCGGCCGGGATGGAGGGCCCTCATGGACGCGAACCCCCGCACGGTCACCCCGCTCGACAAGTCGTTCCCGGAGGCCCTGGTGGGGCGCGACATCCGGCACCTGGACGCCGCGCTGTCGGACTTCTCGACCCCGATCTTCGTCCTGGACGCCGACGGGCTGGAGCACAACATCGCGGCCATGGCCGCGTGGACGGCCCGCCGCGGCCTCGAGCTCATGCCGCACGGCAAGACGACGATGGCCCCCGCCCTGTGGCGTCGCCAACTGGACGCCGGCGCCACCGGCATCACCGTGGCCACGGGCTGGCAGGCCGCCGTCGCGTTGGAGGCGGGCGTCGGGACCGTTCAACTGGCCAACATGTGCGTCGACCCGCCCCTGCTGCGGCGGCTCGCGGATCTGCTGGCGCGGCACCCCGACCAGGAGGTCGTCGTGTGGGCCGACTCGGAGGCCGCCGTCGACCGCCTGGCCGACGCCCTCCCCGCCGGCGCGCGACTCGGCGTCCTGGCCGAACTCGGCGCCCCCGGCGGACGCACCGGGGCCCGCGAGGAGGACGAGGTGGCCCGCATCGCCGAGCGGGTCGCCGCCGCGCCAGGCCTCGTGCTGCGGGGCGCCGCGGGCTACGAGGGCGCCCTGGGCCACGACCGGACGCCGGAGGCGCTGGCCACGGTGCGCGCCTACTGCGACCGGCTCGTCGCCGCGCTCGAGCGCGTCCGGCCGCTGGTCACCGGGACGCCGTGGGTCACGGCGGGCGGCAGCGCCTACTTCGACGTGGTGGCGGACGCCTTCGCCGGCGTCGCCGACGCCCGGACCATCCTGCGCTCCGGCGCGTACCTGGTGCACGACGAGGGCTTCTACCGCGGCATCTCGCCGCTGGACGCGAGCCGCGCCACCGGCGAGGAGGCCCCGCTCCGCGCCGCGATGCACGCCTACGCGCGCGTGGTGTCGCGCCCCGAGCCGGGGCTGGCGCTGCTGGACGCGGGCAAGCGCGACCTGCCGTTCGACGAGGGGCTCCCCGTGGTCCTCGGCGTCTCGGGCACCCTCGGCGGGCCGGAGCGCCCCCTGCGTGCCGACGTCACCGCGCTGAACGACCAGCACGCCTTCCTGCGGTGGGACGCCGAGGCCGCCGGCGAGCCGCCCGTCGAGGTCGGTGACGTGGTGCGGCTGGGGCTCTCGCACCCCTGCACGGCGTTCGACAAGTGGCGGCTGGTCCCGATCGTCGACGCCGACGGCGTCGTCGCCGAGGCCGTCGAGACCTTCTTCTGACGGCGCTCAGCCGCGGCGGACCTCGTCGAGGTAGCCGTACACGGTGACGCGCGAGACGCCGAGCCGGGACGAGACCCGGTCGGCCGCGCGCTTGATGTGGAACGCCCCGCGGGCCTCGAGCAGGCGCAGCACCTCGATGCGGTCCGGCTTGGACATCACCGCCGCGGGCTTGCCCACGGTCGCGATGGCGTCCGAGATCATCTCGTCCAGCACGCTCGAGATGTCGGGGCCGACCAGCTCCTGGGGCGCGTCGGTGAGGTCCTCCCGGCGCTCGGGCACCAGGGCGGCGATCACGTCGAGCGCGGCGCGCAGCGGGGAGAGGTCGACGTTGATGCAGAGCGCGGCGATGATGTGCCCGCCGTGATCGCGGTAGTAGACCGACGAACTCATCAGCTCGCGGCCGTCCGAGGTGCGCCCCCGGTAGCCGAACGCGTCGTGGTTCGCCGACTCGTCCCGCAGCACCTCGATGCCGAGGTTGGTCGATGGCCCCCCGACCGTGCGGCCGCTCACGTGCCCGTTCACGATCGCGTAGATCGAGTGATCGAGGTCGTGGGCGCTGAGGTCGTGCAGGACGACCTCGCAGTGCTGGCCCACGGCGGCGGCCACGGCCTGCATGACCGGCGCGAGGACGGCGTGCGCCTCGGCGATGTCGGCGAACCGAGCGTCGGTGCTGGGGAGCGTGGCGGTCAAGGGGGATCTCCGTTCCGGGGCGTGCTGCTCCCATCATGGCACCGGCCCCGTCCGGACGCCGCCGTTGCGGTATATGTAAATGTTGATAAGCATCTAGAATCTTTGTAAAGGGACTGCTAGCGTGACGCGTGCCGCCCCGACGATGGCGGCCCCCTCCCGATCGTCTCGGCCGCACCGCAGCGGCACCCAGGAGAACCCCGTGAACCAGATCACCCACCGCCATCCCTTCGTCCGCTCGGCCCGGGCATGACCGCCCCCGCACGCGTCCCCCTGACCCGGACGCAGAAGCGCACCATCGCCGGCGGGTCCATCGGGACCCTGATGGAGTACTTCGACTACTACCTCTACGGCCTGGCCGCGGCCACGGTCTTCCCCAAGGTGTTCTTCTCGGCCGACGACCCCTTCATCGCCCAGTTGTCGTCGTTCGCGACGTTCGCGGTGGGCTTCTTCCTCCGCCCGGTCGGCGGCATCGTGTTCGGCCACATGGGCGACCGGATGGGCCGCAAGGTGACGCTGCTGGTCACGGTCATCGGCATGGGGCTGACCACCGCGGCCATCGGCCTGATCCCGCCGGACGCCTCCATCGGCGTCGCCGCCCCGATCCTGCTGCTGATCCTGCGCATGATGCAGGGGCTGTTCGTGGGCGGCGAGATGGGCGGCGCGGCCACGATGGTCGTCGAGCACGCCCCGGTCGGCAAGCGGGGCCTGTACGGCGCCTTCCTCATCAGCGGCGCGGGCATCGCCAACGTGCTCTCGGCCGGAGCCATGGCGGGTCTCGGGCTCGGCAGCGAGTCGTTCTTCCTGACGTGGGGCTGGCGCATCCCGTTCGTGTTCGCGCTCGTCCTGGCGATCCTGGCCGTCGTGCTGCGCCGGCACCTGGAGGAGTCCGAGGAGTTCACCGCCCACGCCACGGCGGTCGCGAACAACACCGTCAAGCGGACCTCCCCGCTCGTCGAGGTGCTGCGGCACCCCCGCAACGCCATCCTCGGCATCCTGATCGGGCTGCCGCAGTCGATCGCCGGCTACATCATCCTCACCTTCGGCCTGGCGTTCATGGTGCAGGGCGGCACGACGGCCGTGATCGGCTTCGTCGGCACCATGATCGTGGGGTTCCTGCAGATCTTCGCGGCGCCCGCCTACGGGGCGCTGTCCGACCGGATCGGGCGGCGGCAGGTCTACATCGCCGGCTGCATCGGGTTCGCGCTCCTCGTGTGGCCCACCTTCCTGCTGTACGGCACGCACAACCAGTGGCTGATCTGGCTGGGCATGATCATCGGCTTCGTCATCCCCGGCGTCGCCATGCAGGGCACGCTGCAGACGATGCTCACGGAGATGTTCGACGTCGAGCAGCGCACCACCGGGGTCAACATCGGCTACCAGATCTCCAACACGCTGGGGGGTGGCCTCGCCCCGCTCATCGCCACCGCCCTCGTAGGCTGGGCGGGCGGCCAGATCTGGCCCGTCGTCGTCTACGTCGCCGTGATCTGCGCCGTCGGTGCGGTCGCGACCGCGAGCGCCCGGATCCGGCCCGACACAGCCGACGCCGGGCGGCTCAACGACCTGAACCAGGAAGGAGCCCGGGCGTGACCCGAACCCTGATCCGGGGCGGAAGCGTCGTGGACGCCCACGCCGCGGAACCCCGGCCCGCCGACGTCCTCATCGATGAGGGACGCATCGTCGAGGTGGGCGACGTCGCGGACCCGGGCGACGCCGCGATCCTCGACGCCGCCGGACGCCTCGTGTTGCCGGGGCTCGTGGACGCCCACTCCCACGCGGAGGGGGTCGTGTTCGACCCCGATGTCCAGGCGGCGCTGCTGCGCCAGGGCGTCACCACGATCATCGGCGGCCAGGACGGCGTCTCCTACGCGCCCGGCGACGGGACGCACGGCGCGCGCTACTTCGCGGCGATCAACGGCCCGCACCCGCGCTACGCCGGGACGCGGGTGGCCGACCTGCTTGCCACCTACGACGGCGCCGTCCCGCTCAACGTGGCCTACCTCGTGCCCGCGGGCACGGTGCGGCAGGTCGTCATGGGCGGGGTCGACCGGCCCGCGAACCCGGAGGAGCGGGCGCGCATGGTCGCGCTCGTCGCCGAGGGGATCGCCGACGGGGCCGTCGGGTTGTCGACCGGCCTGGACTACACCCCGGGGGTGTTCGCGGACGCCGACGAGATCGCCGCCCTGTGCGCGCCGCTCGCGGCGTCCGGGCTGCCCTACGTGACGCACATGCGCGGCGGCTACGAGGACAACTCGGCGGTCGGCGTCGAGGAGGCGGCCCGCATCGGGCGGCAGGCGGGCGTCCCGATCCACATCTCGCACTTCCACACCCGCGCGGACGAGGCCGCGCGTCTCATGGCGTGGCTGACGGCGGAGGGCGTCGACGCCAGCTACGACGCCTACCCCTACACCCGCGGCTGCTCGATCCTGGGCATGACGCTGCTCCCGCCCGAGCTGAACGCCGTCGAGCCGGCCGAGGCCATCGCCGTGCTGACCGACCCCGAGGGCCGCGCGCGCGTCCGGCGGGACTGGTTCCCGCGCGTGGACCACTACCCGAGCCTCGGGCCGCAGTGGCCCGACCTCATCACGGTCGGCCACACCCCCGCGCCCGAGTTCGCGTGGGCGCACGGGCTGACGCTGCGGCAGATCGCGGGGGAGCGCGGCACCGACCCGATCGACGCCGCCCTGGACCTGCTGGTCGCCTCGAAGCTCGAGGTGAACGGCATCATGGCGGTGCGCGATCAGCGACCCGTCGAGGACCTGGGCCGCCTCATCGCCCACCCGGCCCACCTGGGCGGCTCCGACGGCATCTTCGTCGGCCGGCATCCGCACCCGCGCGCCCGCGGGACGTTCGCCTCCTACCTGGGCACCTACGTCCGGGAGCGCGGCTTCCTCGACTGGCCGGGCGCGGTGCGGCACCTGTCGACCGGCGCCGTCGACCGCTTCCATCTCGGCGCCCGCGGCCGGGTCCGCCCCGGCGCGATCGCCGACCTCGCGCTCGTCGACCCGGACGCCGTGCGCGACACCGCCACCTACGACGACCCGCTCAGCCTGGCCGTCGGCGTCGACGACGTCCTCGTCGCCGGGCGCGCCGTCCTCGCGGGGGGCGAACTGACCGGGGAGAACCCGGGCGGCGGCGTCCGGGCGGCGTCCCCCGCGGCGTGAGCCGCACCCAGAAACCGAGCAACGAAAGGCAAGACATGAGCAGGGACAAGACCGCGATCCGCACCGACGAGGCGCCGCAGCCGGCGGGGCCCTACAGCCAGGGCATCGTCTACGGCGACCTGCTGTTCACGGCCGGGTTCGGGCCGCAGGACCCGGCCACCGGGCAGGTGCCGGACGACGTGGCCGAGCAGACCCGGCAGGTGCTGCGCAACGTCGCCGCCGTGCTGGCGCAGCGCGGCGTGGGCATGGACGACGTACTCAAGACCACGGTGCACCTCGCCGATCTGGCCGACTTCGCCGCGTTCAACGAGGCCTACCGCGAGTTCTTCACCGAGCCGTACCCGGTCCGCACGACGGTCGGCTCGCAGCTGGCGAACATCCTCGTCGAGATCGACGTGGTGGCCCGGATCCCCTGATCGGCCACAGGGTCCGACCGACCGGGCCCCGGCCGAGGCGCGAACGGCGTACTTGGCCGGGGCTCGCGCCGTCCCTACACTGGGAGGGTCCGCACGGCGTCGACGGGGCCATCACCCCCGAGCTGCCGGAAGAACGGCCCCCTTCTGGGGCTCACTAGAACCGGCCGCGGCGAACAAGCAAGAGGGGCGCCTCGGCGTCCAAGAAGGGTGGTACCGC
Source organism: Propioniciclava coleopterorum (assembly GCF_011393335.1). NCBI lineage: Bacteria > Bacillati > Actinomycetota > Actinomycetes > Propionibacteriales > Propionibacteriaceae > Propioniciclava > Propioniciclava coleopterorum. Next base: position 1,145,485 of record NZ_CP049865.1, on the reverse strand, counting down.
GGGGCCCCTGGCCTCGTCCCTTCGTCCGTACGCACGACGAAGAGGATGAGATGACCGCCCAACCCGGGTACAACGCAGTCGCCCCGCAGGTGGACCTGCCCACGATGGAGCACGAGGTGCTCGCGTTCTGGCGCGACCAGGACACCTTCGCCCAGACGCTGGCCCAGACCGACGGCGCGCCGCGCTGGACGTTCTACGAGGGCCCGCCCACCGCCAACGGCATGCCGGGCACGCACCACATCGAGGCCCGCGCGTTCAAGGACATCTTCCCCCGCTTCAAGACGATGCAGGGCTTCCACGTCGACCGGAAGGCCGGCTGGGACTGCCACGGCCTGCCCGTCGAGCTTGCGGTGGAGAAGGAGCTCGGCTTCGCCGGCAAGGCCGACATCGAGGCCTTCGGCGTCGAGGAGTTCAACGACCGCTGCCGCGCGTCGGTGACCCGGCACGTCGACCAGTGGTCCGCCCTCACCGAGCGCATGGGCTACTGGGTCAACATGGACGACGCCTACTGGACCATGTCGTCGGACTACGTGCAGTCGGTGTGGTGGTCGCTGAAGCAGATCCACGACAAGGGCCTGCTGGTGGAGGACTACCGGGTCGCGCCCTACTGCCCCGCTGCGGCACGACCCTGTCCGACCACGAGCTCGCCCAGGGCTACGAGGACGTCGTCGACCCGTCGGTCTACGTCCGGTTCCCGCTGACCTCCGGCCCGCTGGCCGGGCGGGCCGACATGCTGGTGTGGACGACGACGCCGTGGACGCTCGTCTCCAACACCGCGGTCGCCGCCCACCCCGATGTCACCTACGTGGTGGCGCGGAACGGCGACGACGCGCTGGTGGTGGCCGAGCCGCTGGCCGAGAAGGTGCTCGGCGAGGAGTGGACGCTCGGGGAGACCTTCACGGGCCGCGAGATGGAGCGCTGGACGTACCGGCGTCCGTTCGAGCTGGTCGACTTCCCGCCGACCGAGGGCGGCACGCACTACGTGATCCTCGCCGACTACGTCACCACCGAGGACGGCACCGGCCTGGTGCACCAGTCGCCCGCGTTCGGCGAGGACGACATGCTCAGCTGCCGCGCCTACGGGCTGCCGATGGTGAACCCGATCCGCCCCGACGGCACCTTCGAGCCCGAGATCGAGCTCGTGGGCGGCCAGTTCTTCAAGACGGCCGACAAGGCGCTGGTCGCCGACCTGGCCGCGCGCGGCCTGCTGTTCCGCAAGCTCGACTACGAGCACAGCTACCCGCACTGCTGGCGCTGCCACACGCCGCTGCTCTACTACGCCCAGCCGTCCTGGTACATCCGGACGACGGCGATCAAGGACGAGTTGCTGGCCGAGAACGAGAAGACCGACTGGCACCCCGAGAACGTCAAGCACGGACGCTACGGCGACTGGCTGGAGAACAACGTCGACTGGGCGCTGTCCCGCAAGCGCTACTGGGGCACCCCGCTGCCCATCTGGCGCTGCAGCGAGGACCACAAGGTGTGCGTCGGCTCGCTGGCCGAGCTCTCGGAGCTGACCGGCCGCGACCTGTCCGGCCTGGACCCGCATCGGCCCTACGTGGACGACGTCACCTTCGCCTGCCCCACCTGCGGGCGGGAGGCGCGGCGCGTCCCCGAGGTGATCGACGCCTGGTACGACTCCGGCGCGATGCCGTTCGCGCAGTGGGGCTACCCGTGGGCGCCCGGCAGCAAGGAGAAGTTCGAGCGGGCGTTCCCGGCCGACTTCATCTCCGAGGCGATAGACCAAACCCGCGGGTGGTTCTACTCGCAGATGGCGGTCTCGACGCTGGTGTTCGGCCAGTCCGACTTCCGCACGGTCGTGTGCCTGGGCCTCATCCTCGCCGAGGACGGACGCAAGATGTCCAAGCACCTGGGCAACATACTGGAGCCGATCCCGCTGATGGATCTGCACGGCGCGGACGCGGTGCGCTGGTTCATGCTCGCGGGCGGCTCGCCGTGGTCGTCGCGCCGCGTCGGGCACACCACGATCACCGAGACGGTGCGCAAGGTGCTGCTGACGTTCTGGAACGCGGTGAGCTTCCAGTCGCTGTACGCCCGCACCAACGGCTGGGCACCGGTCGGCTCCGCGCCGGCTCTGTCCGAGCGTCCGGTGATGGACCGCTGGCTCGTCGCGGTGCGCGACCAGCTCATCGAGCAGGTCACCACGGCGCTGGAGGGCTACGACACCCAGCGGGCCGGCGCGCTGCTCACGGAGTTCGTCGACGACCTGTCGAACTGGTACGTGCGCCGCTCGCGGCGGCGGTTCTGGGACGGCGACCCGGCCGCCCTGTGGACGCTGCACGAGACCCTCGACGTCGTCGCGCGGCTCATGGCGCCGATGGCGCCGTTCATCACCGAGAAGGTGTGGCAGGACCTGGTCGTGGCGGCCGTCCCCGGCGCGCCGGCCTCGGTGCACCTGGCGTCCTGGCCGACGCCGTCCGGGGCGGTCGACACCGAACTCGTCACGTCGATGACGCTGGCGCGCCGCCTGGTCGAGCTCGGCCGCGGCGCCCGGTCCGAGGCGCAGGTCAAGACGCGGCAGCCGCTGCGCCGCGTCCTCGTGCCGGGGTCCTCGTTCGCGCGGCTGAGCGACGAGCTCGTGGCGGAGATCGCCAGCGAGCTCAACGTGGGGGCGGTCGAGTCGTTCGCGTCCGCGGGCGACCTGGTGGACTACGCGGCCAAGGGCAACTTCCGGGCGCTGGGCAAGCGGTTCGGCAAGGACACCCCGAAGGTCGCCGCCGCGATCGCCGCCGCGGACGCCGCCGAGCTCGCGGCCGCGCTGGCCGCCACGGGCGAGGCGAGCGTGGACTTCGACGGCGGCACGGTCGTGACCGCCGACGAGGTGATCGTCTCCGAGCGCCCGCGCGAGGGCTGGTCGGTGGTCAACGAGCAGGGCGAGACCGTCGCGCTCGATCTCGAGCTCACGCCGGAGTTGACGCGCGCCGGGCTGGTGCGCGACGTGATCCGGATGGTGCAGGAGCAGCGCAAGAACTCCGGGCTGGAGGTCTCCGACCGGATCGCGCTCACGTGGGCCGCCGAGGGCGAGCTGGCGCAGGCGCTGCGCGAGGCGTCAGGCCTGGTGGCCGACGAGGTGCTGGCCACCACCCTCACCGAGGGCGAGCCGACCGGCGACGTGGTGACCGACGACGACCTCGGGCTGCGGTTCGCGCTGGTCAAGGCCTGACCCGCCCGACGACGAGCGACGGCGCCGCCCCCGAGGGGAGCGGCGCCGTCGGCGTCTTCGGATCCGAGGCGGGCCCGAGGGCGACTGCTACCTGTTCTCCTGGGAGGTTCAGGCGGCCGCGGGGACGTGGCGGGGCGCCAACCACTACACCGAGGGCAACCCGCCGCTGCAGCTGGATCGCTACCGTTCGGTGTACCTGCCGCAGATCGGCGCCCTGGCGCCCGCGTTCACCCCGGAGGACTCGTGGACCTGACCCTGGCCGAGTTGGCCGCCCGCGCGACAGCGCTGCGGGCGGCCCGCGGGCGCCGCGTCCTGATCGGGATCGTCGGCGCCCCGGGTGCGGGCAAGTCGTGGACGTCCGAGCGGCTCGCGGAGGTGCTGGGTGCGTCCGCGGTCGTCGTCCCCATGGACGGCTTCCACCTGGCCCAGGTCGAGCTCGAGCGGCTGGGGCGCGCTGACCGCAAGGGCGCGCCGGACACGTTCGACGTGGGGGGCCTGGCGGCGCTGCTGCGCCGGATCCGGGAGGAGACGGACGCCGTCGTCTACGCGCCCGCCTTCGTGCGCGCGATCGAGGAACCCATCGCCGGCGCCATCCCCGTCCCGCCGGATGCGGGGATCGTGCTGGTCGAGGGCAACTACCTCCACCTGGACGCCTGGGCCCCCGTCGGCGCGTGCCTCGACGAGGTCTGGTTCCTGGAGGTCCCCGACGGGCTGCGCGCCGACCGGCTGCACGCCCGACACGAGTCTTTCGGACGCACCCCGGAGGCGGCCCGCGACTGGGTCGCGTCCGTGGACGAACCCAACGCCGTCGCGATCGCGGCCCAGCGTGACCGCGCCGACCTCGTGGTCCGCCTGCGCCCCTGACGCTGGCGTACGACGCCGGGGCGACCCGCGCTGCGGGCCCTTGGCGGCGACATCGCTCGCACGCGCGGCGGCGCGGCGGGGTGTCGTTCTGGTGCCCTGAGTGGTCGGCCCGTCGGCCGGCAGAGCTTCGGGCAAGGGCGAACGCGGAACGCGGGCAGTACTAGGGGCACCAGAACGACATGCACGCCCGCGTGAGGGCAGCGGGCGGCGGGACGCGAGCATCAGCGCCGGCGCGAACGCTGGGCGATCGCCGCCACGATCCTGCGACGCACCTCGCCGGGGTGTTCCTCGACGAAGCGCGCCGAGAACCGCAGGATCAACCAACCCTGCGCGACCAGGTCCGAATCGCGATCCCGGTCCCGCTCGAAGACGTTGCGGTCACTGTGGAACGCGTAGCCGTCGACTTCGATGCCGAGCAGGAGGGCGGGGAGCGCCACGTCGAGCAGCGCGAACCCGCCGGCCGTCAGGGCGACGGGGTGGTTCGTCGTGAAGCGGAACCCCAGCGGCGCCTCGCGCATGATCCGGTGCAGGAACCGCTCGGCCTCCGACCAGGGACGATCGCAGGAGTCCTCGATCAGCGCCCGGCGCAGGCCGTTGGCCGCGCGGTTCGGGGTGAGCGCCAGCGCTTCGGAGAGCCCATCGACCGTGACCGCGCGCCGGCGCAGCGCCTCGTCGATGACGGCACCGCCCAGGTCCGGGATGAGGTCCAGCACCGTCAGCTCGGGGCGGGTGACAGCGACCTCGCCGTGGTGCGCGATCAGCGCGGCCGGGATGCTGCGCCGCTCCCACCGGAACCCCGGCAGCGCGCGGGCGCGCGTCGAGCGCCGCACGGAGAGCACCGGGACCTCCAGTCCCGGCCACCACACCCGCGCCGCAGCGCGCCCCGTGACCACGGCGCCCGGATCGATCCACCGCACGGCGGCGATCCGGAGCGCGAGATCCTCGGCGGCTCCGGGCGGGCCGTAGACGCCCGGCACGAGGGGCACGAGGCGTCCGCGGGCGGCGCGCCGCCTCGCGCGGGCGTGTTCGGTCGGGGTCCGCGGGCGCACCAGCCGGCCGCCGCTGGGGTCGTTGTCGTCGCTCATGTCGGCAGGTTGGGCGCCGCCACCCCGTTGCCGTCACCGGACGACACCGGGCCGACAACGCCTGTGTCGTCGTGGTGCCACCAGACGATCGGTGGTTCGGCGCATCTCCTTGTCAGCGGGCCGGCCGTCGCACCCGGGCCTGACTGGCGGCACTAGGACGACACCACGCGCCGAGCGCCGGGCCTGGAGCCGCCCTGTGCGGCAGCCGGGAGAGCCGGGAGCGCCGGGAGCGCCGGGAGCGCCGCGAGAGCCGCGAGCACCGAGAGAGTTGTCAGGGCCGCAGGGCGGCCCGGCCGGCGTCGCTGGCGAGCATCCCGCGGGCGTCGTGGCCGACCCCGGGAACCAGGGCCAGCGGCTGCGACCGCTCGATGTGGCGCCCGAACGTCCCGACCAGGTGGGCGTGGTAGTTCAGCGCCCGCTCCTCGCGGTTGGCGCCTTGGGCCTGCGCCCCGCAGGAGCGGTCCAGGCTCGCCGAGCGCGGGTCGTCGTCGGCGGTCCCGATCAGGTAGCGGACGCTGCGGCCCGAGTACCGCTCCCGGATCTCGTCGGCGTCGCCGGTCTCGGCGTCCCCGGCGCGGCCGTCCAGGCCGTAGCGCCACTCGTTGAACGTCGGGCAGTTCTCGATGGGACCCGGACGCTCGGCGGTGAACCACAGGTAGCTCGACGGGTTCACGATGACGTAGCGCTCCAGCATGGTGCGGGACACCGCCGCGTACCGGTTGGTGAACTGACCCCCGCCGGAGAAGCCCACCATCGTCACGGAGCGGTCGCCCATGGCCTCCACCAGGGCGTCCATGACCGCGTAGGACGACACGCCGCCCCGGTCCGGCGAACCCGCGGGCCACGTCATGGGGCCCCAGGCGAAGCCGCCCCGCACCGCGTCGGACGCCGTGGTGAAGTGGGGCGCGACGACGACGGTGTCGGCGGGCTCGCCGCCGAGGGCGTCCACCACCGCCGCGCGCATGCCGCAGGCGCCGCGGTCGAGGCCGTGCACGGCGACGATGATCCGGGTCACCTCCGGCCCGAGGTCCTCGATCGCCGCGGACGCGCAGTACTCGAACGGACGCCCCTCGACGGTGATCCGCCGGGCGAGTTCGCCGCGCAGCGGCTGGCTCAGCGGCTCGACGGCGCAGCCGGTGACCAGCAGCGCCCCGGCGAGGGCGGCGCCCAGCCACGCCGCCGCGCGGCGGCGCCTCACGACCCCACCTCCCGCCGCCAGACGTCGTCGAAGACGTCCACGAGCGTCTCCACGTACGTGCGGCTGAGGTGGTTGGTGTCCATGTAGACGTACGTGTTGCCGATCACGCCGGGGCAGATCGACACCTTGCCCGGCGGGCAGAGCCAGTCGGTGAAGTCGAGGAAGCGCTGGTTCGGCATCTCGGCGAGCGCCCCCTTGGGCCACTCCTCGGCGAGCCTGTCCGAACGCCGGGCGAAGCAGCGCGGGTCGTCGGCGCCGAACCGCTGGACGCACTCGGGCATGTTCACGTCCCAGCGCGGGTTGTCGCGGATGTTGACGATCGTCACCCCCGCCTTCGCCACCGGCGCGATGGCCTCCGCCCACCCCCAGTCGTCGTGCTCGGGGGCGTCGGACCGAGCGGACGAGCCGGTGCTGATCACGTAGTCCGGGCGGAGATCGAGCAGCCACTGCACGGCCTCGGCGGTGTACTCGGGGCACCCCGGAACCTCGGACGGCGAACCGACGCGGCACGCGGGCCGCACGAACGCGATCACCCGCCAGTTCCGCTGGGACGCCAGCGGGATGATCGCGGTCAGCCACTGGTAGGCGTGCGAGTCGCCCACGACCGCGATCGTGCGCTCGGGCGGGGTCAGCCCCTTCTCGTACACCGCGCACCAGCCGAGCTCGGGGTGCGGGGGCATGTCGGGCTCGCCGCCCACGCAGGTGGGGAACTGCACCGGCCAGTCCTGCGCGATGATCGAGTCGGCGGGGCGATGTTGCGGCCCGGGCTGGGGGAGGGGGACGGCGTCGGCGGCGGGGTGGCGCCCGGCGTGAGGACGCGGGCGCCCGGACGCTCCTCGGGCGGCAGGCCCGCCGTGACCCGGGTGTCGCGCTCGACCAGGGCGGCGACGCCGCCGATCACGGACGCGCCGATCAGCGAGAACGCCAGGATCGCGGTCAGCGCGATCGCGCGCTTCCGCAGCACCGCCAGCCCGTGGAACCGCCGCTCCACCAGCCGGGTGGAGACGTCAGCGAGCAGGAAGGACAATCCGATGACGACGACCGACCCGACCACGCCGGTCCGTGGGTTCGTCGTCTCGGTGACGTCGAGGTAGTAGACGTACACCGGCCAGTGCCACAGGTAGAGCGTGTAGGCCCGGTTGGCCACGAAGGTGACCGGACGCAGCGACAGCCACCACGCGGCGTGCCACGGGCTCGTGCTGGGCCCCGCGAAGACGATGAGCGCGGCGGCGGCCAGCGGCGGGACGGCCGCGGCGCCGGGGAAGTCGCCGCGCCCCCAGACGATGCCCGTCACGAGCAGCAGCCCCAGCCCGAGCCAGGACATCGCCGCGCCGAGCCGGCGCTGCGGCGTCCAGGCCGGCACGGTGGCGAGCAGGCCGGCCGCGGTGAACTCCCACGCGCGCGCCCAGGTGCTGAAGTAGGCGGCCGCCGGGGCGGCGTCCACCAGGTGCAGCGCGTACGCGAAGGACGCCACCGTCAGGACGCCGAGCGCGACGGCCAGCGTCCGGCGGATCGGGACGCCGAAGCGGCGCTCGGCCAGCGCGCAGCCGACGAACAGCAGCGGCAGCAGGACGAAGAGCTGGCCCTGGACCGACAGGCTCCAGAAGTGCTGGAACGCGTTGAGTTCGAGCGGGTTGGGCGCGGTGTAGTCGGTCGCCTCCGCGATGAGCTGCCAGTTCTCGCGGTAGAGCAGCGACGCGACGGCGTGGGTGAGCAGGCCGGGATAGCGGGTGGGGGTCTGCAGCGTGACGCCGGCCACCAGCGTCGCCGCGACGACGATGGACGCCATCGGGACCAGCCGGCGGAACCGCTGCACCAGGAAGTCGACGAGGGTGAAGGCCGTGCCCTTGCGGACGAACGACCCGGTCATCAGGAACGCGGAGATGAACAGGAACACGTCCACGCCGCCGGAGACCCGTCCCGACGTCCACAGGTGGTAGGCGACCACCAGCAGGATCGCGAGCCCGCGCAGGCCCTGGATCTCGGGGCGGAAGCCGGGCCGTGCGGCGGGGCCGCGCGGCGCCCGCTCGACGGGACGGCCGTGGGTCACGGCACCCGGTGGGTCCAGGCGTCGGTGAGGAACTTGCCGTCCATCAGCTCGCGCGCCCGGGCGAGCTCCTCCTCGGTGTAGCCGGCCTCGCGCGTCGCGTGGTGGGCGGTGAAGGAGGCGACGAACCGCTCGATGATGACGTCGCGGGGCAGGCCGGTCTGGCTCCGCATCGGGTCGACGCGCTTGTTGGCGGACTTGGTGCCCTTGTCCGACATCTTCTCCCGGCCGATGCGCAGCACCTCGAGCATCTTGTCGGCGTCGATGTCGTAGGCCATCGTCACGTGGTGCAGCACCGCGCCGGACGCGTACCGCTTCTGCGCGGCGCCGGCGATCTTGCCCTTGTCGGAGGCGATGTCGTTCAGCGGCACGTAGCGCGCCTTGATCCCCACGTCGGCCAGGGCGGTCATCACCCAGTCATCCAGGAAGGCGTAGGACTGCTCGAACGACAGCCCCTCCACCAGGCTGCTCGGCACGGACAGGGAGTAGGTGATGCAGTTGCCCGGCTCCATGAACATGGCGCCCCCGCCCGAGACGCGGCGCACGACGTCGATGCCGTGGCGGGCCGCGCCCTCGGGGTCGATCTCGTTTCGGTAGCTCTGGAAGCTGCCGATGACCACCAGCGGGGAGTCCCAGTCCCAGAACCGCAGCGTCGGCGGGCGGGTGCCCTCGGCGACCTCCTTGGTGATCACCTCGTCCAGTGCGACGTGCATGGCCGGGTCCATCGTGACCGGGCCGATGACGTCGAAGGTGTGGTCGTCCCAGCCGGTGGCGTGCCCCAGTGCGCGGCGCACGGCGATGCCGACCGCGGCAGGCGTGAAGCCGATGAGCTGGACGCCGGCGGGCAGCGCGCCGGTGATGGCGTGGGCGATCTGGTCGGCTGAGGACGTGGCCGACAGGCCCACGATCGCGCCGTTGATGTCCTCCAGTGCCTCGTCGGGCTCCAGGAAGAAGTCGCCGCTCACCGCCGCGGACGCGATCCGTCCGTCCTCGGCCTCGACGTCGACCGCCACGAGCTTGCCGCCGGGCACCTTGTATTCACCGCGCATGGCCCCCAGCCTAGTTCGCGGCACTACCCCGGACCCGTCGCGCCGCTGCCCGCGGCGGGCGCGGGCCCGATCAGCCCGGCGGTCACGGGCCGATCAGTAGAGCGGTCACGGGCCCGATCAGTAGGGCGGCGGCTTGCGGGTGCGGGAAGAGACCTGGCTCAGGACGATCGTCAGGACGACGCCGATGATGATCCACATCGTCAGGTCGCCGAAGATGAGGCCGGCGAGGATGACGGCTGGCCACAGGACCAGGCGGCCCGTGCGGATCCAGTCCTGACCGGCCTTCTGCGGGACGCCGCCCTGCTGCCCGTACGGCGCGGGCGCGCCGCCCGAGGTGTAGGGGGCCGGCGGGCCACCCTGGGCGTACGGCGAGGAGGCGCCCTGCCCGGCGTGCGGGGCGGGAGGGTACGCGCCCGGGGTGTACGACGAGGTGCCGGGGACGGAGTTCTGCGACCAGGGGGTGGGAGCGTACGGCGAGGTGCTGCCGAAGGACGGCGACGCCGGCGAGCCGTACGGACCGCTCACGTCGCCCAGGGACGGCCGCGGGTCCGGCAGGTCGCCGAACAGGGCATCGATGTCGGGGGCGATGCGGGCCTCCAGAGCGCGTCCGGACCGCTCCTCGAACTCGGCGTCGCTGAGCCGCCCCGCCTCGTAGTGCTGGCGCAGGCAGTCGACGGCCTGGTCGCGGTCGGCGTCCGAGAGCCGCTGCGGCACGGGTTCGTTGGTCATGCGTCACTCCTTCCGCCGCCCATCCTCGCACGCGGCACAACGCGAGGGCTGCGGGAAGGCCCCGAGCCGCCCCAGATCAGGCCCAGGCAGCGGGACCGGTGCCGCAACGGCGTCCCTGCGTGGCACAGTTGGGGTGGCGTTTTTCATCCCCGGGTCGCAGCGGCGACGCCGTGGGCACAGCAGCACAGGAGGTCTGCGTGAGGGTGGTGCAGAAGTTCGGCGGCTCCTCGGTCGCCGACGCCGCGAGCATCAAGCGGGTGGCCAAGCGCATTATCGACACCCAGGAACAGGGCAACGAGGTCGTCGTCATCGTCTCGGCGATGGGCGACACGACCGACGAGCTGCTGGACCTGGCGGGCGAGGTGTCGCCCAACCCGCGGCCGCGCGAGCTCGACATGCTGCTGACGGCGGGCGAGCGCATGAGCGCGGCCCTGCTCGCGATGGCGATCAACGACCTGGGCTACACGGCGCGCTCCTTCACGGGCAGCCAGGCGGGCGTGATCACCACCGAGAAGCACGGCGACGCCCGCATCATCGACATCACGCCCGGACGCATCGAGTCGGCGCTCGACGAGGGCGACGTCGTCATCGTCGCCGGCTTCCAGGGCGTGTCGCAGACCACGAAGGACGTCACGACGCTCGGCCGCGGCGCCTCCGACACGACCGCCGTCGCCCTGGCCGCCGCCCTCAAGGCCGGCTACTGCGAGATCTACTCCGACGTGGACGGCGTGTTCTCCGCCGACCCGCGGATCGTCCCGGGGGCCTCGCGCATCCCGGAGATCAGCTACGAAGAGATGTTGGAGATGGCCGCCAACGGCGCCAAGATCCTGCATCTGCGCTGCGTGGAGTACGCCGGACGCGAGGGCGTCCCGGTCCACGTCCGGTCGTCCTTCTCGGACAATCCGGGCACCTGGGTCAAGAACATCGAGAAGGAACGCACCGTGGAAGATCCCATCATCACCGGCATCGCGCACGACCGCTCCGAGGCCAAGATCACCGTCGTCGGCGTCCCCGACCGCATCGGTGCCGCGGGCGAGATCTTCACCACCGTCGCCGAGGCCGGCATCAACATCGACATGATCGTCCAGAACGTCTCGGTCGCCGAGGGCACCACCGCGATCTCGTTCACCCTGCCGCAGTCCGACGGCGACAAGGCCATGGCCGCGCTGCGGGACGCCCGCGCCACCATCGGCTTCGCCGACGTCATCTACAACGACCGGATCGGCAAGGTGTCGGTGGTCGGCGTCGGGATGCGCTCGCACCCCGGCGTCTCCGCCACCGCCTTCCGGGCCGTCGCCGAGGCCGGCATCAACATCGAGATGATCTCCACCTCCGAGATCCGGATCTCGATGATCGTGAACTCCGAGCAACTCGACAACGCGGTCCGCGCCGTGCACACCGCCTTCGGCCTGGACTCCGACGGTCAGGCGGTCGTCTACGCGGGGACCGGCCGCTAGCCGGTGGCCCCCCGGGGCGGAGGCTTCCCGGCCGGCATCGTGCTGGGCCGGGTCGGTGCGAGCCTGCTCGTGCTTCCGCTGCTGCTGACGACCTTCGTCCGGATCCCCGCCGGCGTCCTCGCCTGGGCGGCCCTGTGCCTGCTCGGCGTGTTCATCCTGGGCCTGTTCTGCACGCGCCCGTCGGAGTACGACGGGCGCTGGCGCGCCGACCTGGGCCGGGTGGGGCTGTTCACGGCGCTGGTGGTGGGCCTCCAACTCCTCGTCGCGCCCGAGCAGTTGCTGTTCCTGCTGCCCGGCTCGCCCGAGCTCTACACCGCCGCGCAGGTGCTCGGGGCCGCGGGGGCGCTGGCGGCCTCCGTGGCGATCCTCCGAGGCCTGCCGGCGTGGCTGCGCGGCCGCCGCTACCCGGGCCGCGTCCAGTTCCGCGGCGGCGGGGACTCGGTGGTCGCCCAACTGCGCGAGGGCGCGGTGGCGCGGGCGGAGGACCTGCTGCGGTCCGCCCTGCTGTGCGGCCTGGCCGCGACCGGGATGGTCGTGTTCGGCGTCTGGGGCGGCTGGGCCTTCTGGGAGGGGTGGGTGGCGCTCATCGTCGCCTGGCTCCTGCTGGCCGAGCGGCCCTGGGTCACCTGGCAGAGCGAAGGCGCGCGGACGGTGCTGCACGACGTCCCGCGCCCCGGACGCGGCTCGGCGTACGCGGGGTGGCGCGGATTCGCCGCCGCCTGGCTGATGGTCGTCACGGGGTCGTTCTCCGCCGCCCTGGGCGGCATCCGCCCGAGCCCCACGTGGGCGGTCCTCGGGTTCGGGCTCGCCGCCGCCCTCGCCACCGGCCTGCCGGCCACGCTGCTGCGGGGGCGCGAGGACCGGGTCCTCGCCCGGTGGCTGGACGCCGCCCCGGGACGCCGCGCCGAGATCGAGGCGTGGCGCGACCGGACCTCAGGCGACCGCCAGACACCGTTCGGGGATCTGCCGGGGACGGCGCCGTGACACCCCGCCCGCCCGCGTGGCTGATCACGGCGCGCGTGGTGGGGTTCGTCGCGATCATCCCCGCCTTCGTGCTGGGCTTCCCGGGGCTCTCGCGCTACCCGTGGACGCCGACGGGTCTGCTGCCGTGGGCGGCCGCCTGCCTGCTGGGCACCGCGGCGGCGGGGATGCTCTTCGCCACAGACACCCCGACCTGGCGCCGGGACCTGGGGTGGGTGGGTGGCGCGGCGGCACTCGTGACCGGCCTGTACCTGATCGTGGAGCCGCGCGAGGCCTTCGACGCCGTCCCCGTCGCGGTCACGGTGGAGGTGGTCGTCCGGGCGGTCGAGATCCTGCGCGTCGCGGGGGTGCTCGTTCTGCTCGCGGGGGCCGTCGCAGCCGCCCGGAGCCTGTGGGCGCAGCGCGCGGTCGCGGCACCACCGCTGACGTCCCGGGGGCGACCACGATGGACCGGCTGCGGGCCGGCGCCCTGGCGTTGTCCAACGAGGTGGCGCGGGGGCCGGCGCTGCTGTGCGCGCTCCTGGTCCCTCGCTGCTGTTCACGATCGGGGCGGGCGGGGCCCTGTGGGAAGCCTGGGTCGCGCTCGCGGTCGCCGTCGTCCTGTTCTTCGTTCAGCCGTGGCGGGCCTGGAACCGGGGGCGCGCCGCCGTCCTGGAGACGTACCCGCGGCATCCCGACCCGGGTTTCCGGTGGTGGCGGGGGGTGACCGTGGCGTGGCTGATCGCCGCGACGGCGTCCCACACCATGCGCCGCGGTGACCTCACCGGGTTCTTCTGGTGGGTGTGCCTGGTGGTCCTCGCGGGCATGGCGGCCTGGTTCGCGTCGCTGCCGGAGATTTCGCAGCAGGGGCCGAAGGCCGAGGAGCAGGAGTTCGCCGGGTGGCTGCACCGGGGGTCGGGACGCCGCGCCGAGATCGAGGCCTGGCGCGATCGGGCCGGCGCCCCCGAGTCCTTCGGCCCGCTGCCGTGGGAGGACGACTGACCGGGGTCGGGCCGCCTCGGAGGGATCTCCGTTCTCGGCGCGAGGAGGCGAACCGCGTCAGGCGGTTCGCGATGGCGTGTGCCGGCGACCCGCGTCCATCCCGGCGGCCCCGCGGACGCCGACCCCGAGCCGCCCGGCTATGCTGGAGGTCAGACAGGGGAGCGCCCACGGGGGCGCTGAGAGTGCGGAGCGCCGCAGACCCTCGAACCTGATCCGGCTAGCACCGGCGTAGGGAGTCGAGTTCTCTTCGGCCAGGGGCCGACCCCTCCACACAAGGAGGATCACGCATGTCACGCACACAACTGGCCGGGCTCGCCGTCACGCTCGCCGGTGCCCTGGCGCTCGTCGGGTGCACGTCCGGCGGGGCGGCCCCGCAGCCGAGCGCGGCCGCGCCGACGACGCTGACGGTCGTCACCCACGACTCGTTCAACCTGGACGCCGCCCTGCTGAAGAAGTTCGAGGAGAGCTCCGGGCTGAAGGTCACCTACGTCGCGCCCGGCGACGCCGGCACCCTGGTCAACCAACTGGTGCTCACGAAGTCCTCCCCGCTGGGCGACGTCGCCTACGGGATCGACAACACCTTCGCCGGCCGCGCGCTGTCCGAGGACGTCACCACGGCGTACGCGTCCCCGGCGCTGCCCACCCTGGACGCCGCCGCGCTCAAGGCCGACGACACCTCCCGCCTGACGCCCATCGACTTCGGCGACACCTGCGTCAACGCCGACACCCGGTGGTTCGAGGCCAAGGGGATGGCCGTCCCGCAGACCCTGGACGACCTCGCGAAGCCGGAGTACAAGGACCTCCTCGTCGTGCCCAACCCGGCGTCCAGCTCGCCCGGGATGGCGTTCCTGGCGGCCACCGTCGGCGCGAAGGGCGACCCGGGCTACCTGGACTACTGGGGCGCGCTGAAGGCCAACGGGGTGCTGGTGGCCAAGGACTGGACCGAGGCCTACAGCGTCCAGTTCTCCGGAAGCGCGGGCAAGGGGCCGCGTCCGCTCGTGCTCAGCTACTCCACGTCGCCCGCGTTCGAGGTGGTCGACGGGGTCGCGCCCACCGAGGGCCTGCTCCAGACGTGCTTCCGGCAGATCGAGTACGCCGGCGTGATCGCCGGGGCGAAGAACCCCGAGGGCGCGCAGAAGTTCATCGACTTCCTGCTCAGCCCCGAGGTGCAGGCCAACATCCCCGACGAGATGTACATGTACCCCGCCGTCCGCGCGACCGAACTCCCCGAGGAGTGGAAGAAGTTCGCGCCGCTGTCGGACGCGCCCATCGAGGTGCCCGCCGCCACGATCGCGCAGAACCGCGACCGCTGGGTGCGCGACTGGACCGACGCGGTCATCGGCTGACCGTGGGTCGACGCCTGGGTTGGACGCTGGCGGCCGCCGTGCCGCTGGCGTTCCTCGGCGTCTTCTTCGCCTGGCCCGTCGCGACGCTGGTCGCGCGCGGCTTCCTCGACGACGGCGGCCTGTCCTGGGCCGGGTTCGAGGCGGTGTTCGCGGCGCCCCGCACCTGGCGGGTCATCGGCACGACGCTCGCCCAGGCCCTCGCCGGGACCATGGCCTCGGTCGCCGTCGGCGTGCCCGGCGCGTGGCTGCTGTACCGGACCCGGTTCCGCGGCCGCTGGCTCGTGCGCGCCCTGGTGACGGTGCCGTTCGTGCTGCCCAGCGTGGTGGTGGGCGTGGCGTTCAAGTCGCTGGTCATCTCCACCGGGCCGCTCGGCGGCCTCGGGCTGGACGGCTCGTTCGGCCTGATCGTGGCCTCCCTGGTG
Source organism: Propioniciclava coleopterorum (assembly GCF_011393335.1). Lineage (NCBI taxonomy): Bacteria > Bacillati > Actinomycetota > Actinomycetes > Propionibacteriales > Propionibacteriaceae > Propioniciclava > Propioniciclava coleopterorum. The sequence goes on along the minus strand of NZ_CP049865.1, from coordinate 1,130,142 downwards.
TTCTTCAACTACGCCGTGGTGGTCCGCACCGTGGGCGCGCTGTGGGCGGCCCTCGACCCCCGGACGGCGGAGGCCGCGGCCACGCTGGGGGCGTCCCCGGCGCGCGTCTGGTGGACCGTGACGCTGCCCGCGCTCGCCCCGGCCATCGCGTCGGCGGCGGCCCTGGTGTTCCTGTTCTGCGCGTCGGCCTACGGCGTCGTGATGGTGCTGGGCGGCGCGGGCTACGGCACGATCGAGACCGAGATCTGGTTCCTGACCAGCCAACTGCTCGACCTGCGCGGCGCCGCGGCGCTGTCGATCGTCCAGCTCGTCGTCGTCGCAGCCTGCCTGATCGTCTCCAACCACCTGCAGGCCCGCCAGGCCCGCGCCCAGAAGTTCGCCACGGACGCGGCGCACGACGCCCCCTGGCGGTGGCGGCGCGACTGGCCGACGACGCTGGTGACCGCCGCGGTCGTCGGCGGGCTGCTGCTCTTCCCCATCGCGACGCTGCTGGAGCGGTCGCTACGCACCGCGTCCGGCCACGGCCTGGACCACTACCTGGCGCTCGGGTCCGCGGGTGGCGGCCCGCTGACCGTCTCGGTCTGGCAGGCCGCCGCGAACTCGCTGCGCACCGCGACGCTGGCCACGGTGCTGGCGGTCGTGCTGGGGCTGCTGGTGGCGCTGGTGGTGTCGCGGCGGCCGCGCACGCCGTCGGGACGCCGCGCGCTCGGCGTCCTGGACGCGGTGTTCATGCTCCCGCTGGGGGTCTCGGCGGTGACGGTCGGGTTCGGCTTCCTCATCACCCTCAACCGGCCGCCGCTCGACCTGCGCAGCTCGATGATCCTGGTGCCGATCGCGCAGGCGATCGTGGCGCTGCCGCTGGTGGTCCGGGTGCTGCTCCCGGTGCTGCGCGCCATCGACCCGCGGCTGCGGGAGGCCGCGCAGGTGCTCGGCGCCGGCCCGTGGCGGGTGCTGGCGAGCGTCGACCTGGCGCTGGTGTCGCGCGGGCTCGGGCTGGCGACCGGGTTCGCGTTCGCGACCTCGCTGGGGGAGTTCGGGGCGACGTCGTTCCTGGCGCGGCCCGACCAGCCGACGCTGCCGGTGATGGTGTTCCGGCTGATCGGGCGTCCCGGCCTGGAGAGCCAGGGCATGGCGATGGCGGCCGCGGTGGTGCTCGCGCTGGGGTGCGCGGTCGTGATGGGGATCGCTGAGACAATGAGGCCGAAGGAGGCCACGACGTGGTGAACGGACTCGACATCGCCGACGCGGTGGTGCGCTACCAGGTGGCGGGCCAGCCCGCGCCCGGACGCCGCCGCGCCGCCCGGGACGCCGTCCCCGTGACGCGCGAGGCGCCGACGGATGCCGTGGCGCCGGACGGCACGATCACGGCGGTCGCGGGCGTCAGCCTGCACGTCGAGCCCGGAGAGATCGTCGCGTTGCTGGGGGCGTCCGGCTCGGGCAAGTCCTCCCTGCTGCGCGCGGTCGCCGGCCTCGAACCGTTGGCCGCGGGACGCGTGTCCTGGGACGGCGCCGACCTGGCCGGTGTCCCGACCCACAAGCGCAACATGGGGCTGATGTTCCAGGACCCGGCGCTGTTCCCGAACCTCAGCGTCGGCAAGAACGTCGCCTACGGCCTGCACAAGCTGCCGCGGGCGCGGCGCGCGGGCGTTGTCGAGCGGTTCCTCGAACTCGTCGGGCTGCCCGGGTACGCTTCACGGCAGGTCAGCGAGCTGTCCGGCGGCCAGGCGCAGCGCGTCGCGCTGGCCCGCTCGCTGGCGCCCGAGCCGCGGCTCATGCTGCTGGACGAGCCGCTGTCGGCGCTGGACCGCGCGCTGCGCGAGCGGCTGGTCGGCGTCCTGTCGGAGGTGCTGCGCGCCACCGGCACGACCGCGATCCACGTCACGCACGACCAGGACGAGGCGTTCGCGCTGGCCGACCGGGTCGGGGTGATGGCCGCGGGGAAGCTGCTGCAGTTCGACCGCCCGGAGGTGCTGTGGCGCCGCCCGGTCAGCGTCGAGGTCGCCACGTTCCTGGGCTACGACCTCGTCCTGACCCCCGAGGACGCCGAGGCGCTCGGAGTCGGGACGCTGCGGGCGACCGCCCCCGTCGCGCTCGGCCCGGAGAGCCTCTTCCAGGACGCCGCCGGCGCCGAGCTTGCCATCGTGGATCAGCTCGCGCGGCGGGGTTACGTGGAGGTCGGCGTCCGGCTGCCGAGCGGGCAGCGGGCCGAACTGCGGGTGCCCGACCGACTGGACGCCGAAACCGTGCGTGTGCGGACGGACCCCGACGCGGTGTCCGTCGTGCAACCCGGCTAGGAGGGTGCGGCTCCTCGACGTTATGCTTGAAACATCAAGCAAATTGGCGAGAGGGAAGACATGTTGATCGGGATCGTGGTCGGATCGATTCGCGAGGGGCGCACGGGCCTGCAGATCGGCGAGTGGGTCAAGGCCCAGTCGGCCGGCCGGGACGCCGAGTACACGCTGATCGACCTGAAGGCGTTCGACGTGCCGCTGTTCGACTCCGCCACCCATCCGATGATGGCCCGCAAGCGCTACGCCGACGCGCGGGTGCAGGCGTGGAGCGACGCCATCGACGCGTGCGACGCGTTCGTCTTCGTCTCCCCGAGTACAACCACGGCGTCCCGGGCGCGTTCAAGAACGCCGTCGACAGCCTGGGCTCGGAGTGGCAGGGCAAGCCGTACGCGGTCGTCGGCTACGGCTCGGTCGGCGGCGTCCGCGCCATCGAGAACTGGCGCCAGATCCTGGCCAACTTCTCGATGATGGGCGTCCGCAACGAGATCAACATCAACCTGTTCAGCGACGTCCACGACGGCCGGTTCCGCCCGACCGCGCGACAGGACGCCTCCCTGCAGGAACTCTTCGGCGCGCTGGAGTCGCTGACCGAGCGGCTCGAGGTGCCGGCCCAGCGCCTCAGCGCCTGATCAGCGGCGCAGCCCCACTCGGACGCCGTCCGCGATCGCCGTCGCCACGGCGTCCCGGGTGGCGGGCTGCCGCAGCGCGGACCAGTCGTCGGGGTTGTTGAGGTTGCCCACCTCGACGAGCACGCCCGGCGTGGCCGTCAGCCCGTTGAGCGCGGCGATGTTCGCCCGCGGGTCGATCGGCATCTCGGGCGTCCCCTTGTAGTTGGCCGGCCGGATCGGGGTGGCCCGAAGCCCACTCGCGACCGCCTCGGCCAGCCCCTTGGACGCCTCCTCGACCGTTCGACCCCCGGCCATCTGCGGGGCGTAGATGATGTGGAACCCGCGCTTGCCCGCGGCGTCGGAGTCGGCGTGCAGCGAGACCAGGGCGTCCGCGCGGGCCTGGTTCGCCAGGGTGGCCCGCCGGTCGTTGCACGGGCCGAACGTCGTGTCGTCGACGCGGGTGAACGTGGTCGCGGCCCCAGCGCGCGCAGCGCGGCGGCGGTCCGGCGGGCCAGATCGAAGTTCAGGGAGTGCTCGCCGGTGCCGTCGGGGGCGGTCGCCCCGGAGGTGTAGCACGGCACCCGCAGACCGTTGGTGGTGATCAGTTCGCCGCTGCGCTCCTTGTCGTAGACCCCCGCGTGACCGGGATCCACCACGATCGTGAGCCCGGACAGCGGCCCCGTGACCGTCGCCGGCGACGTCCGCGCGACGGGGTCGAGATCGAGCCCGACCACCGCCGGCGGCGTCCGGTCGGCGGCCTGGCAGCCGCCGAGCGCCAACGCGACGGCGACCAACGCGGGCAGGAGGCGTCTCACCCCGTCAGTCTAGGAACGGGCGGCGCCGCGCGCGTCGCCCCGGGGGCTTGCGCGGCTGCGTCCGCGGACCGACCCCGCGGTCCGCGATGCGCTGCCAGCCCGGCGCCATCATGTGCCCGCCCAGGACGCAACAAGTCCGTCGGCCGGGGAGACGCGCCGCGTCCCGGGCTCAGGGACGCAGCAGCGCCTTGATCGCGCGGCGTTCGTCCATGGCGGCGTAGGCCTCGCCGACCTCGCTGAGCGGCAGTTCGAGGTCGAACACGCGTCCGGGTTCGATCACCCCGCGCAGGACGAGGTCGAGCAGGTGCGGCAGGTAGGCGCGGCAGTTGGCCGGCCCGCCCTTCACGCCCACGTTGCGCCAGAACAGGTCCTCCATGGGGAGGTCGCCGTGCGGCAGCCCGACCAGCCCGACGTTCCCGCCGTCCCGGACGCACGCGATCGCCTGCGTCCGGGCGTCGTGCGTGCCAACGCACTCCAGCACGCAGTCGGCGCCGATGCCCTCGGTGAGTGCCCGGACGGCTTCGGCGCCCGCCTCGCCGCGCTCGACGACGATGTGGCTGGCCCCGAACTCGCGGGCGAGCGCCTGGCGGTCGGCGTGCCGGCTCATCGCGATGATGGTCGTGGCGCCCAGCTGGGCGGCGGCGAGCACGGCGCACAGCCCCACCGCGCCGTCGCCGACCACCGCGACGGTCGTGCCCGGCCCGACGCCCGCCACGACGGCGGCGTGCCAGCCGGTGCACATGACGTCCGACAGCGCGAGGATGCTCGGGATCAGCGCGTCGTCGGGACGCCCCGGCACCGCCACGAGCGTGCCGTCGGCCTGCGGGATCCGGAGGAGTTCGGCCTGGGCGCCCGCGTAGGGCTGCTTGTGCAGGCAGTTGGCGGTCGCGCCGCGGCGGCACAGGGCGCAGGTGTTGTCGGAGATGTTGAAGCCGCCCACCACGAAGTCGCCGACCTTCACGTCCGTCACCTCGGCGCCGACCTCCTCCACGACTCCGCAGTACTCGTGGCCGATCGGGGTCGGCCGCGGAACCGGGTTGGTGCCGCGGTAGCGCCACAGGTCGGAGCCGCACACGCAGGCGGCGACGGTGCGGATGATGGCGTCGGTGGGGTGCTCCAGCGTCGGGTCGGGGAGGTCCTCGTAGCGGACGTCGCCGGCCCCGTGAATGACTGCTCCATGCATGGCACCCATCGCACCACCCCGGACGCCGCCGCGCCACCCGTGCCGCGCCTGCGGTGCGCCTCCTGCGACGATGGCGAAGCCCGGCCGATGGCTAGGTTGGTCCCATGACGGAGTTCCTGCTCTGGTGCCTTCCCGCCCTGATCTACGTCTTCGTGCAGGCCCGCCGGCCCGACGGCTCGATGCGCGCAGCCCTGGATCGGCTGGGCGTGGCGTGGGGCTCACCGCGCGCGTGGCTCTGGGCGCTCGGCATCCTGGCGGTCACCCTCGGGCTGAGCTGGGGCGCGTCCCTGCTGATCCCGGCGTCGGTGTGGACCCAGCCGGGCGTGACTGTGGGCGTCGCGACCTCGGCGGCGGCGGTGGCCGCGGTGATCCTGCGCGCCGTGGGCGAGGAGGTGTTCTTCCGCGGGCTGCTGGGGGGCGTCCTGATGCGACGGCTCGGGGTGGTGTGGGGCAACCTCGCCCAGGCGGCGATCTTCCTGCTGCCGCACCTGGCCCTCCTCGCAGTGGACGCCCGCGTGTGGCCGCTGCTGCCCGCCCAGTTCGTCACCGGCCTGCTGCTGGGTTGGCTGCGCCACCGGGCCGAAAGCTTCGTCCCCGGCGCGGCCGTCCACGCCGCGGTGAACCTGGCCGCCGGCCTGCTCTGGGGCGGCGCGTCCTAGGAAATGCGCGTCGGAACGCCAGAACCGTAGGCCGAAGCGACCCGGCAACGGGGAAGGGCTGGCGTACAGCACGACGAAGGCCGATCCGCATCATGCGGATCGGCCTTTCGATGGTCGGGGTGACAGGATTTGAACCTGCGACCTCTTCGTCCCGAACGAAGCGCGCTACCAAGCTGCGCCACACCCCGATTGGCTCAAGAGCCGTAGGACAGCATATCCCACCCCGGAGGGATTCTCACATCGGCGTTGTCCCGCGGGAACGCCGTCGCCCGAGGGCGCGACACGGGGCTGCCCGACGGAGGATTCCGGCCTCCGCGTGTCCGGCGGCAGCGGATTCGGGGCCGCGCTGGGGGAGGGTTCGCGGCGGGTGCGTCGCCGACGAGGGGTGCCACCGCGGGGCAGCTCCGAGGCCCGGGCGCAGAGGCAAGGGCCCGTGCCCGGGTGGGGGGCGAGGGCCAGTGCCCGGACGAAAAATCAAGGATCGCGCAGTCGCGCCCTCGCGCAGGATGCCGACAAGGGGTGATGCGGCGCTGCGCGGCGGTGACTGCGCGAAAACTGATTTTCGGCTGATGCCTCGGGGTGAGCCGACGAACGCGGCCGCTCAGGCCCGCGGCGCCAGGGTGAGCAGCGTCACCTCGGGCGGGCAGGCGAACCGGTAGGGCGCGAACGGCGACATCCCCAGCCCGGCCGAGACATGCACCAGGCTCCGACGGCCGGACGCCTCATGCGGGAACAGACCCGCGACCTTCTCCGACGGCAGATCGCAGTTGGTGACCAGCGCCCCGTGTCCCGGGACGCAGACCTGGCCGCCGTGCGTGTGCCCGGCGAGGATCAGGCCGACGCCGTCGGCGGTCATCGCGTCCAGCAGCCGGGTGTAGGGGGCGTGCGTGACGCCGATCTCCAGCCCATCGGACGCGGCGGGCCCGGCGACCGCTGCGTAGTCGTCGCGGTCGTGATGGGCGTCCCCGGTGCCGCGGAAGTGCAGCGTCTGTCCGGCGACCTCGAGGGTCGCGGTCCGCTCGTCGAGATACACCCAGCCGGACTCCTCCAGGCCGGCGCGCAGGTCGCCGGTGGGCAGTGGGCGGTGCTCGGCCCGGCGCTGGACGCCCCCGGCGCCGTCGCCGTCACGGGTCGAGCCCGAGTGGCCGAGCAGGTAGCGCAGCGGGAGCTTGAAGCGGGGGACCTCGAAGTCGTTCGAGCCGAACACGAACACGCCCGGGACGTCGCGCAGGCGCCCCAGCGACTCCAGCAGCGCCGGCACGGCGTCCACCGAGCTGATGTTGTCGCCGGTGGTGACGACGAGGTCGGGCTCGAGCCCGGCCAGGCCGCGCAGGAAGTCACGCTTGCGTCCCTGGCGGGGCAGCAGGTGGATGTCGGAGATGTGCAGCACCCGGACCGGGCGCGCCCCCGCCGGCAGCACCGGCGCGGTCACCCGGCGGACGCGGAACGCCGTCCGCTCGACGGCGACGCCGTAGGTGAAACAGGCGGCCCCGACCGCTGCGAGCGCGCCGAGCGCCCGCGGGCCTGCGCGCGACCTCACCGGTTGCCGTCACCTCCGCCACCCTCGGGCGGCGGCTGGATGGCCGGCTGGCTGGCGGGCGGCGGCGCGGGCTGCCCCTGGTCGGCGGCCGGCGGGGTCGACGGCTTGGGCTTCGGCCCCGAGGACACCAGGAGTCGGATGGAGCTGAACTTGGGCGCCTTCGACCGCGGCGAGATGCCCAGGAACGTCCCGGCCTTCTTTCCGTTCTCGACCTTCACGATCGAGGTGCCGAAGCCGGCCTCCTGCAGGATGCGGCGGCAGTCGTTGAGGCTCTTGCCCGAGCAACTCGGGACGTCCACCGTCTCGCCCGTGGCGCGCTCGGCGCCCGGCTTGACGAAGTTGCCCCGCTCCAGGCCCTGCAGCGCGACCGTCATGGCCGGCTTCCAGATGCCGGCGCCCGCCTCGCCGCCCGAGCTGCCGCGCAGCCGGTAGGTGTTGTTGCGGATCATGGCGCCCGTGAGGCTGCGCTTCTCGGGGCGCAGGTTCTTGTACCGGTCGGCCTTGCCGTCGACGGTGATCATGGCGGCGCCCGCGAGCTGCGGGGTCATGCCGACCGTCCAGATCGTCGGGGTGCCGGTGTCGGTGCCCGTCTTGCCGGCGATGTTGTAGCCGGGGATGTTCGCCGCGGACGCCGTGCCGCCCTGGAACGGCCCGCGCAGCACGTCGGCGACGGTGTCGGCGACGCCCTCGGGGATCACCTGCTGGCAGTTGGCCGAGGGGACCTCGTAGTTCTTGCCGTCCTTGCTCACCGCCGACTTCACGATGATGGGCTCGCAGCGCTTGCCGCGGGCCGCGATCGTCGCGTACGCGTTGGCCAGCGAGATCGGGGAGATCTCGGCGGCGCCGAGCGTGAACGAGGGCAGCTGGGCCTTGGCGAAGGTCGTCCCGCTGAGCTTGAGGCCCAGCTTCTCGGCCATCTGCGTGACCTCGCACAGGCCGACGTCCTGCTCCAGCGCGACGAAGTAGTTGTTCACCGAGTACTTGGCCCCGGTGTACATGTTGAACTCGCCGGCCCCACCCGCGTTCGTCACGCCCCAGGGCTTGGTGACCTTCACGTCGCTGTCGCAGGTCCGGAAGACCTCACCCTTCCACTCCTTCTCCTTGGGGGAGTCGTAGCTGCGGGACGTCGGGAAGCCCTTGTTGATGGCCGCCGCGAGGGTGAACATCTTGAACGTCGAGCCGCCCTTGTAGCCCTCGGCGCCGCCGAGGTTGGGCTCCATGCCGTAGTTCCAGTAGGTCTGCCCGGGGCCGTTGCCGATCTCGGGACGGCTCTGGGCGATGCCCTTGATGAGGCCGGTGCCGGGCTCGATCATCACCATGACGCCGATGACCGGGTCGTTGGGGTAGATGTACTTGGACACGGCCTCCTGGGCCGCGCGCTGCGTGCGCGGATCGATCTGGGTCTCGATCGTCAGGCCGCCGCGGTTCAGCAGGCTGCGGCGCGTCTCGCGGTCGGGTCCGAGGCTGTCCATCTGCAGCAGCGTCTTCTCCACGACGGAGCACAGGTGGGGGAACTCCGAGGCCACGCAGCCGTGCGCGGTCTGGGTGATCTTGGACCGGTCGAACACCTCGGCGCGGGCCTCGTCGTACTGCTGCTGCGTGATGACCTTCTGGCCCAGCATCACGTCGAGGACGTTGTTGCGGCGCTCGATGGCGAGCTTCTCGTGGTTGATCGGGTCCGTCGTGGCCGGGTTGCGCACCAGGCCGGCCAGCATGGCGGACTGGCCCAGCGTCAGGTCCTTCGCGGTGGAGCTGAAGTAGCGGCGCGCCGCAGCCTCGACGCCGTAGGCGCCGGCGCCGTAGTAGGAGAGGTTCATGTACCGCTCGAGGATGTCGTCCTTGCTGAGGCGCTCCTCCAGGGCGATCGCGTACCGCAGTTCCAGCAGCTTGCGCGAGAACGTGCGGTCGTTGGCGGCCGCGAGGGCCTCCTTGTCGTTGTCCGCGACGGCCTTGTCGATGAGGGCGAGCTTCACGTACTGCTGCGTGAGCGTCGAGCCGCCCTGGGTGTTGCCGCTGGACGTCTGCACCAGCGCGCGAAGCGTGCCGCGCAGGTCGACGGCGCCGTGCTCGTAGAACCGGCGGTCCTCGACAGAGATCTGCGCCAGCCGCATGTTGGAGGAGATCTCCGACAGCGGGACGTAGACGCGGTTCTCGTCGTAGAAGTTCGTCAGGACCTCTCCGCCCTGCATGAGCACCTTCGACCCCTCGGCGGGGGGCGGCGTCTCGACTTCCTTGGGGATGGCTTGGATCGCGGTCGCCCCGGCCTTGGACAACTCCGCCGCGACGCTGGCCGTCGGAACGGCCAAGCCTGCGACGAGGACGCCGCCGAGAACGCTCACGGCGACGAACAACAAGGCCGAATACAGCCTGCGACCCATGGTTGGTGCACGCATATCACCCAGAGTACGGGACGCACCTGAGAAATCCCGGGTGCTGGACGCCGTCCGGGTCGAGCCGGCGCTCCTCCGGCCGCGGCGAGCGGGCGCGGGCGGTAGCGGGCAACCGCACCACGATACCCGTTCGCGCGCGGAGCGTACAGGCTGCACCACCATGCAACCCTCGTTGGCAAAGTTGCCGTCCGACGTTTAGCATTCTGTAATGCCGACACGGTTCTTCGACCCGGCTACCGACACGTCAGGAGGTGGGCGATGACGCTCAGCAGGACGGAAGACTGGACGCTTCAGGCGAAGTGCCGGGGGATGCAGGACAAGTTGTTCCCCGAGGGCGTCGACCAGAAGCGCGCGCGCCTCGTCTGCATGGGCTGCCCGGTCCGCTCCGAGTGCCTCGCGGAGGCGCTCGACAACCGCATCGAGTGGGGCGTCTGGGGCGGCATGACCGAGCGCGAACGTCGTCAGCTGCTGCGCCAGCGCACCGACATCCGTTCCTGGCAGACCGTGCTGTGCGGTCCCCGGAAAGAACGCTAGTCAGAACCGTCGGCCTCATCCTCTAGGGTGAGGCCATGACCAAGTGGGAGTACGCCACCGCGCCGGTTCTGGTGCACGCGACCAAGCAGATCCTCGACTCGTGGGGCGCGGACGGGTGGGAGCTCGTCACGATCATCCCGGGTCCGAACCCGCAGAACCTCGTCGCTTACTTCAAGCGGCCCCTCCAGGGGCAGTCCTGATGACCACCCCCACCGCTCGCCTCGCCGAGCTCGGCCTCAGCCTGCCGCCCGTCGCGGCCCCCGTGGCCGCCTACGTGCCCGCCACCGTGAGCTGCGGCCACATCTTCACCTCCGGGCAGCTGCCCTCGGTCTCGGGTGAGCTGATCGCCCGCGGCAAGGTCGGCGCCGAGGTGGCGCCCGAGGCCGCGGTGGACGCCGCCCGCGTGGCCGCCCTGAACGCGCTGGCCGCGGCCGCGTCGGTCGCCGGCGGCCTCGATCAGATCGGCCGCATCGTCAAGGTGACGGTGTTCGTGGCGAGCGCCCCCGACTTCACCGGCCAGCCCGCGGTCGCCAACGGCGCCAGCGAGTTGCTGGTCGCCGTGTTCGGCGACGCCGGGCAGCACGTCCGCAGCGCCGTCGGCGTCGCGTCGCTGCCGCTGGACGCCCCGGTGGAGGTCGAGCTGACCGTCGAGCCGCTCGGGGTCACCTGGTAGTGGCCGCCCCCGAGCTGGTCTTCGACCTGTTGGGGCAGATGTACCCCGACGCGCGCTGCGAGCTGGATTTCACGACCCCGCTCGAGCTGCTCGTCGCGACCGTCCTGTCGGCCCAGTCGACCGACCGGCGGGTCAACACCGTGACGCCGGCGCTCTTCGCGCGCTACCCGGACGCCGCCGCGTACGCCGGCGCCGAGGTCGCGGCGTTGGAGGAGCTGATCCGCCCGACGGGCTTCTTCCGCGCCAAGGCGGGCCACCTCATCGGGATCGGCCAGGCGCTGATCGAGCGGTTCGACGGCGTCGTGCCCGGCACGCTGGAGGAGCTGGTGAGCCTGCCGGGGGTGGGCCGCAAGACCGCCAACGTCGTGCTGGGCGACGCGTTCGGCGTCCCGGGGATCACCCCCGACACGCACTTCATCCGGGTGAGCAACCGGCTGGGCTGGGTCGACTCCACCAAACCCGACGTCGTGGAACGCACGGTGGGCGCATTGTTCCCGCCTGCGCAGTGGGTGCCGCTGGACCACCGCGTCATCTGGCACGGACGCCGCCGCTGCCACGCCCGCGGCCCCGCCTGCGGCGCCTGCCTGCTGGCCGAGGTGTGTCCCAGCTACGGGCTGGGCCCGATGGACCCCGACGTGGCCGAGGCCCTGATCCGGGAGCCGCGGGCATGAGGGCGCGCGCGATCGTGGCGGCGTTCGTCGCGGCGGCGGCGCTCGCCGGCTGCGTCGGCCCGTCCGCCCCGAGCGGCCCGATGCCGGAGGTGTCGGTCGATCCGGCGCTCGTGGCCCAGCGGGAGGCGGCCGGCATCGCCGATTGCCCGGTCACGCCGGCGTCCGCGCAGCCCGTCGGGGGCGGCCTGCCCGACCTGGTGCTCGGCTGCCTGGGGTCGGGGCGTCAGGTCAACCTGGCGGCCCTGCGCGGCACGCCCATGGTCATCAACTTCTGGGCGCAGTGGTGCGCCCCCTGCCGCGCGGAGGCGCCGCACCTCAAGGAGTACGCGGAGCTCGCCGGAGACGACGTGCTGCTGCTGGGGATCGACTACGCCGACCCGGACCCCGGGCTCGCCCTGGACTTCGCCCAGTACGCCGGCTGGACGTACCCGCAACTGACCGACCCGCTGAAGCAGACCGCCGGCCCCGTCCGGTTCTCGGGCATCCCCGTCACGATCTTCGTGGACGCCCAGGGGCGGATCGTCCACCGCACCGTGGGCGCGGTCGGTTCGACCCAGCAGCTCGTGGACGCCACCGAGCAGTACCTGGGGGTGACGCTGTGAGCGCCCCGACACGGCGGGACCGCACCACGCGCCCGGCGCCCGCGCAGGGGGCGGCGTGACCGCCCGGCCCGCCGCGCTGGACCGCCTGGTCGCCGAGCTCGCTGAGCCCGGGGGCGGCGCCCGCGTGGTGCGCGGCCGACCCGCGCGCGAAGGCCGCAAGGCGGCCGTGATGATCCTGTTCGCCGGTGCCGAGGACGCGCCGGCCGACGACCTGCACGTCGTCATCATCGAGAAGTCCCCGCACCTGCGCTCGCACGCCGGCCAGTGCGCCTTCCCGGGCGGCGGCGTCGAACCGCAGGACGCCTCCAGCGAGGAGGCCGCCTTCCGGGAGGCCCGCGAGGAGGTGGGCCTGCGGCCCGAGACGGTGGACCTGCTCGGCGTCCTGCCGCCGGCCCACGTCGCGGTGACCGGCTACGACGTCACCCCGGTCGTCGGATGGTGGCGCGCCCCGCACCCCCTGGAGATCGTGGACGACATCGAGGTCGGGGCCATCCACCAACTGCGCGTGGGTGACCTCATCGACCCGGCGAACCGGCTCACGTGGCGGCTGCCGATGGGGCACCGCGGCCCCGCGTTCGTCGTCGACGACCTGTTCATCTGGGGGTTCACCGGCCACCTGCTCGACGGGCTCATCGCCCTGGCCGGCTGGGAACGCCCGTGGGACGTCCGCCGCTCCCAGCTGGTCCCGGAGCGGTTCTGGCACCGCGCCGGCGCCGACACCGGGCAGTAGCTCCGCCGGGCGGCCGGTCCGGCGCGACCCCCGGGCATGACCCCGCGGTGCGTCAGTCCGTCGCGACGCGGGGGTCGTCGACCTCGCCGCGCAGCCGGCGATACGCCTCGGGACGCCGGTAGCGGGCCCCCCACACCTCGCGGGCCCGCCAGTCGCGCAGCGCGTCCAGGTCGAAGCGGAACGGGACGAACTGCGGGCGGGCGTCCGCCTGGGCCAGCAGCGCCGACAGCGGTCGACCCTGCGGGTCGAACACGATCGGGGTGTACGCCGACGAGCGGCCCCAGCCGTCGCCGGGGTAGTTGATCGACGCGATGGCCACCATGTTCTCGAAGGCGCGCGCCTCCAGTTGATGGGAGCGGGTGGGGTTCCAGGCGCTGGCGTTCGGCACAACGATCACCTCGGCGCCGGCCAGCATCAGTTCGCGGGCCGCCTCGGGGAACTCACGCTCCCAGCAGGTCATGACGCCGACGCGCACGCCGTCGAAGACGCCGATCTCGAAGCCGTCGCCCGGACGCAGTCCCGCCTCGGCGTCCGCGAGCAGGTGGACCTTGTCGTGGCGCAGCAGCAGTTCGCCCCGGCGTCCGATGAGCAGGGTGGAGTTGGTGCTGCCGTGTTCGTCGGCCAGCAGCGCCGTCACCAGGACGCCCACGCCCAACTCGGCGGCGATGTCGCGGAAACCCTCGACGAACGGCCCGTCGACCGGTTGCGCCACGCTCAGGTCGATCGGCAGGGCGTACCCCGTCGACCACATCTCGGGGAAGGCGACCAGGTCGGCACCGGCGGCCGCGGCCTCGCGGACGATGCCGCGCCCCAGGTGGAGCGCCGCCTCGGGGTCATGGCGGGGCGGGACGTGCTGGGCGGCCGTGATCCGGAAGGTGTGGCGCAGGCGGGCCGGTGAGAGCAGCATGGGCTGACGCGGTGGGCTGGACAAGCCACCTCCTGACGGACGGCGAAAGCCCATTGTGTCACCCCGACCAACACGCGGGGGCGCGCGCGGGGGGTCGCGAACACGCGCTGCACCACCGGCGGACCCCTGGCAGAACGGCGGTAGTTTTTTCCGCCGCGAAAGGCAAGACTTGACGCATGTCTGAGCTCGAAACCCCCTGGTGGTCCAAGGCAGTCGTCTATCAGATCTACCCGCGGTCCTTCGCGGACTCCGACGGCGACGGTGTCGGCGACCTGCGCGGCATCACCTCCCACCTCGATCACGTGGCCGGCCTCGGGGCGGACGTGATCTGGCTGTCGCCCGTCTTCCGCTCGCCGCAGGACGACAACGGCTACGACATCTCGGACTACCGCGACATCGACCCGCTGTTCGGCACGCTGGAGGATTTCGACGCGTTGCTGGCCGGCGTCCACGAGCGCGGGATGAAGCTCATCATGGACCTGGTCGTCAACCACACCTCCGACGAGCACGCCTGGTTCGTGGAGTCACGCGACCCGGCGTCCCCAAGCGCGACTGGTACGTCTGGCGTCCGGCCCGCGAAGGCTTCGAGCCGGGCACGCCCGGCGCCGAGCCGACGAACTGGGGCTCGTTCTTCGGCGGGTCGGCGTGGCAGTACGACGAGGCGTCCGGGGAGTACTACCTGCACCTGTTCAGCCGGAAGCAGCCCGACCTCAACTGGGAGAACCCCGAGGTGCGCGCGGCGGTCCACGACATGATGAACTGGTGGGTCGACCGCGGCGTCGACGGCTTCCGGATGGACGTCATCAACCTCATCAGCAAGACCCACCCGCTGACCGACGGGGCGCAGCTTCCGGGCCAGCCCTACAGCTTCGAGGTGGAGCGGGTCGCGAACGGTCCCCGGCTCGTGGAGTTCCTCGAGGAGATGAACCGCGCCGTCGGCCTCAGCGAGAAGCAGTTGTTCACCGTCGGGGAGATGGTGGCCTGCGGCGTCCAGCACGCCCGCGAGTACACCTCGCGCCGCCACGACCGCCTCAACATGGTCTTCACGTTCGAGCACGTCATGATCGACCAGGGGCCGGGCGGCAAGCTGGAGCCCAAGCCCCTGCATCTGCCCGACCTCAAGAAGAACCTGGCGCTGTGGCAGGCGGGTCTGGCGAGCGACGGCTGGAACTCCCTGTACTTCGAGAACCACGACCAGCCCCGCTCGGTCAGCCGGTTCGGCGACGACTCCGACGACCATCGGGTGGCGTCGGCCAAGGCGCTCGCGACGGTGCTGCACCTGCACGAGGGCACGCCCTACGTGTACCAGGGCCAGGAGATCGGCATCCCCAACGCCGGCTTCACCACCATCGAGCAGTACGCCGACATCGAGGCGCTGGGGCAGTACCGGCAGGCGGTCGAGGCGGGCGCGGACGCGGAGGCGCTGCTGGTGGCGCTCGGTCTCATGAGCCGCGACAACGCCCGGACGCCGATGCCCTGGACGCCGCAGGGCGGCTTCACCGACGGGACGCCGTGGCTGCCGATGAACCCGACCACGCCCACCATCAACGTGGAGACGGACGCCGCCGATCCCGACGGGGTGATCGCCTACTACCGGGAGCTCATCTCGCTGCGGCACGACCTCCCGGTCGTGCAGACCGGACGCTTCGAGCTGCTGCTGCCCGAGGACGAGCGGCTGTGGGTGTTCACCCGCACGTTGGGCGACCAGCAGATCCTGGTGATCGCCAACATGACGTCGTCGCTGGCCAGCGTCCCGATGGCCGAACTGCCCGCCATGGAGGACGCGCGCCTGCTGCTGGCCAACGTCAACACCGGCCACGACCTGCAGACGCTGCAGCCGTGGGAGACCCGGGTCTACGAGTTGGCCGTCTGACCGGTCGCCGGCCCGCCAGGAACTGACGGACCGTCGCCTCCCGGGGGAGAACGACGGTCCGTCGCCCAGCGGTGCTCGCGCCGGGTGCCCTCCGAACGCGGCCCCGCGAGATCGCCGGCCCGCTACACCCGGAAGCCGCGATGCCGGCGCAGCAACCGGTACGCCATCGCCACCGTCTGGATCGCGGCCAACACGGTCAGCGCCGGCCACAGCAGCCACAGCGCCACCTCCTTGGCCAGCAGCGGCAGTTGCGTCCACGTGATCACGATCGCGGCCAGGAAGACCGCCAGGTACAGCAGGGGCTGCAGGTGCGCGTTCGTGCCGCTGCCACGTTCGGCGGCCGCCTGGGCGCCCCAGTTGTCGACCTCCTGCCGGCTGAGGAACTTCGTCCAGCCCCGGATGAAGTGGCCCAGCTTGAGCCACATGTACAACTCGCCGGGGACGAACAACAGCGCGAACAGCACGTCGCGGGTGGTGCGGTCGTGCATCGACAGCGCCGTACGGAGGTTCAGGGCGATCGCGACCGCCGGCGGCACCAGCCACCACGGCGAGAAGACGAAGGCGTCGATGCTCAGCGAGGCGGCCAGCAGGAGGACGAACCCGATCCGCACCGTCAGGTTGAACACCATCGACCAGTTCTCCAGCCACCGCAGCCGCAGGTTCGGGTGAAAGGGCTGTCCCTGCGTGTCGCCGCGCTGCCCTGGCCACATCAGATCGATGGCGCCGTAGTTCCACTTCACCTGCTGGGCGTCCAGCGACTTCAGCGTGAGCATCGGGCCGACGTCCGCGCGGGCCCGTGCGGAGATCTTGGTGGAGAACCCGGTGCGCTTGAGCTGGATGGAGAGCAGCGAGTCCTCGACCTCGGAGTCGGTCACCCAGGGGGCGCGCTGCCGGTACTCGTCGCGGACCGTCCGCAGCGCCTCGATTGAGAACAGCGAGCACTGGCCGCCGAGGACCGCCATGTTCCGGCCGTGCAACAGGTTCTGCATGTTGAAGCTGGCGAATTGCTGCCGCTGGCCGGCGATGAGGAACCGCTCGCCCCCGCCGGACGCCTCGCTGTAGTCGATCGAGTAGATCGCGCTGATGCCGCCGATGCGCGGGTCGGAACGGATCTCCTCCAGCAGGTGGGAGACGGCGTCCCGGTCCAGTACGGTGTCCCCGTCCACGCCGAGGAAGTAGTCGCAGTCCTCGACCAGCCGGAAGCCGATGTTGAGGGCGCCGACCTTCCGCTCGGCCAGGTGGCCGACGTCGTGGACGTGGATGTCGCAGTGCATCACCTCGTCGCGGTAGCGGCGCTCGTGGTGGCCGGCGAACTCCCGCGCCACCCAGTAGGTGTCGTCGGTGGTGTTGTTCACGATGACGTGGATCACGTCGGGCACCCTGGTCTGGTCCAGCAGCGACCCGATCACTGCCGCGATGGACCCCTCCTCGTTGTACGCCGGGATGACGCACCCGATCCGCGGTTCGCCCAGCGGCTCGGGCACGTAGGCTCCGGCGAAGAGCGCGACTTCGGTGGTGGCGTGGCCCACGATCTCTGGGGAGGTTTCGTCCTCCTCGGTGGGCTCGCTGATGAGTGCGTCCTCCTCGAAGGGCTCGGTCACGACCTCGCAGTCGAGGGCGTCCGGGGCGTCCTCCACCGACTCGGGCACGTCGATGTGATGCCGTCCGATGCGTTCATCGGGCCGCAGCAGATTCATGGGGGTCCTCCATTCGTTCGGCATCCATGGTGGGGGTACGCGGAGCGACCGGGCCAGAGCGGGTGGTACCAGATTCGGAGTCTTGACTACCGGTTTCGCTGCCCCGATCCCGGTAGCGCTACCAGGGTTGGGATCCTGGGGTTGGGCGCTGGCCGGGCTGCCAGCAGGCTGTTACGTGGAGATTCACGAGGAGAGGTTGAGGCGATGCGCCGACGATGGACCCTACCGGTGGTGGCCGCGGCCCTGGCCCTGACGGGGTGCGGGACGCCGCCCTGGGCGGAGGCGCCCGCCGCGTCCGCGCCGCAGTCAGAGGCACCGGCGAAGGTGGAACCGCCGAGCCTGTTCGGCCCGCCGCCCGCGGCGGTCGTGACGCCGCCGCCCGCGGTCAGGACGCCGCCGCCCGTCGTCGACGATCTGGCCGACGGCAGCGTGAAGCGCGAGTTCAAGGCCGGCGCCATGACGGTCGCCGTGGACTACTGGTCGACGCGCAACCGCGCCGACTGGACGCCGCAGGCGGTGAAGCCGCTCACGCTGTCGGTCTCGGCCGTCGGCGCCGGCGACCTCGCGCTGGGCGCCCTCGCCGTCCAGGTGGAACGCCTCACGGCGGACGGCTGGGTGGCCGTGCCCGACGGGACCGTGACGCAGCCGGACGTGGCGGCCGCCCCGACCATCAAGGCGCCGGCGAGCGCCGGTGCGACCGTGATGGTCGGCGCGGTGGAGCCCGGGGCCACCGCGCTGCGGTACACCTTCAGCTACACCGTGACCGCCGCGTCCCGGTCGGCGAAGGTTCAGGCGGTCGGCAACGACTCGCTGACGATCGCGCTCGTGCCGGGCTGAGCCGCGTCCTGGGGCGGCTCCGGCGCGCCGGCCGGGTCCGGCTCGCCGGTCGTCCCGAAGGCATCGCGGAGGTCGGCGCGGGACGCCATGCCCAGCTTGGTCAGGGCGTTGTGCACGTGGTATTCGGCGGTGCGCACCGTCACGAACAACCTGGCCGCGATCTTCTTGTTGGTGAGCCCCTGCGCGGCCAGCAGCGCCACCTCCCGTTCGCGCGCGGTGAGGGCCGCCAGGAGGGCGTCCTGCCGCGACGGCTCGGGGCTCCCGCCCACCAGCCTGCGTAGGCGCGCGTTCCAGGGGGCGGCACCGTTCCGCTCCAGCAGGTCGAAGGTTTCGACCAGCAGGTCGTCGAGGGCGCCGGGGCGCGGCAGACCCGCGACGTCGCAAGCGCGCGCCCAGTCTTCGGCCAGCACCGCGGAGAACAGTCGCAGCGTCCCGCCGGGATGGGCGGCGCACTGGGCGTCGAGGCGGTCCAGTGCGGTCGCGAACAGTTCCGGGGCGCGAGGATCGCCGGCATCGGCGGCCAGCAGGGCGTCGGCGTGCGCCAGGATGTAGCGCGTCGCCTCGAGTTCGTACTCGGTGGTGACGAGCGCGGCTCGGGCCTCCTCGGCGGCCGGCCGATCGCCCGCCGAGAGGTGCGCGCCGACGCGGAGGACAGCCGTGGGGAAGCAGCCGATGAACGCGACCTGCCCCGCTTTCCACACCTGATCCAGCAGTCGAGCAACTTCTGCGTCGGCCCCGGTGGAGGCGACCCGGCCCCAGGTGAGCGCGAGGTTGCGGTGTGCGTCCGCCACCGTACGGACGCTGCGCGTCCGCTGCCAGCCGAGGTATTCCTCGACCAGGTCCTCCTCCCCGCGGCCGGCCGGGA
This sequence comes from Propioniciclava coleopterorum, assembly GCF_011393335.1. NCBI lineage: Bacteria > Bacillati > Actinomycetota > Actinomycetes > Propionibacteriales > Propionibacteriaceae > Propioniciclava > Propioniciclava coleopterorum. Next base: position 1,111,267 of record NZ_CP049865.1, on the reverse strand, counting down.
CCAGCGCGGCCATGGCGAACACCTGCTGCCACAGCGTGGGCTGCAGCGTGTCCAGCGAGACCGCCAGTTCCTGGTCGGCGAGCGTCCGGGCGTGCTCCCAGTCGCCGTCCTGGAAGGCCACGGACGCCAGCGTGAGGCGCGCCTGGATGCGCAGCGCGGCGAGGTCGGGCAGCCCCACCTCCTCCAGGGTCGCCCGGGCCGCGCCCAGGTCTCCCATCAGGAACTGAAGGCCCCCGATCAGGCAGCCCACCAGGGGCATCACCGGTTCGAGTCGGGGATCGACGGACATCTCGTCGGCGAGGCCGCGCAGGCCGGCGAGGCGCTCCCGCGGCGTGAGCTCGTGGTTGAGGGCGTGGATGATGAGCGCCTCGACGCCGTGGGCGATCAACATCAACTCGGGGATGGCGAGCAGCGCGTCCGGCCGCACGTAGTCGCCGCGGCCGTGCAGCGCCTCGATCAGCGGGCGGAAGCGTTCCCCGACGTAGGGGCTTCCGCTGAGCGCCCCCTGCAGCGTGACATAGACGGCGGTGTGGGCCAGGAGCACCAGTTCGCGTGTGTCCCCGATCCGGGCGGTGTCGATGCGGTTCAGGTGCTCGGCGGCGACGGCGGGGGCGAGCCGCTCGACGTTCATGAGGATGTCCACGGCCGCCTGCGCGACGCCGGGCCGCATCGCGGAGAGGTCGTCGACGACGTCGCCCAGCATGCCGGGGCGTCCGGCGCGCAGCGGCACCAGCACGACCTCGATCAGGGTGGCGGGATCGAGCCGCGCGGCGTAGCGGGCGAGCCGGAACGCCAGCCCGACGTCCCGGTGCGCGTACGCCTCGGCCAGCCCGTCGCGAAGCTCGGCAAGCAGTCCGGGGGCGGTGGCGGCGTCGGCGATCGCCACCCGGTGCTCCAGGGCGTCCAGGCCGGTCTGCACCTGCGCCAGCGCGGCGTGCGACGCCGTCGCCTCCGACCACGGCACCCGGTCCATCACCTCCGCCGCGCAGTGGTGCCGCAGCCGGAGCGTCTGGGCGCCGGAACGCATGACGAGCCCGGTGGCCAGGAGGCGCGCGACGCCCGTGTCGGGCAGGCCGCGCAGGTGCAGCACCCGTGCCAGTCGGGGACCGTCCAGTTCGCCGGCTTGGGCCAGCGCCAGCAGCGCCGCCCTGTCGGCCTGACTGGCCGTCTCCCACGCCGCCGCCAAGTGCTGACGCACCAGGCCGCTTCGGTGGGTCGTCGTGGCGAGCCGGCGCAGCACGGGCAACAGGTCGGTGGATCGGGCCGACAGGCGCAACTGATCGACCAGCGAGGACAGCATGGCCGGGTACCCCCGGTCGCATCGAGGACGCGGGAGAGGGTGTCCCCGGCGGTGGGAATGCCGAGTTGTCGGCGCAGGTACTCTGCCGCCTCTGCTTCGCCGAACGGTTCGATCGGCAGGATGCGGCCCGCCTCGGGAGAGCGCAGCAGGAGGGTCAGGCCGTCGAACAGTGGCCCCGGCTCGTCGGTGCTGGTCACGATCAGGAACATCGGAAGCCTGCGCACCCGACGGATCACCCGCCACAGGGTCACCTGCGACGCCTCGTCCATCCATTGTGCGTCCTCGATGAGGAGGCAGGACGGGCTGGCGTCGGCGAGGGCGCTCAGGAGGGCGGACGCCGGCTCGTCGCCCAACTCGATGCCGAGCGCGTGGGCGAGGTCATCCGCGGCGGAGAGCGGCCGGTGACGATCCTCCGGATAGACGTCGACGCGGTGGACGGGGTGACCAGCGAGGGAGGAGGCCGCGCGGGCGAGCGTGGATTTGCCCACGCCCTCGGGACCGATCAGCCAGGCGACCCGGGCGCCGGAGGTGATCGTGGCGGCGAGCGCGGCCAGTTCCTCCAACTGCCGCTGCCTACCGACGATCACCCATCACCCCCCGTGCTTCACCGCGAATCTACACGCGGGGCGCTGAGCACGGTCAACGGTGTTTCAGGTAGCGGTATCGGTGTTGCGCTCATCGGGATGCGGTGGCGGGGCCGTTTTCAGTCGAGCTTGACGCGCGAGCCCACCGCCGGCGTCCGGGGCGCTCCCGCGGCGATGGCCTTCACGTTGGCGTCCGCCTGGTCGATCGCGTCGGCGACCGCGCCGATGGTGAGGTTGACCTCGCTGATGGTCTTCTCGGGGGCCTCGACGTGCATCTTGCTCTTGCCGATCAGCACCAGCACGAGCACCACGATCAGGATGAGGACGGCCAGCGTCACGAAGCCCAGGACGAACGCCCACGCGAGCGGGACGACGTAGGAGTACAGCGCCGAGAACACCAGCGCGACGCAGATGAACAGCAGCGTCAGGGCCTGGAGGCCGAGATAGCCGGCGGCGCCGAACAAGCCGGCGCCCAGCCCCAGCCGCTTCGCCTGGGGGACGAGTTCGGCCTTGGCCAACTCGATCTCACCCCGGACGATCGTTTGGATGTCGCTGGTGATGTCCTTGATGACTTCACCGAGCTGAGGCTCAGACATGGAAGCTCCTTCGACGACTGCAGTTCATGCTAGCGGGCGGCGCCTGGGTCGGCGCGGACGGCCTCACACCCTGATGGCGAGGCCGTCGGTGCCCTGCGGGGGGAGCGGGCGGCGTCCGGGATCGACCTCGGCGCGCCAGCAGGACACCTGGTAGGGCAGCAGCAGGGGTTCGGGAACCCGGGCCGACGACTCGTACAGGGCGCCGACCTCGCCCATCAGGCGGCCCAGGCGGTCGGCGTCCAGATCGGGGAACCGGCGCGCCACCATGTCCAGCAGATCGACCCGCGAGATCGGCACCCACAGCCGGTGGTGGCGCTCCTCGACGGTCGCGAACAGCTCCGACTCGATCAGCCGGTCCACGCTCTCGGTGCCGTACGCGCCCGCCATCGCGCCCGGGTCCACGTCGCGCAGCAGGGCGGTGAGGCGCCGCACCCACGGGACGGAGTCGTCGCGGACGGTGTAGCTCACGGCCAGGTGCCCGCCCGGCGCCATGACGGCCGCGACCTGCGCGAGCGCGTCCGCGCTGAGGCGGTGCAGCGACTGATGCACGAAGACGGCGTCGAACGACCCGCCGGCGAACGGCAGGTGCTCGGGGGAGGCGACCGTGGGCAGCGCCTGCGGGGCGCGGGCCAGCAGCGCTCGGACGCCGGCGCGGCTCGCGTCGCAGGCCACCAGGAGGCCGTCGGTGGTGAACCCGCCCAGCACGGGCGCGGTGGCGCGCCCCAGGACGAGGACTCTGGCGTCCGCGCGGGCGGGCGCGAGCCACTCGATGGCCGTGCGGGGGAAGGCCGGATGGCTGGTCACGGGCATGGCCACGATGGTAGCGACCGCTCCCGCGCGTTCCCGGAGCACGCGCTCGTCGGAGGCGGTTCGGGATCGAGAGGTGCCCGTTGAGGGGAGGTGCCGGAGGCGTGCCTGGGGACCTGGCTTCGGTGCCCTCCGCCTCAGGCGCCGCAGCATCCTCGGCCGAAAGCGGCGCGTCAACCCGGGACGCGGAACTGTGGACGGCCGGACTACGCATCCACAGGCGGACGGCCGCTGACGCGCGGACCGTCGCGCGGCCCAACCTGCGGGCATGGACGACGAGCGGCCGGTGGTACTGGCGACCCGGGACACCCGCGTCCGCGACGCCGTGGAGGCGGCGGCGGTCACCCTGGGCCGCGCGGTGCGCCTCGCACCCGACGCGGACGCCGCCCTCGCGGCCTGGCCGCACGCCGCGCTGCTGCTGATCGGCACCGACCTCGCGGCCGCGCTGGCCGCCGCGACACCCCGCCGACGGCCCGGCGTCTATCTCATCGGGTTCCCCGACGGCGACGCGGCCACCTGGTCGGTGCCTCTCGGCGCCGCCGTGATCCCGCTGCCGCACGGTTCCCCGCTGTTGGCCGACGTCCTCGCGGGGCAGCAGGTCGCCACCGGGACGGTCCTGGCGGTGGTCGGTGGTTCGGGAGGCGTCGGGGCGAGCACGCTTTCGGCCGGGGTCGCCCTCGCGGCGTCCGGCGCGGGGCGGGGCTCCGCCCTGGTCGAGGTCGACGAGCAGGGCGGCGGGCTGGATCTGTTGCTCGGCGCCGAGCGGGTGCCCGGCTGGCGCTGGCCGCGGCTGACCGGTGCGCGCGGCGAGGTCGGCGACGTGCGCGGCCTGGTGCCCCGGGTCGCGGGGGTCAGCGTGGTGGCGATGGGGCGCGGCGAGCAGCCCGCCCCGCTTCCCGGGGACGCCGTGGTGGCCGTGCTCGGCACCCTGGCGCGGCACCACGACCTCGTGGTGGTCGACGCGGGCCGTGCCCCGGTACCGGTCGCGCGGCACACCGTGCAGGGCGCCGACCAGGTGTTGCTCGTGGTGGCCTCCGACGCGCGCGGCGTCGCCGCGGCGGCCGCCACCGCAGGCCAGTTCGCGTGGGACGGCGCCGCAGCCGTCGTCCGGGCGGTGCCCGACGGCGCGGCCCCCGAGGCGGTCGCCGACGCGCTGGGCCTCCCGCTGGCGGGCGTCCTGCCGCACGACCCGCGGCTGCCGCGGGCAGCGGCGGAGGGGGCGCCGCCGAGCGCGTCCGGACGGCGGTGGCGCCGGGCTGCCGCGCGCCTGGCGCAACGAGCCCTGGGGGAGGCCTCCGATGACCGTTGATCTCGACGAGGTGCGGGCACGGCTGAGCGTGCGGGGTGAGCCGGCGCGACCGGCCGAGGTCGCCGACGCGCTGGCGTGGCTGGGTCACGTAGTCAGCGACGACGCCGTGCTGAGCACGGTCGCGGCGCTGCGCCGCGAGAGCGAGGGGGCCGGGGCGATCGACGACCTGCTGCGGCTCCCGGGGGTGACGGACGTCCTCGTCAACGGCCCCGACGAGGTGTGGATCGATCGGGGTGCCGGGCTGGAGCGGGCCGACGTCGGGTTCGGCACCGAGGAGGCCGTGCGGCGGCTGGCGGTCCGGCTCGCCGCCCAGGTGGGCCGAAGGCTGGACGACGCCAGCCCGTTCGTCGACGCTCGGATGCCCGACGGCACCCGCGTCCACGCGGCGCTGGCCTGCGTGGCGGGCCGCACGTGCCTGTCGCTGCGGGTCCCGGCGCGCGTCCGGATGACGTTGGCGGACTGGGAGGCGCGGGGCTCGATCACGTCCGAGGGTGTATGCCTGCTGCGGCGGCTCGTGGCGGGGCGTGCGGCCCTGCTGGTTTCGGGCGGGACCGGTTCGGGGAAGACCACCCTGCTGGCGGCCCTGTTGAGCGAGGTGTCGCCGTCGGAGCGGCTGGTGATCGTCGAGGACAGCCGGGAGTTGGATCCCGAGCACCCGCACGTCGTGCGCCTGGAGGGGCGCGTCGCCAACGCGGAACGGGCCGGGGGCGTCGCCCTGACCGAACTGGTGCGCAACGCGCTCCGCATGCGTCCGGACCGGCTCATCGTCGGGGAGGTGCGCGGCGCCGAACTCGCCGACCTGCTGGCCGCCCTCAACACCGGCCACGAGGGCGGGTGCGGCACGGTCCACGCCAACTCCGCCGCCGCCGTGCCGGCCCGTCTCGAGGCGCTCGGCGCGCTCGGAGGGCTCGCCCGCCACGCGCTGCACGCGCAGGCGGCGGCGGCGCTGGACGTCGTCGTGCACGTCCGCCGGGAGCCCGGCGGCGGGCGCCGCGTCGAGCAACTCGCCGTGCTGGAGCCCGGTGCGGACGGCCTGGTGCGGGCCGTGCCGGCGATCGCGTGGGGTCCCGACGGCGTCCCGACCCGGGGGCCGGCGGCCTCGAGGCTCGAAAGGTGGTCGTGATGGCCTGGCTCGCCGCTCTCCTCGCCGCGTGCGCCGCGTGGTGGTGCGTCCCCTCCGGGCGAGCGGGGCTCCGCAGGCTCCCACCGACACCGGCCAGGTCCGGCCGTGCGCGTCGCCGAGGCACCCTCGCAGCAGCGGCCCCGTTCGCGGGCGGCCTGCTGGCGCTCGCGCTCCTCGCCGGGCCCCGCGGAGTCGCGCTGGGAGTGGCGGCGTCCCTGCTGCTGGGCACGGTGGCCCACCTCGCGCTGGCGCGGGCGCGGCGGCGCCGCGCCTCGAGGCGCCGCGTCGAGGTGGTGCACGCGGGAGAGCTGATGGCGGGGCTGCTCCGGGTCGGCCGGGTCACCGCTGTCGCGCTGGTCGAGGCGTCCCAGGACGCCCCGGTGCTGCGCTTGGCCGCCGCCGAGCACACCGCCGGCGGCGAGGCGGCCGCCGCGCTGCGTCGGGGCGCGGCCGACCCGGGCTGTGCGGGCCTGGCGGATCTCGCCGACGCGTGGGAGATCGCGACGCGGACCGGGGCCTCGCTCGTCGACGCGGTGGACGCCGCCGCGCGCCGCCTCGCCGAGGAGGGGGAGGTGGCGCGCGTCGTGGACGCCGAACTCGCGGCGGCGAGGCTCGCCGGCCGCACCATGTGCCTGCTGCCGCTCGCCGGGCTGCTGCTCGCGTTCGCGCTGGGCGGGAATCCGGTCGCGTTCCTCACGGGCTCGCCGATCGGCTGGCTGTGCCTGGACGTCGGGGTCGGCCTGGCGTGCGCCGGGGTGCTGTGGATCGACGCGGTAGCGGTCGCCGCCGGGGGGCGGTGACGGTGAGCGGGTGGGGCCTGGTGTCCGCGCTGATCGCCGCGGCGGGAGTCGCGTGGTGGCTTCCGTCCGACGGGCTGGGCCGGCTTCGGGCCGGTCGGGACGGGGGCGTCCTCGGGCGGCTGCGGCGCCGGCCGGGGGCCTTGGAGTCAGGACGTCGGACCGCGCTGCTTCCGACTCTGCCGCGGCGGCGGGAGGTCGCCCGCGCCGCCGCCCTGCGTCGTTCGGCGCCGGCGGTGTGCGCGCTGCTGGCCGTCTGCCTGGACGCCGGCGCGCCCCCCAGGTTCGCCCTGCGTGAGGTGGCCGCGGTCGTCGGAGGGCCCGCCGGTCGTGAGCTCGAGGCGGTGGTGCGCCGCATCGACGTCGGACTCGACGAGGCCCAGGCGTGGCTCGACCTGGCGCAGGTGCCCGGCTACCACGCTGTGGGCCGTGACGTGGCGCGCGCGATCCGCTCCGGGCTGGGGCTGGCCGACCTCCTGCGGCATCACGCGGCGGAGGCGCATCGCGACCTCGCCGGAGCCGCCCTCGTGCGCGCGCGCAGCGCGAGCGTGCGCGGGGTGATCCCCCTGATGGTGTGCTTCCTGCCTGCGTTCATCGCGCTGGGCGTCGTGCCGATCTTCGGCTCGTTCACGTTCCACCTGCCGCTTCCCTGAGAGGAGGGCGCGACGGGGCACGGGGCGCGATGCCTCCGTGTGCCACGGATCATGACCGGATGGGCTCCGGCGATCTCCGCCGCTCGCGCGTCGACAGCCTGTGAGAACACCGTACGAGTCGCCTCTGGCCCACATCTGGATCGATCCCGAGCGGCCCGCTGGTTCGATCAGGAAGCGCTGCTTCACGTGAGGGCGTCCTTGCCGCCGATGACGAGCATGATCGCCGACGCCCGACCTCGGTGACGACCGCGCCGGCCCCGACCGGTTGGAGCTCGGCTCGTCGGGGTGGAACAGCAGGCGACCACAGGAGGGTGGAGTTCGACGTGCTGAGCCCCGTGACGCGCCGCGACGACTCGAGGAGGTGCGTGGCGTGGAGAGCGCGGCTCAAGCGCGCCGCCACTGTCCACAGCCACGGTGTCTCCCCGGTGAGGTGTCCACAGCCCGCCCGCGCGGTGACACCGAGCCGCCGGCGCGGCCCAACCTGAGGGTGCACCGCGCAGGGCGGTGCGGAGCCCGACCCCAGGAGATGCCATGTCCGCAGCAACCCTCGTCCCCGCCGATTCGGCGGCCCCCGGCCCGATCCCCGCACCGGTGCGCCCGGGGGCGCACCCGGCTCTGCGGGAGCGGGGCATGGCCACGATCGAGTACGCCATGGGCGTCGTCGTGGTCCTCGTGATCATCGGTGTCGTGATCGCCGCCATCCAGACCGGGACGTTCCAGCAGCTCATCGAGCAGTTGCTCGGGGCGATCATGGGCTGGGTGGAGCAGGCTTTCAAGATCCCGCTCCCGTTCCCCAAGCCGTGACCAGCTCGCTGACGCGGGGGCCCGGCGCCGGCCGCCCCCGCGTCGGCCCTCCCGGTCGGGGTGGCCCGGAGAGCGAGCCCGTCCTCGTGGTCGTGCGGGGGCCGCGGCGGGGTCCCCAGTGGTGGGAGCGGGGCATGGTCGCCGTCGAGACCGCCTTCGCGGTTCTGATCCTCGCGGCGGTGGGGGCGTTCGTGATCTCGGTGGCCGGGGTGATGTTCGCTCAGACCCAGTGCCAGGTCACCGCCGACGAGGTGGCCCGCCAGTTGGCGCGCGGCGACACCGCCGCGGTGCAGCGGGCGCGTGCGGATGCCCCCGCAGGTGCGTCGGTCGTGACGCGCGAGGAGTCGGGGGCGACCGTCGCGGAGGTGCGGCTCGAGGCGCGCCTCGGCCCGGTGGTGTGGCCGATCCGTGCGCAGGCCCGTGTCCTGGCGGAGCGATGAGCCGGCCCCGGGGCGAGCGCGGCTCGGCACTGCTGTGGGCGGGGCTGGTCCTTGCGCTGATGGTGGGCCTCGGCGCGCTCCTGGTGGCGACCGGGGCGCTGACGGCGCGCGGCCGGGCGGCGCAGGGCGCCGCCGACCTGGCCGCACTGGCCGGGGCGAAGGCCGCCTTGGCCGCGCGGGACGCGTGCGCTGATGTCGCCGCCTCGGCCCGCCTCAACGGGGTCGAGGTGGTCGCGTGCTCGGTGGCCGGAGACGAGGTCGAGATCGTGGTGACCGTCGACGTCAGAGCCGAGGTCGGTGTCGGCCCATGGCGCGCCACCGTCGAGGGGCACGCGAACGCGGGGGTGCTGACCGGGGCCCCCGCGTGAGCGGGACGGGTGTGGCGCGGCGAGCCCCGTCAGGCCGCCTGTGCCCGCGCGGCGCGGCGAGCCCCGTCAGGCCGCCCTTCCCGCGCGACGTGGCGAGCCTCTCAGGCCGTGCCAGACAGCGCCCCAGTCGCCGGGCGGGTCGAGCAGGGTTGCGCGGATGCCGCCCGGCGGTCCGCGTCGAGGGGACGCCCCAGCAGCAGCGCGACCAGCGCGGCGGCACCCGCCTTGTCGAGCGGGTTGTTGCCCGAGCCGCACTTCGGGGAGACGACGCAGGCGGGGCACCCCTGCTCGCAGGGGCAGGTCAGCAGCCGGTCGAGGGTGGCGGCCCACCAGGCGTCGGCGCGGTCGAAGCCGCGCTCGGCCAGCCCCGACCCGCCGGGCAGGCCGTCGTGGACGAACACGGTGGCCGTGCCGGTGTCGGGGTGCAGCAGCGTGGAGAGGCCGCCGATGTCCCAGCGGTCGCACGGCACGAACGCCGGCAGCAGCCCGATGGCGCAGTGCTCGGCGGCGTGCAGGGCGCCGGGGAGGTCGAGCAGGTCGACGCCGCAGCCCGCGAGCACGGCCTCGGGCAGGGTCCACCACGTCGCGCGGGTGGTGAGGTGGCGGGCCGGGAACTCCAGGGGCGTCTGATCCCAGACCTCGCCCGACTCGGAGTCGCGCCGCAGGTACGACGTCACCTGGCTCGTGAGTTCGACCGTGCCCGAACTCAGCGTGCCGGACCCGAACGGGCGGGAGCGCTCGGTGGTGAGGATGCGCACATCGGAGAGGGACTGCGGCTGGGTGTAGTACGCGGGATCGGCCCGGTGGACCAGGGCGACCCGGTCGGCCTCGTCCACCTCCTGCACGAGCCAGGTCTCGCCCTGGTGCACGTAGATCGCCTCGGGGTGCACCGTGCGGTCGGCGGCGCCGGCGTCCACCTGGCCGATGACCCGGCCGGTCGCCTGGTCGACGACCTCGTACGCCTTGCCCTGCGCCGACCGCAGGTCGATGGAGTCCACCGCACGCGAGGCGTGCGGCCAGAACCACCCCAGGGCGCGGCGCCGCAGGGCGCCCTGCCGGGTGAGGCTCTCGGCGAGCCGGACGGTGTCCGGACCGAACCACGCGGCGTCGGCTTCGGTGAGCGGGCGCTCCTGCGCGGCGGCGCACAGGTGCGGGCCGAGCACGAACGGGTTCTCGACGGGGACGACCGTCCGCTCGACGGGGCGCGCGAAGATCAGGTCGGGGTGCTGCACCAGGTAGGCGTCCAGCGGATCCTCCCGGGCGGCCAGCACCGCGACGGCGTCCCGCCCCGCGCGCCCGGCCCGCCCCACCTGCTGCCAGAACGCCGCCAGCGTCCCGGGGAAACCCGCCGTCACGACCGCGTCCATGCCGGCGATGTCGATGCCGAGTTCGAGGGCGTTCGTGCTGGCGACCCCGCTCAGCCGCCCCTGGCTGAGCGCCGACTCGATCGAGCGCCGGTCCGTGGGCAGGTAGCCGCCGCGGTAGGCGGCGATGGTCGTGGGGTCGGGGGAGAGTTCCTTGGCGCGGATCGCCACCAGTTCGGCCTGAAGGCGTGACGTGGTGAAGGCGAGCGCCTGGCCCTCCCGGGCGAAGCCGGCCAGCAGCCCGGCGGCGGTCTCGGTGAGGTGGCCGGTGGGGGACAGCAGCACGACGTCGAGCGCCGGGCGCGGCGAGGCGTCGTCGGTGACGGCGACCACATCGTCGGAGCCGATGAGCGCCGCGGCGATCGACTCGGGTTCGGCGATCGTCGCCGAGGCGCACACGAAGATCGGGTCGGCGCCGTAGTGGTGCGCCAGCCGCCGCAGCCGCCGCAGCACCGCCGAGACGTGCGCGCCGAACAGCCCCTTGTACCGGTGCGCCTCGTCCACCACCACGTGCGTGAGGCCGCCCAGCAGACGCGCGAACCGGGCGTGCTGCGGCAGGACGCTGCGGTGGAGCATGTCGGGGTTGGTCAGCACGTAGGAGGCGAACTCCCGGGCGAACCGCCGCTCGTCGGGATCGGAGTCGCCGTCGAGCGTCGCGACCCGCCAGTCGGGCACCCCCAACTCCTCGCACGCCCGCAGCTGGTCGTGCGCGAGCGCCTTGGTCGGGGCGATGTAGAGCGCGGTCGGCCGGCTCGTCACCCGCAACCCGGAGCGCTCGCCGCGCGCCCCCGGCACGCGGCAGCCCTCGGGCAGGACGCCGTCGGCGGTCGCCGCCAACACCGGCAGCAGGTACGCCAAGGACTTGCCCGACGCCGTGCCCGTCGCCAGCGCGACGTGGCGGCCGGCGTGCGCCGCCTCGGCGGCCTCGACCTGATGCAGCCAGGGTCGCTCGATCCCCTGGCGGGCGAACGCGTGTTTCAACCGCGAGGACGCCCAGACCGGCCACTCCGCGGTGCGGCCGGGTCGGGCCTCGCGGTGGTGGGTGTGCGCGACGGCGTCGGAGTCGGCCAGCCACGCGGGGACGGCCATCACGACCACCCGCCAAACACGCCCCGCGTCCTCATCCGCGCCACTCCTCACCACCGGTCATCCCGCTGGCCGCGAGGCTACCCCCGCCCTCCGACACTCCCGCGGCCGGACGCGCGGCGGGTGCCGAACCCGGGTGGTGAGGGCGGCGTCACCAGTCGCGGGGGGCGGTCAACTCCTCGATGTCGGCGTCGGCGTGGCCGTAGGCCTGCGCGATGCGCTCGAAGTCCAGGCCGATGCAGTCGCGGGCGGCGGTCTCGATCTCGCTGCCGGCGTCCCAGAACTCCTCCTGCAGGTCGTTGAACTGCTCGGTGGCGGCGTGCGTCAGCGCGTACAGGGCGGGCAGATCCGCCGGGCGCTGCGTCTCGATCCGCTCGCACAACCCCCGCAGGATCGCCGCCCCCTTGTCGACCAGGTGGTCGGGGAAGTAGTCCGAGGCGTACATGCCCGCCAGGAACGGGTACGACGCCATCGTCGGGTCGGTGATGGGCATGGGGGCTCCTCGCGTCGGTCGGGTGCGGGAAGCCTAGCGAGCCGTGGGAGGCTGGGACCATGCTCGATTCCACGGACGCCCACGCCCTCGCCGGACGACTCGCCGACGCCGGCTACACCCTGGAGGCGACCACCGATCGGCTCGGGGACGCCGCCGTGGCGGCCCTGGCGCGCAACACCACACTCGCCGCGCGGGACGCCCTCGGCGAGGCCACCGACGCCCAGGCCGACCTCACCCGGCTGTTCCTGTTGCACGACGCGGTGCCCGCCTCGCGGGTGGCGGCGGCCCTCGGCGATCCGGCCCCGTTGCTGGACGCCGGCGTCCTGGCCCGCGACGGCGACGACCTGCGCGCCGCCCTCGAGATCCGCCCCTACGCGGCCACCGCCGACCCCGGCGAGCCGGGCGGCTTCGACGGCTGGGTCGCCCACGACCTCCTGCCCACCCTCGACGGCCGCATCGACGCCCCGCGTCCCGACTACGTGCTGGGCCTGTCCCCGGCGTCCAGCACGCTGGCGCAGATGACCATCCGGCGCCCCGTCGGCAGCGCGCTCGACCTGGGGACCGGCTGCGGCGTCCAGAGCCTGCACCTGGCCACCCACGCCGACCGGGTCGTCGCCACCGATCTCAACCCGCGCGCCGTCGACTTCGCCCGGCTGACCGTCGCCCTCAACGGCCTGGACGTGGACGTCCGCGCGGGCTCGCTGTACGAGCCGGTGGCCGACGAACGGTTCGACCTGATCGTCACCAACCCGCCCTACGTCATGAGCCCGCCCACCGGCGAACGGCTGGTCTACCGCGAGGGCGGCTTCGCCGGCGACGGACTGGTCGAGCAGGTGGTCCGCGGCGGCGCGGCGCGGCTCAACCCCGGCGGCACGCTCCAGGTGCTCGGCAACTGGGCCATCACCGACGACCAGCCCTGGGAGGAGCGGCTGGCCGGCTGGATCGCGCCCACGGGAGCCGACGCGCTGGTGCTGCAGCGGGAGCGGCTCGACGTGTACGAGTACATCGAGGTCTGGCTGCACGACGCGGGCCTGGTCGGCAAGCCCGAGTACGCGGGCCGCTACCGGGAGTGGCTGGACTACTTCGCCGCGCACGGCATCACGGGCGTCGGGATGGGCTGGATCATGCTGCACGCCGCGGGACGCGAGCGCCCCGACCTGCGCTTCGAGGAGTGGCCGCACGCCGTCGTCCAGCCCGTCGGGGGTGCTTTCGCCGACCATCAGCGCGGCGTCGCCGAGGCCGACGTGACCGACGACCACCTGCTGAGCGCCACCTGGACGCTGAACCCCGGCGTCGACCTGGAGACCCTCGGACGCCCCGGGGAGGCCGACCCGGAGCACGTCGTGTACCGGCAGCGCTTCGGCTTCGCCCGCGCCGTCGAGGCCGACACCGCGCTCGGCGCGGTGCTGGGCGCCTCCGACGGCGAACTGAACGCCGCGACGCTCATCCACGCCGTCGCCGACATCCTGGACGCCGACGCGGACGCCCTGGCCGCGGACCTGCTGCCCCGGCTGCGCGACCTGATCCGGCAGGGCTACCTGGCGCGGAGCGAGCCCGCGGCCTGAGCGCGGCCCGCCGGGCGCGCACGTCGAGACCGCCGACGAGGTGCGCGTCCGGCTCACCGGGGGTTCGCGGCCGGTCAGTTCACCGGGCTGGCGCCGAGCGTGAGGGTGGCGCGGTGCTGCGCGCCGTCGGCGTCGACCCAGGTCACCGTGGCCTTCGCGCCCGGATCGAGCCCGTCGAGGATGCCGGACAGGTCGTCCTGCGACGCGACGCGCGTCCCCTGGAGCGAGGTGATGATCGACCCGACGGTGATCCCGGCCTCGGCCGCCGGGCCGCCGGACACGACCGACGCGACCGTCAGCGCGGGGGTGGGCAGGACGCTGACGCCCAGGTACGCGCGGGCGCCCACCTGCACCGAACCCGACTCCCTGCCCGTCCTGATCTGCTGCACGACGCTCAGGGCGTCCGCGATCGGCACGGCGTAGCTGGTCGTGGTGGTCGCCGTGCCCTGGGCCGTGCCGCGCGGCGAGCGGGTCACGGTCTGGCTGCCCGCCGTCGTCATGCCGAGCACCTCGCCCTGGGCGTCGAACATCGGGCCGCCGGAGTCGCCCGGCACCGCGCCGGCGTCGGTGGCGATGACGCCGGTCAGGGTCTCGGTGCCGCCGTTGTCGTTGTTGACGGTGACCTGCTGGTTCAGCGCGGTGACGCTGCCGGGGGCCGCGACGAGCGAGCCGCCGCCGGAGGCGTTGCCCACCGCGGTCAGCGACTGCCCCACGGCCACCTGGTCGGCGTCCGGGGTGATGGTCGCCAGCCCGGAGGCGTCCTTGAGTTGAAGCAGCGCCACGTCGCGGGTGGCGTCGTGGCCCACCACGGTGGCGGCGTAGGTCCGCCCGGTGTCGGCGACCTCGACCTCGACCTGCGTCGAGCCCTGGACCACGTGGTAGTTGGTGAGGACCTGGCCGTCGGGGGTCAGGACCATGCCGGTGCCGGCGGCCTCACCCGAGCCGACCCGGGTCGTGATGAGGACGATCCCCTTGCTCTGCGCGGCCGTGGGGGAGGTCGGGCCGGCCGACGCGGACGCCGCGGAACCGGGGTAGGTCGGATCGGAGGGACCGGCGACCCCCGACCCGGAGGAGCCGGCGACCCCCGACTCGGACGCCGCGCCGCTCGACGCCCCGGTGCCGGGATCGGAGGCGGAGCCGCCCGTGCGCGCGGGGATGAGGACGCCGGAGACGGGCGCCTGCAGGGCGGGCGTCAGCCGGTCGGCGAGACGAGGGGCGAGGGTGGGCACCGCCAGGGCCAGCGCGGTGGCGCCGGCCAGCGCGAGTGCGGTCAGCGAGGTGGTCGTCTTCATGACCACCAGTGGACGCCGCGATCCTGTGGCTCCCCTGTGGGCCGCCTCGTGGTTCGTTGTGAGCCCGGACGCGGACCGCGGCCCGACGCGCGGGGCGTCGGGCCGCGGTGCGGCGGGTGGCGGTCAGGCCGCGACGGCGGTCAGGCCGCGACGGCGGTCAGGCCGCGCGGGCGGCCGCCTTACGCTCGGCGGCGTCCTTGGCGATGATGTAGCCGTAGACCAGTCCCTGCGAGATGGTCGCCCCCGCGCCCGGGTAGGTCTGGCCGAAGATGTTCGCCGCGGCGTTGCCCTGGGCGTACAGGCCGGGGATGGCCTCGCCCTTGGCCGTCATCACGCGGCCCCGGCGGTCGGTCATCACGCCGCCGCAGGTGCCGAGGTCCGACAGCACCATCTTGACCGCGTACACCGTGCCCGAGAGCGGGCGCAGGTTCGGGTTGGGCGCCTGCGTCGGGTCGCCGTAGTACCGGTCGTAGGCCGAGGCGCCGCGCTGGAAGTCCTCGTCGTTCCCGGCGCCCGCGAGCAGGTTGAACCGGCCCACCGTCGAGGCGAGCGCCTCGGCGTCCAGGCCGGTCTTGCGGGCCAGTTCGGCGACGTTGTCGGCCTTGTGGGCGATGCCGGCGTCGTACCAGGCCTGCGGCAGGTCCATGCGCGGGAAGCTGCCCCCGGCGAACACGTACGAGTTGCGGTACTGCTGATCGAAGACGAGCCACATCTCGGTGACCGGCGTGCCCTCCTTCTCCAGCGCCATCAGCTTCTGCCCGAAGCTCATGTAGTCGGTCGACTCGTTGATGAACCGGCGGCCGGACTGGTCGACGATCAGCGAGCCGGGCAGCGAGCGCTCGGCCAGCAGGATCGCGGGCAGGGCGCCCTCCTTGACCGGCGCGACGGCCGGGAACCACCAGGTCTGGTCCATGTTGGCCAGTTCCGCGCCCAGTTCCTGCGTCATGCCGATGATGTCGCCGGTGTTGCCCTCGGCGCCGAGGCTGAGGTCCTGCGTCAGCGACTCGGACTGGTACTGGCGGCGCATCTCCATGTTGTGGTCGAAGCCGCCCGCGGCGAGCACGACGCCCTGGCGGGTCTTGACGGTGACCTCGCGGCCGTCCTGGTTCAGGACGGCGCCGGTGACCGCGCCGTCGGTGGTCAACAGCCGGACCAGCGCGGTGTTGGTCCACACCGGGACGCCCGCGTTCACCAGGCCGGCGAACATGCCGCCGGCGATCGCCTGGCCGCCCGCGCTGAACTCCTTCTTGATGACCAGGCCGTCCATGCCCTGGATGACGCTCTTGACGATCTTCGGGATCGACTTCAGCGGCGTCTTCACCATGAGGTTCATCCACTTGTAGTCGGCGCCGGTCACCGGCATCGGCACCGGGGCCGACATGGTCGCCGGGCGGAAGCGCGGGCGCTCGCTGCCGAGCTGGCGCAGGTCGAACGGCTTGGCCTCGCAGCTGCGGCCGGTGGCGTCGCCGCCCGGCTCCTCCGGGTGGTAGTCGGAGTAGCCCTTGGCCCAGAAGAAGGTCAGCGGGGTGGTGCGCTCCAGCATGTTCACCGTGGCGTCGCCGTAGTCCATGAAGGCCTGCCAGCGCGCCTCGGGGCTGGTGTCGCCGACGACGCTGCTGATGTACTCGCGGCCGCGCTCGGGGGTGTCGATCGCGCCGTCGCGCATCATCGCGGGGTTGGCGGGGATCCAGTAGGCGCCGCCCGAGCGGGCGGTCGAGCCGCCGACGTAGGCCGTCTTCTCGGCGACCAGGACGTCGAGGCCGCGCTCGTGGGCGGCGAGGGCTGTCGCCATGCCGGTGCCGGAGCCGACGACCAGCAGGTCGACGGTGCAGTCCTTGGCGGGGGGCGATACGGGAAGGTTGTCGGCCATGATGGGTGCCTTTCTGGTGAGCGTCCGCGGTCACGTCGGCCGCTCGGAGCGGCCCGTCACCAAAATACTAGCCGATCGGCTAGTAGACTGGCGGAATCCTGACGAGAACGCCGCGACGCGGCCGGGGACGAGGAGGGCGCATGGGACGCGCGGCGGCCGGGGTGGGACGCGAGCGGGTGCTCGAGGCGTCCCTGGATCTGTTCGCGGAGCGGGGTGTGGCCGGCACGTCGCTGCAGATGATCGCCGAGCGGCTCGACCTGACGAAGGCGGCCGTGTACCACCACTTCCGCACCAAGGACGCGATCGTCCTGGAGGTGCTGCGACCCGGGCTCGACGAGCTCGAGGAGGTCGTCCGCGGCGCCTGGCGCGTGTCGGAGCCGGCGCGCCGGGCCGGTGTGGTGGTGCGCGGGCTGGCCGACATCATGGTGGCGCGGCGCCGCCGCTACCAGGTGATGATGGCCGACCCGGCGGTCGCCCCGGTCCTGGCCGGCGACCCGGGGACGGCGCGGACGTTCGCGCGGATGGAGGCCGCCCTGCTGGGGCCCGCCCCCGACCCGGAGCGGCGCCTGGCCGTCGGCCTCTTCCTGGCGGCCCTGGACGCCCCCGCGCGCCCGGCGCTGCGGTTCGACGACGAGCTGAGCGCGGCGACCGTGCACGCCGCCGTCATCGCCCTGGGCGAGCACCTGTTGGGCGCCGACGCGCGCGAGCCGGACGCCGCGGGCGCGGTCGTCCGCGGGTGATGGAGGGCGCGGCGACCCTCAGTTGATGGAGCTCGTGCCGACGGTGACCTGGCCGGTCCGCTCGCGCCCGGCCGCCGTCGTCCAGCCGATCGGGATGGTGCTGCCGGGCTCCACCTTGTCCAGCACGGTCGACAGGTCGGAGCGGCTCGTGATCGCGGTGCCGTTGACCGAGGAGATGGTGTCGCCGCTGCGGATGCCGGCCTTGGCCGCGGGCGTCCCGTCCTCGACGCGGGTCACGACCACCGCCTGCGCGGCGTCGTCGGCGCGCACCACGACCCCCAGGTAGGCCTTGGGGCCGATCACGACGGTGCCCGACTCGTCGCCGGCGCGGATCTGCTCCACGACCTTCATGGCGGCGTCGATCGGCACCGCGTAGACCTGCTTGTCGCGCTCGTCGTTGTCGTCGGAGCCGCCCGCCGTCGTCATGCCGAGCACCTCGCCCTCGGCGTCGAACATGGGCCCGCCGGAGTCGCCCGGCCAGGCGGGGGCGTTGGTCTGGATCAGGCCGCGCAGCCGCACCGGCGGGTCGTTCTCGGACGCGCTGCGCACGGAGATGGAGGTGTTGAGCGCCTGGATGTTGCCGCGGTTCGCGGTCACGTAGCCCTGGCCGTTGGCGTTGCCGGCCGCGACGACGGCGTCCCCGACCGCGACCGGGTCCCGGTCGTGCGCGATGACCTTGAGGTCCTGGGCGCCCTCCAGCTTGAGCAGCGCGACGTCCTTGGTCGCGTCCCGCCCGACGAGCTTGGCCTTGTAGGTGCGTCCGGTCGGGGCCACGGTGGCCGACACCGAGGACGTGGAACGGACCACGTGGTAGTTGGTGAGCACGAAGCCGTCGGGGGTCAGCACCATGCCGGTGCCGGCGACCCCCTCGTTGCCGGTGCGCCCCGCGATCAGCACCAGGCCGCGCTGCACGTCGTCGGTCACGTCGACCGGACCCGTGGTCTGCTGGACCGTCGGCGTCGGGGACGCCGTGGGCGTCGGCGACTGGATCGGAGTGGGGGACAGGCCCGGGAACGGCGCCGCGGGCGGCGTCCGGCCGGCCCACGCGACCGCCGTCGTGCCCAGCACGGCGATCGTGGAGAGCTGCGCCACCGCGGCCAGGACCACGCCGATCACCACGGCCACCAGCGAGGTGGGCCGCGACGCGGGGCGCTTCGGCGCGGCGGGCCAGGGCGAGGTCACGCGGCAAGTCTAGGCAGCGCCGCCGACACCCCGGTGACGGGCGTCGTTGCGGAGACCCGCTAGCATCCCGTTTGGTGGGCTCTTCGCGGAGCCGATCATCGCAGGAGCGGGTCCCGCTCCCGTTCGTCGTAGAAGGCAGATCGTGGCAACAGACACCAAACGCGCACTCGTCATCGTGGAGTCCCCCGGCAAGGTGCGCAGCATCGCGCAGTACCTCGGGGACGGTTACGTGGTCGAGGCGTCCGTCGGTCACGTCCGCGACCTCCCCACCGGCGCCGCCGACATCCCCGCCAAGTACAAGGGGAGAAGTGGGCGCGCACCGGCGTCGACATCGAGAACGGCTTCGAGCCGCTGTACGTCGTGCAGGCGGCCAAGAAGGCCACCATCAAGAAGCTCAAGGACGCGCTCAAGACCGTCGACGAACTCTTCCTCGCCACCGATGAGGACCGCGAGGGCGAGGCCATCGCGTGGCACCTGCTGCAGGAGCTCAAGCCGAAGGTCCCCGTGAAGCGGATGGTCTTCCACGAGATCACCCCCGACGCCATCCGCGCGGCCGTCGCCGCGCCGCGCGACCTCGACATCGACCTCGTCGACGCCCAGGAGACCCGCCGCATCCTCGACCGCCTCTACGGCTACGAGGTCAGCCCGGTCCTGTGGAAGAAGGTCAAGCCGAAGCTGTCCGCGGGCCGCGTCCAGTCGGTCGCCACCCGCCTGATCGTCGACCGCGAGCGCGAGCGGATGGCGTTCGTGTCGGCCTCCTACGCCGACCTCACCGTCACCCTGGACGCCGGCCCCGACGCCGAGCCGTCCGCGTTCACCGCGCGGGTGAGCACCGCCGCCGGCCTCAAGGTCGCCTCGGGCCGCGACTTCAACGCCGCCGGCAAGCTGACCGCCCGCAAGGCGCTGCACCTCGACCTGGAGGGCGCCCGCGCGCTCGCCGACGCCCTCACCGGCGCCGACGTCACCGTCGACTCCGTGGAGGCCAAGCCGTACACGCGCCGCCCCTACCCGCCCTTCCGCACCACCACGCTGCAGCAGGACGCCGGCCGCAAGCTCGGCTTCACCGCACAGCGCACCATGTCGGTGGCCCAGAGCCTGTACGAGGGCGGCCACATCACCTATATGCGTACCGACTCCACGACCCTGTCCGGCTCGGCCATCGCCGCCGCCCGCGCCCAGGTCAAGGAGCTCTACGGCGAGGCCTACCTGCCCGACCGGCCGCGCGCCTACACCTCGAAGGTGAAGAACGCCCAGGAGGCGCACGAGGCGATCCGCCCGGCGGGCGACCGCTTCGTGACGCCCAAGGCGTCCGGGCTGCACGGCGACGAGTTCCGGCTCTACGACCTGATCTGGAAGCGGACGGTCGCGTCCCAGATGAAGGACGCCGAGGGGCAGACCGTCTCGATCGCCATGACCGCCGCGCTGGGCGCCCCGCTCGACGTCGCGCACGCCACGACCGGCGAGATCGTCGGGGTCGAGCAGGCCGGACTCACGGCGTCCGGTCGTACCATCACGTTCCCGGGCTTCCTGCGCGCCTACGTGCAGGGCACCGAGGAGGGCGACGCGTCCGACGACGACACCGCGCAGCTGCCCGCGCTGTCCTCGGGTGATCACCTGGCCGTCGCCGGCGTGGAGGCCGAGGGGCACGCCACCCGGCCGCCGGCGCGCTACACCGAGCCGTCGCTGGTCGCCAAGCTCGAAGAGCTCGAGATCGGGCGCCCGTCGACGTACGCGTCCATCATCCGCACCATCACCACGCGCGACTACGTGTTCAAGAAGGGGTCGGCCCTGGTGCCGACCTGGCTCGCGTTCGCGGTGACCCGCCTGCTGGAGGAGCACTTCCCGCGCCTGGTGGACTACCAGTTCACCGCCGAGATGGAGGACATCCTCGACGAGATCGCCAAGGGTTCGGCCGACCGGATCCAGACGCTGAAGGACTTCTACTTCGGCACCGAGGGCGAGGGCGCCGACGGCTACGAGGGGCTGCAGTCCCTGGTCGAGGACCTGGGCGACATCGACGCCCGCGTCATGTCGACCTTCCACCCGGTCGCCGGGCAGGAGTCCGGCATCGCCGTCCGGGTGGGCCGCTACGGCACCTACCTGGAGGACGCCGACGGCAATCGCGCCAACGTGGAGGACGACCTGCCGCCCGACGAGCTGACCGTCGAGAAGGCGCAGGAGCTGCTGGCGACCCCGGCGGGCGCGGAGAAGGAACTCGGCCTCGACCCGAACACCGGGACCATGCTGGTCGCGAAGAACGGCCGCTTCGGCCCCTACGTCACCGAAGTGCTGCCCGAGGACGCCCCCAAGAGCGCCAAGCCGCGCACCGGATCGCTGTTCAAGGACATGACCCTCGACGGCGTCACGCTGGAGCAGGCGCTGCAGTTGCTGAGCCTGCCGCGCGTGGTCGGGGTGAGCACCGACGGCGAGGAGATCACCGCCCAGAACGGCCGCTATGGGCCGTACCTGAAGAAGGGCACCGACTCCCGCTCGCTGACCACCGAGTCGGAGCTGTTCACCATCACCCTGGAGCAGGCCCAGGCGATCTACGACCAGCCCAAGCAGCGCGGACGCCGCGCCGCCGCTGGCCCGCTGAAGGAACTCGGCGCCGACCCCGCCTCGGGCAAGCCCGTCGTGGTGAAGGACGGCCGCTTCGGCCCCTACGTCACCGACGGCGAGTTCAACGCCACGCTGCGCAAGTCCGACTCGGTCGAGGAGATCACCCTCGAACGGGCCGCCGAACTGCTGGCCGAGAAGCGCGCGAAGGGCCCGGCCCCCAAGAAGACCACGACGCGTCGGACCACCACGGCCAAGACGGCGGCCAAGAAGCCCGCCGCCAAGACGACGGCCAAGAAGCCCGCCGCCAAGACGACGGCCGCGAAGAAGCCCGCCACCCGCAAGGCGCCCGCCAAGAAGGACTGATCCTGCGCGGACTCCGGGTCAGCCCACCAGCGCCGGGATCACGTGCTCGATCAGCATCGGCGACAGCCGGGGCGCGTGCACGGCGTCCGGGGTGAGCGGCAGCCAGCGGAGTTCCTCGATCTCCGCGGACGCCGTCGGCTCGCCGACCAGCGGCGCGGTGAACACGTCGGAGGTGATGAGCATCCCCGGCTCGTTCGCGGCGCCGGCGGTCCAGTGGCCCAGCAGGCTCAGCTGATCCGGGGCAGCGTCAGTCCGATCTCCTCGCGGACCTCGCGGACGGCCGCCTCCGCGTGGGTCTCGCCGGGTTCGACCTTGCCGCCGGGGAGCATGAACGCCCGCGTGCCGCGCTTGCGGACCAGCAGCAGGTCGCCGGCGGGGTTGCGGAAGGTCACGGACACGACGAACAAGGGCACCCGCAGACCCTACCGTCGTCGCGACGGGCGCCCGGCGGAGCCGTGTGACCAGAGATCGGCGGCTCGACGGCGCCCCCACTCCATCACCCTGGTGGGGGCGCCGGGGGCTGCGCTGTCGCGATCGAGACCCGATCCTGGTCGCAGCCCGGACGCAGAACGGGGCCGGCCCCAGTGGGCCGACCCCGCTCGGGTCGCGGCGGACAGGCTCAGCGAGCGTTCACCTTGTCCTCGATGCGGGAACCGACACCCGCGTCGATGGACTTCCAGTACTCCAGCGCCCGGGCCAGCACCTCGCCCGTGACGCCGCCCAGCGCGCCCGTGACGGTGTCGACGAGGCGGTCGCGGGCGGCGTCGTCGAAGACCTCGCGGACCATCGTGCCGGCCTGGCCGAAGTCGTCGTCCTCGGCGTGCAGCGTGTAGGCGGCGCGGACCAGGTCGCCGTCGGCCTCCCAGGACTCGGCCGGGGTGCCCTGCCAGTCGGAGTAGGGGCGGCCGAACGAGTTCGGCGCGTACACCGGGGCGGTGCCCGAGTGGTAGAACGCCATCTGGCCGTCGAACATGTACTGGTTGGCCCGCTCCTGGCCGCCCTCGGTCGCGATCGGCTGGTTCACCGGGAGCTGGTGGAAGTTCGAGCCGATGCGGTGGCGGTGCGCGTCGGCGTAGGCGAACACGCGGCCCAGCAGCATCTTGTCGGGGGAGAACCCGATGCCCGGCACGATGTTGGACGGCGCGAACGCCGCCTGCTCGATCTGGGCGAAGAAGTTGTCCGGGTTCTTGTTGAGCTCCAGCTCGCCCACCTCGATCAGCGGGTAGTCCTCGTGCGACCAGGTCTTGGTCAGGTCGAACGGGTTGAAGCGGTAGGTCTTCGCGTCCTCGTACGGCATGACCTGCACCGACATCGTCCACTTCGGGAAGTCGCCGCGCTCGATCGCCTCGTACAGGTCGCGGCGGTGCGCGTCGGCGTCCTCACCGGCGAGCTTGGCGGCCTCCTCGTTGCTGAGGAACTCCATGCCCTGCTGGGTGTGGAAGTGGTACTTGACCCAGAACCGCTCGCCGGCCGCGTTGACCCACATGTAGGTGTGCGAGCCGTAGCCGTTCATGTGACGCCAGTCCTTCGGCAGCCCGCGGTCGCCCATGAGGTAGGTGACCTGGTGCGCCGACTCCGGCGACAGCGTCCAGAAGTCCCACTGCATCGTGTTGTCGCGCAGGCCGTTGCCGGGAAGGCGCTTCTGGCTGCGGATGAAGTGCGGGAACTTGAGCGGGTCGCGCAGGAAGAAGACCGGGGTGTTGTTGCCGACGAGGTCGTAGTTGCCCTCGGAGGTGTAGAAGCGCAGCGCGAAGCCGCGCACGTCGCGCCAGGTGTCGGGGGAGCCCAGTTCGCCGGCCACGGTCGAGAACCGCAGCAGCGTCTTGGTCTCCGTCCCGGGCTGGAAGACCGCGGCCTTGGTGTACTGCGACACGTCGTGGGTCACCGTGAAGGAGCCGAAGGCGCCGGCGCCCTTGGCGTGCGGGCGACGCTCGACGATGTTCTCGCGGTTGAAGTGGGCCAGGGTCTCGACCAGGTGCACGTCATGCAGGACGAGCGGGCCGTTGGGGCCCACCGACAGCGAGTGGGCGTCGCTCTCGGCGAGCGCACCACCGGCGGTCTGCGACTTGTTCATCGGCTGATCGAAGCTCTGCGGCTGGGTCATGGAGGGATGATCCTTTCCGAACGCGTAACAGGGATGGCGGGGGTGGTCGTGTACTAGGCGAACACCGTCCCGGACGGATCTATTCCTCTGTCACGTCCGCCTAGGATGAACACCGTGCGTGGACTCTTCGTGGTGTTCGAGGGCGGCGACGGCGCGGGCAAGACGACCCAGGCGCGGCTGCTCGCCGAGTGGGTGGCGGCGCAGGGGCGCGAGGTGGTCCTGACCCGCGAGCCCGGCGAGGGGCCGGTGGGGGAGAAGATCCGCGCCATCCTGCTCGACCCCGCCACCGGCGACCTGTCCCCGCGCGCGGAGGCGCTGCTGTACTCGGCCGACCGCGCCCACCACGTCGACGCGACGATCAAGCCCGCCCTCGAGCGCGGCGCGGTCGTCATCTCCGACCGCTACATCGACTCGACGCTGGCCTACCAGGGCGCCGGGCGCGTCCTGGACCTGGCCGACCTGGAACCCATCGCCTGGTGGGCCGCCGATCACCTCGTGCCCGACCTCACGGTCCTGCTCGATCTGGCGCCCCGCGACGGCCTGGCCACCATCAAGGAGCTCGACCGGCTCGAGGCCGCCGGCCACGACTTCCACGACCGCACCCGCGACCACTTCCTGGAGCTGGCCGGCCGCGCGCCCGAGCGCTACCTGATCCTCGACGCCCGCGCGTCCATCACCGAGATCCAGGCGGCGATCCGGGACCGCCTCGCGGGCCTGCTCGCGCCCGAGCCGGCGGACGCCGAGGGCCCCGAGGTCGGACGCCGCGGCGTCCTGCGGGCGCTGCTCGACCCGCAGGTGTCGGACGCCGACGGCACACTGGCCCCATGACCGAAACGCCGCCCGCCGGGACGGGCGTCTGGGCCGAGCTCGTCGGGCAGGACCGCGCCGTCGAGACCCTGCGCCGCGCCGTCCGCGGCGAGAAGAACGCCATGACGCACGCGTGGCTGCTGACGGGCCCGCCCGGCTCGGGGCGCTCGAACGCCGCCCGCGCCTTCGCGGCCGCCCTGCAGTGCGAGCGCGGCGGCTGCGGCACGTGCAACGCCTGCCGCACGTCGCTGTCCGGCGCGCACCCCGACGTGACGCTGCTGCGCACCGAGCAGCTGAGCATCGGCGTCGACGAAGTGCGCGACCTCGTCCGCCGGGCCGCCATGACGCCGACCGTGGGCCGGCACCAGGTCATCGTCGTCGAGGACGCCGACCGCGTCACCGAGCGCGGCGCCGACGCGCTGCTCAAGGCGGTCGAGGAGCCGGCGCCCCGCACCGTGTGGCTGCTGTGCGCCCCCACCCCGCAGGACGTGGTCGTGACCATCCGCTCGCGCAGCCGCAACGTGTCGCTCACCACCCCCGGCGAGGCGGCGATCGCCGAACTGCTGCGGACGCGCGACGGCGTCCCGTCGGAGATGGCCGCGCACGCCGCCCGCGTCGCGCAGGGCCACATCGGGCGCGCCCGCGCGATCGCGCGCAGCGAGGAGGCCCGCCGCCGGCGCGCCGAGATCCTGCGGATCCCCGCGCAACTCCTCACGCTCGGCAACTGCCTGCAGGCCGCGGCGAACCTCGTGGAGGCGGCCGGCGCCGAGGCCGCCGAGGCGACCGCGGAGCTCGACGTCAAGGAGCGCGCCGAACTCTCCGAGGCGCTCGGCGTCGGGACCAAGGGGGCGCGTCCGCGGCACGCCCAGGCGGCGCTGCGGGACCTGGAGGACCAGCAGAAGGCCCGCGCGAAGCGCATCCAGCGCGACGCCCTGGACCGGGTGCTGAGCGAGCTGACCAGCTACTACCGCGACGTGTTCGCCGTGCAGACCGCCGCGACGACCCGCCTGGTCAACGCCGACGTCGAGCCGGACATCGCTTCGATCGCCAAGCGCACCACGCCCGAGCGCACCATCGCCAGCCTGGACGCCATCCTGGCGGCGCGGGAGGCGCTCGAGACCAACGTGGCGCCGCTGCTCGCGATGGAGGCCCTCATGATCGGTCTGCACGCCTAACCGCGCCGCGCCGGTGTCGCTGCGGCCCAATCCGGCCCCGCTTTGCGACGATGGTCGAGACTGTTTCTTCTTCCGAAGGCAAAGGACTTCCCCATGGCCGAGAATCGCAGCGACGAGCACCCCGGCGACGACTGGGACGCCGCGACCGACGCCCGCCCCACCGTGCCCACGGACGCCGACCCCGACGCCACCGTCGTCCACGACGAGGGCCTCTACCGCGACGGCGCCGCCGAGCCGGGTCTCACGGAGTCGGGACGCACCGAGCCGGACGCCGTGGCCGAAGCGCCCGCCGCGCCCGAGGCCGACGCGCGCACCGAACTCCGCCGCGAGCCGACGCAGCCCGCGCCCGGCGGCGATTGGGCCCCCGGCTCCAACCGCGCCTTCGCGTCGCAGGACGCCGCGGTGACCGCCGAGCACGACCGCCTCGTCGCGGAGCGGGCGGCGCGCCGGCAGCAGCGTCTCGAGGCGCTGGCGCCCAAGCCGGAGCCCGAGCCGACGCCCGTGGCGGCCGCGCCGGTCGTGGGCGGCACCGTCCGCGGTGCGGCGCAGCCGGCCCCGACGCCGACCCGCACCGAGACCGTCAAGGTCGTGCAGCGCACCAACGACAAGTTCCTGGGGTCGCTGGGGCTGTTCCTGCTGCGCCTCGTCGTCGCGGCCATCATGGGCATCCACGGCGCCAACAAGCTGCTGAACCTGCCCGCCGCCACCGAGATGCTGCAGAACACGATCCTGCCCTCGCCCGGCATCCTCGCGATCGTCATCGGCGCGGCCGAGATCGCGATCGCGATCGCGCTGGTCTTCGGCCTCCTCACCCGGGTCGCGGGCCTGGGCGTCGCGCTCGTCGCCGGCGGCGCGCTGGCGTTCGTGCAGTGGGGGCCGTGGAGCCCCTTCCAGCCCGGCGGGTCCGGCTTCAACGGCGAACTCGAGCTGCTGCTCGTCGCCGTCGGCATCCTGTTCCTGCTCGTGGGCGGCGGCGGCTGGTCGATCGACCGCGGCTTCCGCTCCCGCAAGACCGTCGACTGACACCGTGCACCGCAGGGGCCGCCACGCCGCAGGGGTGGCGGCCCTCGTGCTGCTCGGGGGCTGCACCGCGCCGTCCCCGCCCGCGCCCGCGGCGAACGGCCCGGCCTGGCGAGACTGCGCCTTCGGCCGCTGCACCGAGGTCGCCGTGCCCGTCGATCCCCTCGCCCCGGACGGGCGCCGGATCACGCTGGCGGTCGCGATGCGCCCGGCGAGCGCCCCGCGCGCCGGGGCGATCTTCGTCCACCCGGGCGGGCCCGGGGTGTCGGGACGCGAGCGGTTGGCGTCCGTGGACCGCAGCGGCCTGGAGGCCTACGACCTGATCGCGTGGGACCCGCGCGGTGTCGGCGGGTCGAGGCCGTTCGCCTGCCTCGACGGCCCGGACGCCGACGCGTTCCTCGCCCATGACCTGAGCCTCGCCGACGCCGAGGCCGACACCCCGGCCTGGCGGCGCGCGCGGGCGGAGGCGGCGGCCTTCGGCGCCGCGTGCCGTGCGGACGCGGGCGACCTCGTCGATCACCTGGACGCCGCGACGCAGGCGGCCGACCTCGAGGCGTTGCGTGCCCGCCTGACCGGCGAGCCGCTGCGCTTCCTCGGCTTCTCCGAGGGCGGCCGCGTCGGCGCGGCCTACGCCGAGGCCCACGGGGAGCAGGTCGCCGCGATGGTGCTGGACTCCCCGCCCGACGTGAACCCGCCCACGGCGCCGCAGGCGGCGGGGTTCGACGCGGCGCTCGCCCGCGCCGGGCTGGCCGGCCGGGCGGCCGCCGTCCTGGCCAGGACGGCGAGCGACCCGCCGGCCGTGGGGGAGCGCGCGCTCACCCGCCCGCTCGCCGCCGCCGGCATGGTGGCGCTGACCTACGCGGGCGACACGACGGTGCTCGCGGACGCGCTCGCCGCCGCGGAGGCCGGCGACGGCGCCCCGCTGCTCGACGCGGCGGACGGGCTCGCGGGGCGGCGTCCGGACGGGAGCTACGGGCCCCTGCTCGGCACCTTCCGCGCGACCACGTGCGCGGACACCCCGTGGCGGGACGAGGCGTCGGCGGTAGCCGCCTGGCGGGAGGCGGCGACGGCGGCGCCGACGCTGGGGGAGGCGCTGGGCCCCGACCTCGTCTGCGTCGGCTTCCCCGCGCCGGCCGCGCCGCTGACGGTGGCCGGGTCGGCCGTGCGGGTGCCGATCCTCGTGCTCGCGAGCACGGGCGATCCGGCGACGCCCCACGCGGGCTCCGAAGCGCTGGCCGACGACCTGGCGACCGGCGTGCTGATCACCCGGGAGGGGAAGGGGCACGGGGCGCTGGGCCGCGGCGCCGCCTGCGTGGATGAGGCCGCTCGCGCGGCGCTGACCGCGGGCGACTCCCGTTTCGACGTGGGGCCCCGGCGTTGCTAGAGTGATGCCTCGGTCCTGCCCGTCGGGACGCGCCACCTTAGCTCAGTTGGTAGAGCGACGCTCTCGTAAAGCGTAGGTCAGCGGTTCGAATCCGCTAGGTGGCTCCAGCACCTCTCTTCGCCACCCTGTCAGACCCGCCCCGCGTGTTCGGTCGCGGTGGTCACCCGTGTCTCGCCGGCGCGCGCGTCCTGGAACGCCTTGGTGGCCAGGATCGACACCAGGAGGATCAACTCGAACGCGTTGGTGGCGGCGTTGCTGGGCACGGGCAGGTCGATCGCGCTGCCCACCGTCATGATCGCGGCTCCCACCAGCAGCCACGGCCACCGCTGCTTCACCAGGACCACCACGCCGGCGAGCAGCAGGAACGCGGCCACGACGAGCACCATGGCGGGCGGGCCGGTCGGCGGCTCCGCGTTGGTGTAGGACAGGGCGCCGTACTCCCGCGCCGGGACGATGTGCAGGTCCCGGACCTCGAGCATGAGTTCCAGCACGACCAGCGCGGCGGTCACCAGGATCGCGGCAACGGCGTAGCCGCGGCTCTGCGCCACCCGCACGCCGCTGCGCCGGATGGCGTGCAGCGACCAGGCCACCAGCAGCGGCGTGATCAGGGCGTGGATCCAGAACCGGGCCAGGTTCAACCCCTCCAGCGTCGCCCCTCCCCGATGACGCCGCCCAGGGCGATGATGGCGTTGTCGTACACCAGCGCCGCCACCACCAGCAGCGGAAGGTTCGCCGGGGTGGCGAAACCGCTGCGCCGGGCGAGCGCGACCCCCCACAGCAGGAGGCCCAGGTAGGCGAGGGCGAAGAACGCGAAGATGGGGGTGTCCATCCCCCATCCTCCCCCGGGGATCATGCGTCCGGCTAGGGGGTATCCCCCGTCGTGAGACGCGGCGCGGCACTCCGGCCCGGGGCGAGGGCGCGCGGAAGCGGGAAGGGCGGCAACCGGAGGGGGCGCATCTTTGCCCGAGCCGATTAGGCTGAACGCTTGATGACTGCACTTCCACACTGGATCTCCGGGCTCACCGAGGACGGCCTCACCCGTCACTTCGGGCGGATCGTCGCGGAGCGCGGCCGGGAGTACCAGCGCGAGGGGCGCGTCGGCCGCCTGCAGGTCTCCGGGGACCTCGTCATGGCTCGGGTCCGCGGCTCGGGTGGGCAGGTCTACCAGTCCTCGGCGGTGCGCCGCGACGGCGGCCCCCTGGTCGCCACGTGCACGTGCCCGCAGCGCCGCGACTGCAAGCACGCCGTCGCGGTCCTGGAGCAGGCCCGCGCCCAGGGCGGCGACGGCGGGTGGCAGTCGGCGCTCCGGCCGCTGCTCGCGGGCGCCCGGCCCGCCACGGGCACCCTGCCCACCGGAGGCGCGACCGGCGGCGAGGGCGGCGACGAGGTGGCCCTCCAGCTCAACGAGACGGGGTTCGGCCTGACGCTGCGTCCCCTGAAGAAGGGCAAGCGGCACGCCTGGGTGAAGGCCGACGCCTCCTGGGACGACGTGCGCGAGCGGCCCGGCACCTTCGCCGCGGGGCAGCGGGAGGTGCTGTTGGGCCTGATCCGCGCCCGCGAGCGCTCCGGCTACGCCTACGGCTACCGCCCCGACGGGCTGCCGCTGGACGAGCTACCCCCCGACCTGTGGGACCTGCTCGGCCTGGCGCAGGACCGCGGCATCCCGCTGCTGTCGGGCACCGACGCGCACCGCAAGCCGCTGCCCCCGGTCGCGATGCCCGGCCGCTTCGAGCCGACCGTGCTCGTCCGGCACGCCGAGGACGGCCTGGAGGTCACCCCGACGGTGGTCGGGCCCGACGGCGTCGCCCTCGCCCCGCCGCGCTCGGCCTTCCTCGGGCACCCGGCGCACGGGCTGGCGCTGCGGCTGGACGATCGCCTGCTGCTCGGGCCCCTCACGACGCCGCTGGGCGACGCCGAACACGACCTGTTCGTCCGGTCGGGGTCGATCAGCGTGCCCCGGGCCGAGGCGGGGCTGTTCACCAACGCCTACCTGCCCGAGCTGCGGCGCCGCTTCAGCGTCAGCGTCGCCGACGACCTCGGCGTCCCGGAGCCGTCGCCGCCGACGCTGATCTGCCGCGTCGACGTCGGACGCCGCCACGCGACGGTCGGCTGGGGCTGGCGCTACCGCATCGGGGAGCGCAGCTACGACCTCGGCCTGGCGCGCGCCGCCACCGACCCGCCCGTCCGGGACGAGGCCGCCGAGGCCCGCCTGGTCGCCACGCTGCCGCACGGGCCGTGGTCGTTCGAGACCGCCGACGGGCGCGCCGACCTGCGGCCCGCGTTCCTCACCGGACGCGCCCTGTTCGGGTTCATCGCGGACGTGCTGCCCCGCCTGGCCGACACCGAGGGCGTCGAGGTCGTCCGCAACGGCGACGTCCCGCAGTACCGCGAGGCGGCCGAGGCGCCGCGCATCGAACTCGCCGTCACCGACGCCCCGACCGGCGACTGGTTCAATCTCGACGTCACCGTCACCATCGACGGCGAGACCGTCCCGTTCACCGAGCTGTTCACCGCCCTGGCCGTCGGCGACGATCACCTGCTGCTCGACTCGGGCACCTGGTTCTCGCTCGACCATCCCGAGCTGGACCAGTTGCGCGTGGTGATCGAGGAGGCCCGCCAGCTCGTCGACCGCGACGGCGACACCCTCCACCTGCGCCCGAGCAGGCCGGCCTGTGGGAGGAACTGGTCTCCCTCGGTGTGGTCGCCGAGCAGTCGGCCGAGTGGCACCAGGCCGTCTCGGCCCTGCTGGACGCCGACGCGCTGCCCGAGGCGCCGCTGCCGCAGCGGCTGCAGGCCCAGCTGCGCCCCTACCAGGAGGTCGGCTACCGCTGGCTGCGGTTCCTGTACGCGTCCCGGCTGGGCGGGATCCTGGCCGACGAGATGGGCCTGGGCAAGACCGTGCAGGCCCTCGGGCTGGCCCAGGCGCTGCACGAGGAGGGGGAGCTGACCCGCCCGATGCTCGTCGTCGCCCCGACGTCGGTGCTCGGCACCTGGGAGCACGAGGCCGCCACGTTCGCGCCCGACCTGCGGGTGGTCGCCGTCACCGAGACGGAGAAGCGGCGCGGCGAGCCGGTCGCCGAACGGGCCGCCGACGCCGACATCGTGCTGACCTCGTACACGCTGCTGCGCCTGGAGGCCGAGCAGTACCAGGCGATCGACTGGTCGGTCGTCCTGCTCGACGAGGCGCAGTTCGTCAAGAACCGCGCCGCGCAGGCGCACAAGGCCGTCCGGAGGCTGCGCGCCCGCAGCAAGATCGCGCTGACCGGCACGCCGCTGGAGAACAACCTGATGGACCTGTGGTCGATGCTGTCGATCACCGCGCCGGGCCTGTTCCCCGACCCGAAGTCCTTCACCACCGTCTTCCGCAAGCCGATCGAGGACGGCAGCCCGGACGCCCTGGCGCGCCTGCACCGCCGGATCCGGCCCCTGATCCTGCGCCGCACCAAGAGCGCGGTGGCGGCCGAGCTGCCGGACAAGCAGGAGCAGGTCGTCGCGGTCGAGCTCGGCCCGCAGCACCGCCGCCTGTACGACCGCTACCTGGCCCGCGAGCGGCAGAAGGTGCTGGGTCTGGTCGACGACCTGGCCCGCAACCGGATCACCATCCTGCGCTCGCTCACGCTGCTGCGGCAGCTGTGCCTGGCGCCGAAGCTCATCGACGAGGAGCTTCCCGCGGCGTCGGCGAAGATCGACACCCTCCTGGACTCGCTCACCGAGGTGATCTCCGCGGGGCACCGCGCTCTCGTCTTCAGCCAGTTCACCGGCTTCCTGGGCCTGGTGCGCAAGCGGCTCGAGGAGGAGGGGATCGCGTACGAGTACCTCGACGGACGCACCCGCGACCGCGGCGCGCGGATCGCGTCCTTCCGCGAGGGCGACGCGCCCGTCTTCCTCATCAGCCTCAAGGCGGGCGGCTTCGGCCTGACGCTCACCGAGGCCGACTACGTGTTCATCCTGGACCCGTGGTGGAACCCCGCCGCGGAGAACCAGGCCATCGACCGGACGCACCGCATCGGCCAGGACAAGCCCGTCAACGTCTACCGGCTCGTCGCCGCCGACACCATCGAGGAGAAGGTGGTCGCGCTGCAGGAGCGCAAGCGGCAGCTGTTCGACCAGGTGGTCGGGACGGCCTCGGACGCCGCCGCGCCGCTCACCGGCGACGACATCCGCGGGCTGCTCAGCAGCGACGACGACGCGGCCTGACGCGGGCGGCGCGGCGTCCGCGTCCGGCCACCCGGTCCGGGGGAGCCGCGCGGCTGCCTACAGTGGACGCCATGGCGACCCCCGACTTCATCCTCGACCTGCGCGCGGCGGTCGGCACCCGCATGCTGTGGCTCTCCGGGGTCACCGTCGGCGTGCACCGGGAGGGGCCGGACGGCCGGGAGTGGCTGCTGGTCCGCAGCGCCGAGTCGGGCGCCTGGTCGCCGGTCACCGGGATCATCGACCCGGGCGAGCACCCCTGGGAGGCGGCGTCCCGCGAGGTGCTCGAGGAGGCCGGGGTGACCGCCGAGGTCGAGCGCCTCGTCTGGCAGGACGTGACCGACGTGGTCACCTACGGCAACGGCGACCAGACGCAGTACATCAACCACACGTTCCTGGCGCGGGCCGTGTCCGGCGAGCCCCACCCCGCCGACGGCGAGAACACCGAGGCCGCGTTCTTCCGGCCGGATTCCTTCCCCGAACTGGGGGATCAGCATGCCCGCGCGATGCGCGTCCTGCTGGCGGACCGGCCCGAATGCGGCCTCGGCCCGATGCCCACGATCTGAGACGGATTCTCCGAACGGTGAGACGGTCGGGTAGACCGGGACGGTGAGCGAGCCCCCGAAGACCACCCTGAACCGCACGCCCGAGGACCGCAGCGCCACCGTCGCGGTGACGGTGTTCCCCCTTCTCGTGCTGGCCGCCGCAGCCTTCGGCTACTTCGCGGCGCCCACCGCCAAGACGCTGGCGCCCCACGTCAACACCCTGCTGATGGTCATCATGTTCGGCATGGGCCTGACGCTGAAGGTGTCCGACTTCAAGCTGGTGCTGACCCGGCCGCTGCCCATCCTGATCGGTGTGGTGGCCCAGTACGCGATCATGCCGCTCGTCGGGCTGGGCGTCGCGCTGGCGCTGCAACTGCCGCCCGATCTTGCGGCCGGCGTCATCCTGGTCGGCTGCGCGCCGGGCGGGACGGCCTCCAACGTCGTGAGCTACCTCGCCAAGGCGGACACCGCGCTGTCGGTGACGATGACCTCGGTCTCCACGCTGCTCGCGCCGATCCTGACCCCCGCCCTCACCCTGCTGCTGGCCGGCCAGTTCATGGCCGTGGACGGGGCGGGGATGGCGCTGAGCATCCTGCAGATCGTGCTGATCCCCGTGCTGGGCGGGCTCGTGCTGCGATTGCTGTTGCCCCGGGTGTTCGAGCCGCTGCTGCCCGCGATGCCCTGGATCTCGGTGGTCGCCATTTCGGGCGTGGTCGCGGCTGTGGTCTCCGGCTCGGCCGACAAGGTCATCAGCGCCGGCCTGATCGTGTTCGCGGCCGTCGTGCTGCACAACGGGCTGGGCTACCTGCTCGGGTACGGCGCGGGCCGACTGTTCAAGCTCCCGCCGCGCTCGTGCCGCACCGTCTCGATCGAGGTCGGCATGCAGAACTCCGGGCTCGCCGCGGGCCTGGCCGCCCAGTACTTCAACCCGGTGGCCGCGCTGCCCGGCGCGGTGTTCTCGATCTGGCACAACCTGTCCGGCGCGATGCTGGCGATGTACTACCGCCGCAGCGCCGACCGCGCGCAGGCACGCGACGCCGAGCCCGTCGCCTCCTGACGGTCGCACCGCTGCGACGACCCGCCCGCCGATCGGTCCGATGGCGGGCGGGTCGCCGGCGTCCGGGCGTGCGCGTCAGCGCAGGCGGTGGCCGGTGAACAGGTAGGCGTCCTCGGTGCCGAGCGCCTCCCCCTGGCCCTTGAAGGCGGGACGCAGGAAGTCGTCGGGCGCCGGGTAGTCCGGGCCCAGCGCGGCGAGGTAGGCCTCGTGGGCCGCCAGCGAGCGCACCGCGGCGTCCACGTCGGCGGGCTCCAGCGCGATCCCGTAGTTCGGGTCGGACGTGCCGCCGACCAGCAGCCACGCCGGGCCCCACTTGGCCAGCCCCGTCTCGGCCAGGTCGGGGAACACCCAGGTGTTGTCCGCGTCGCGGCACCCGTCGAGCGTCGACAGCCCGGCGGCGCGGTGGTCGGCCTGGTTGAGCCCCCACGGCGCCACGACGTCCCAGGTCATGGTGAGGACGGCGTCGGGCCGGAAGGTGCGGATCTCGCGGGCGATGTCGCGGCGCAGGTCCAGCGTCGGCATGAGCCGGCCGTCGGCGTGGTTGAGCAGCGTGAGTCGCTCGACGCCCACCGCGTCGCAGGCGGCCCGCTGCTCGGCGGCGCGCAGGGGCCCCACCTCGGCCGGGTCGATCTGCATCCCCGCCTCGCCGTGGGTGAGCAGCAGGTAGGCCACCTCGACGCCCGCGGCCGTCCAGTGGTGGACGACCGCCGACCAGCCGTACTCCATGTCGTCGGGGTGGGCGACCACCGCGAGCACGCGGCGGATGTCGTGGTCGGGGAAGGGTTCGGGCTTCATCGCATCGGGCATGGGACCAGAGTAGGGCTGTCACCGGCGCGGGTGACCCGGAGGCCCCTGCGGTAACGGCTCGGTAAAGGAAAGGATTCAGTCGGGTCCCGGGTGTTCCCAAGCGGGGAGGCGTGAACTTACTGTTCTCGCCATCCAAGCGGGCACGCCCGCGCAGTTCCATTCAGGAGGAACCTGTGAATCGACGTCTCGCCGCGGCCGGCATCTCCGGCCTGCTCATCGCCTCTTTGACACTCGCCGGCTGTGGGCAGCGCAGCGCCGAGCCGACCGCCGGGGCAACCCAGGGCGGTGGCAAGAAGATCGCCAAGATCGGCCTCATCGCGCCGCTGTCGGGCGGCCTGTCCGCGATGGGCGCCGGCATGCGCAACTCGGTCGACCTGGCGGTCAAGCAGGCCAACGAGTCCGGCGCGATCCCCGGCTGGGAGCTCCAGTTCGTCTCCGAGGACGACCAGGCCAGCCCCGACGCCGGCAAGAACGCGGCCACCAAGCTCACCGGCGACAAGGACGTCGTCGGTGTCGTCGGCCCGCTGAACTCCTCGGTCGGCCAGGCGATCCAGCCCATCTTCGAGTCCGCGGGCATCGCGCTGGTGTCCCCGGCCAACACCAACCCGTCGCTGACCAAGGGCGCCGACCTGGCGAACCCGAAGCGCGCCTACACCACCTACTTCCGCACCTGCACCACCGACGACGTCCAGGGTCCGTTCGCGGCGAAGTACCTCCTCGATCAGGGCATCAAGCAGGTCGCCACGATCAACGACAAGAAGGCCTACGGCCAGGGCCTGGCGTCGGCCTTCGCGACGGCGTTCAAGGCCAGCGGCGGCGATGTGGTCGGCGAGGAGACCATCAACCCCGACGACAAGGACTTCTCCGCGGTCATCTCCAAGGTCAAGGCGGCCGGTCCCGCGGCCGTCTACTACGGCGGCGAGTACCCGCAGGCCGGCCCGCTGAGCCAGCAGATGAAGGCCGCAGGCCTGAACGTCCCCCTCATGGGCGGCGACGGCATCTTCGACCCGGCGTTCATCGAGCTCGCCGGTGCGACCTCCAACGGCGACCTCGCGACGTCGGTCGGCGCCCCCGCCGAGTCGCTGGCCTCGGCCAAGGCCTTCCTGGACGCCTACGGCAAGGGCGGCTACAAGGAGAGCTACGGCGCCTACGGCATGTACTCCTACGACGCGGCCCAGTCCATCATCGAGGCCCTCAAGGTCAGCCTGAAGGACGCCAAGGACGCCACCTCGGCCCGTAAGGGCACCGTCGAGGCGCTCGGCAAGGTCTCGTTCAACGGCGCCTCCGGCGCGGTCGCGTTCAACGAGTTCGGCGACAGCAAGGCCCGCGTCCTGACCGTCTACAAGGTCGAGGGTGGGGCCTGGAAGGCCGACAAGACCGAGGACTTCAAGTAATCGACGACGACGTGGTGAGGGGCCGACTCGAGGTCGGCCCCTCACCCGTGAACGGGGGACGCCGATGGACCTTTTCATCCAGCAACTCATCAACGGGCTCAGCCTGGGCGCGCTCTACGCGCTGATCGCGGTTGGGTACACCGTCGTGTACGGCATCGTGCAGCTGATCAACTTCGCCCACGGTGAGGTCTTCATGATGGGCGCGTTCGGCGCCTACACCACCTGGATGCTGATGGGCTCGCCGACGAAGGTGTCGGTGGGCTTCGCGCTCGGCATCATGCTCCCGGCGATGATCCTGGGGGGCGTCCTGGTCTCGGTGGTGACCGCGTTGCTGATGGAGAGGTTCGCCTACCGGCCACTGCGCAACGCGCCGCGCCTGGCGCCCCTCATCTCCGCGATCGGCCTGTCGATCGCCCTGCAGGAGGCCGTCCGGCTGTTCTACGGGCGGATCCCCGGCTTCCCCGACAGCCGCCGCGCGATCCCCTTCCCGGTCATCGAGGGCCTGACCGGCCGCTCGCTGCAACTGGGCGGGGTGACGATCCAGTTCTCCGCGATCTTCACCCTCGGCGCGCTCTTCGTCTGCGCCACCGTCCTGTGGTGGTTCGTGAACAAGACCCGGATGGGTCGCGCCATGCAGGCGACCAGCCAGGACGCCGACACGGCGCGGCTGATGGGCATCAACGTCGACCGCGCCATCGCCACCGCGTTCGCCGTCGGTGCCGCGCTGGCCGCCGTCGCGGGCGTCGCGCACGGCCTGCGCTACAACAACATCGACTTCCAGATGGGCTTCATGGCCGGCATGAAGGCCTTCACCGCCGCCGTGCTGGGCGGCATCGGCAACATCAACGGCGCCGTCGTCGGCGGCCTGGTGCTCGGCGTCGTGGAGGCCATGGCCACCACGTACATCCCCGGCCAGTTCGGCAGTTCGGCCTGGAAGGACGTCTGGGCGTTCGCGATCCTGATCCTGGTGCTGGTGTTCCGACCCCAGGGCCTCCTGGGTGCGAAGGTGGTGGACCGCGCATGAGCAAGCTGAACGACCTGCTGGTCCGGTGGGCCGTCCCGGCCCGCTGGGTGGCCATCGTCGGCGGGCTCGCCGTGATGGCGGCCGCGTTCCTGCCGTGGGCCTACCGCCCCGAGGCGCTCGACGACGTCACCTACTACGGCGAACCGTCGCTGCTGCAGTGGCTCGGCTTCGCGCTGGGCCTGATCATCGTCGCCTGCCTGGCGCTGGGGCCGTTCGTCGCGGCCAAGGCGCCCGCGCGGCTGCGGCGCCTGCTGAACTTCAACCGCGGCGCCAAGACGGCCGCGGTGGCGTCCCTGGTCTACCAGGCGCTGGCGGCGGCGTCGGCCGCGCTCGAACTGGGCGGCTTGGTCGCGCTCGAACCGGGCGCCTGGGTCGGCGTCGCCGGCGCCGCGCTCGCCGCCGTCGCGACCCGGGCGCTGCCCGCGGGGGCCGACCCGCGCCTTCGCTGGCTCAAGACGCCCTCCTGGGTGCAGATCCTCGGCATCGTCGTCGTCCTGGCGCTCGTGCTGGCCGCGGCCGCCTACGGGCTGGGCCTGGAGGACCCGGGCGCGTTCGTCACCTTCGCGGCCTTCGCCGGCCTGGCCGTCTGGGTCGCGGCGGCGCTCGGCGTCATGGGCTGGGTGAGCGCCGCCGCGCAGGCCAACCGGTCGGCGCTGGTGCTCGCGGCGTTCGTGGTGGCGTTCGTGTTCCCGTTCACCCAGGACGGCTCGGACGCCAACATGTCGATCGCGGCCGGCGTCCTGATCTTCGCCGCCACCGCGATGGGCCTCAACATCGTCGTCGGCCTGGCAGGCCTGCTCGACCTGGGCTACATCGCCTTCCTCGGCGCGGGCGCCTTCACGGCCGCCACGCTCAGCGAGTCGGCGTTCGCGACGATCGGGTGGCACCCGCCCTTCCCGGTCGTCATGCTGATCGCCGGCTGCGTGTCCGCGATCCTGGGCCTCATCATCGGCTCGCCGACCCTGCGGGTGTCCGGCGACTACCTGGCCATCGTGACGCTCGCGTTCGGCGAGATCTTCCGCATCACCATGAACAACCTCGACGGCACCGACGGGCCGAACATCACCCGCGGCTCCAACGGCATCCCCGCGATCCCGAACCTGAACCTCTTCGGGTTCGACTTCGGCGAGAGCCACACGATCCTCGGCTTCGAGATCGGACGCTTCGCGAACTACTACTGGCTGCTCCTGCTGGTGATGGGCCTGATCATCACGGTCTTCGTCAACCTCAACAAGTCGCGCATCGGGCGCGGCTGGGTCGCGATCCGCGAGGACGAACGCGCCGCCGAGGCTATGGGAGTCAACGTCTTCGGGCTCAAGCTGCTGGCCTTCGCCGGCGGCGCGTTCCTGGCCGGCGTCGCCGGGTCGGTGAAGGCGCACGTGGACGTGTCGGTCACGCCCGACCAGTACATCTTCATGGAGTCGGCGTTCCTGGTGGCGGGCATCGTGCTCGGCGGCATGGGCACCGTCGGCGGCGTCCTGGTCGGCGCGGCGATCCTGAAGCTGCTGCCCGAGAAGCTGCGCTTCTTCGAGGACTACCGGCTGCTGTTGTTCGGCCTGCTGCTCATCGTCATGATGCGGTTCCGGCCCGAGGGCCTGCTGCCCGACCAGCGCCGGCAGTTGGAGTTCCACGCCGACGACGAGGAACTCGCCGAGGAGGCCGACGAGGCGCCTCCGGGGCTCGCCACGGCCGCGCCCGCGGCGTCCGGGGAGGGGAAGGCATGACCGAGACCGCGACCACCCGAGCCGATGCCCGGGCGTCCGAGCCGCTGCTGAGCGCGCGCCAGGTCACCATGCAGTTCGGCGGCCTGACGGCCGTCAACAAGGTGGACCTCGACATCCACCCCGGCGAGATCGTGGGGCTGATCGGGCCCAACGGCGCGGGGAAGACGACCTTCTTCAACTGCCTCACCGGCATGTACCAGCCCACGTCGGGCCAGGTGCTGTTCGACGGCGCGGTGCTGCCGCCCAAGCCGCGGCGCGTCGCGGTGGCCGGCGTGGCGCGGACGTTCCAGAACATCCGGCTGTTCCACAACATGACGGCGCTGGAGAACGTGATGGTCGGCCGGTACGCCCGGACGAAGACCAACGCGCTCGACGCCATCTTCCGGCTGCCCCGGCACCGCCGCGAGGAGGCGGAGACCCGCGAGGTGGCCCGCGAGTGGCTCGAGTTCGTCGGGCTGGGCGACCACGCCGACTCGCTGAGCCGCAACCTGCCCTACGGCGACCAGCGCCGCCTCGAGATCGCGCGCGCCCTGGCGCTGGAGCCCAAGCTGCTGCTGCTGGACGAGCCGACCGCCGGCATGAACCCGCAGGAGACCCGCGAGGCCGAGGCGCTCATCACCCGGATCCGCGAGCTGGGCATGGCGGTGCTGGTGATCGAGCACGACATGCGGTTCATCTTCAGCCTGTGCGACCGGGTGGCGTGCCTGGTGCGCGGCGAGGTGCTCATCGACGACGTGCCCGCCGTCGTGCAGCACGACGAGCGGGTCATCGAGGCCTACATCGGCGCGCCGGTCGACACCGGCGACGAGCCGGAGGCGCCCGAGCCCGACCGCCGGACGCTGGCGCCGAACAAGCCGCTGCTGGAGTTCCCGCCGAACGCCATCAACCCCATCCTGGGCCGCCGGCACCGGGGCGAGCACAGGCACGAGGGCCACGAGCCGGAGGGACGCAACGATGCTTGAGGTCAAGGACCTGGCCGTCGCCTACGGCAGGGTGCAGGCGGTCAAGGGGATCAGCTTCACCGTCGAGCAGGGGCAGATCGTGTCGCTGCTCGGGACCAACGGGGCCGGCAAGACCACCACGCTGCGCACCATCTCGGGCCTGCTGCGCCCGGTCGCCGGCGAGATCCTGTTCGAGGGGCGGCGGATCGACGCCGTCCCGGCGCACCAGATCGTCATGCTGGGGATCGCCCAGTCCCCCGAGGGCCGCCGGCTGTTCCCGCGCATGAGCGTCGAGGACAACCTGCTGCTGGGCGCGTACACCCGCAAGGACGCCGCCGGTGTCCGCGAGGACCTCGACCGCTCGTACGCCCTGTTCCCGGTGCTGGGGGAGCGGCGCGGCCAGGCGGCGGGCCTCTTCTCCGGCGGCGAGCAGCAGATGCTGGCGATCGCGCGGGCCATGATGAGCCGGCCGCGCCTGCTCATGCTGGACGAGCCGTCCATGGGGCTGTCGCCGATCATGACCACCCAGATCATGAAGACGATCGCCGAGCTCAAGGCGTCCGGGACGACGATCCTGCTGGTCGAGCAGAACGCGCAGGCGGCGCTGGCGCTGTCCGACAAGGGCTACGTGCTGGAGGTCGGGTCGATCACCCTGTCCGACACCGGCGCGGCGCTGCTGCAAGACGACCGGGTGCGGCAGACCTACCTCGGCATCGACGCCTGAGCGGCCCGCCTCAGGCGGCCGTGGTCCGCGCGCGCTCGATGGCCGCGCGCAGGCCGGCGGCGTCCACCCAGCGCCCGAACACCGGGCTGTCGCCCTGGAGGTGCCCGGCGGCGCCCGCGTCGAACTCGACGGGGTCGAAGCCGAGGTCGTCGAGCAGCGCGGCCACCTGGGCGCGGGCCTCCGGGTCATCGGACGCCACGGCGACGGCGCGCCGGTCGGGGTCGCCCGGGGGGCGCGCGTCGGTCTCCATGTCGTGGTAGCCGAGGTGGTTCAGCGACTTCACCAGGCGCATCGCCGGGTTGAGCCCGGACACCCACGCCGTGCTGGAGGAGGCCCCCTCGAGGTCGTCCAGGGCGCCGTCGACGGGGTACCAGTGGTTCATGGCGTCCACGACGACCTTGCCCGAGAGCCCCGGCAGGTCCAGCGTGGTGACCTTCGACAGCGGCACGGCCAGCAGCACGATGTCGGACTCGGCGACGACCTGGGCCTCCGGCAGCAGCCGGGCGCCCGGGAGCATCGTCTCGACGATGAGGCCCTGCAGCGGTTGGCGTCCGGAGACGGCGATGCGGACCTCCCAGCCGGCGGCCAGGGCCAGCCGCCCGACCGTGGTGCCGACCTTGCCGGCGCCGATGATGCCCAACCGTTTCGTCATAGCGCCCTCCACCGTACTATCCGTGCCGGATCCGGGTTCCCACGGACGAGGCGCCGGACCACCGCGGCTAACGTGGAGGCAAGCTGCCCCATGACAGGAGCCCGTGCATGTCCCGTGTGACCCGCCCGCTGATCGCCCTGCTGGCCGTGCTGAGCCTGGTGCTGCTCGCGCCGCCGGCGCGCGCCGCCGACCCTTGGAAGATCACCCGCCACCACACCACCGTCCAGGTCGAACCGACCGGGACGGCCCACGTGAGCGTCGACTTCGACTTCGACTTCGGCACCAAGGAGGGCCACGGTCCGATCGTCGCCCTCATCGAGCGCCAGGAGGTCGCGAACGACCCGGACGTGTGGCGGATGATCGACATCACCGAGGTGCAGGCCTCCAGCCCGAACGCGTCGGCGAAGATCGACACCGAGAGCGACGACGGCGTGCTGCTGATCCGCATCGGCGATGAGGACGAGGAGGTCACCGGCGTCCGGAGCTACACGCTGAGCTACACCGTGCGCGGCCTCATCGCCGCCGACCACGCGACCAGCGGGCTCGACGAGGTCAACTTCAGCGCGATCGGCACCCAGTGGGAGGTCCCGATCGCGAACGTGTCGGCGTCCGTCACCGGGCCCGTGCCGGTGCAGCAGACGGCCTGCTTCTACGGGCGCTCGTTCTCCGAGCCCTGCGAGGCGTCGTTCGCGGGCGACACGGCCACCTTCTCCGCGCCGGATCTCGCGCCCGGCAACGGACTGCAGATCGTCGCCGGCTTCCCGGCCGGCACGTTCACCGACGCCGCTCCGCGCTTCGAGAAGCGCTTCCACCCGGGCAACACCTTCGCTGCGAATCCGGCGACGCTCGGCACCGCCGGGGTCGTCACGCTCGCCGGCCTGGTCTTCGTGGTCGGCGGCTGGCTGCGCCGCCGGCGCGACGAGGTGTACGTCGGCCTGACCCCGGGGCTCGCCCCGGCGCCCGGCCAGGGCGGCGCCACGACGCTGACCAGCAAGCCGCTGCCGGTGACGGTCCAGTTCACCCCGCCGAAGGGCGTCGGCCCGGGGGAGATCGGCGTCCTGCAGGACGGCACGGCCAACAACACCGACGTCACCGCCACGATTCTCGATCTGGCCGCCCGCGGGCACTTCCAGATCGTCCAGGAGGGCAAGAAGGACTGGCGCTTCCAGCGCCGGGCCGACGCCCGCGACGACCTGTCCGGCTCGGAGCGGTTCGTCATGAAGACGCTCTTCCAGAGCGGGGACTCGGTCACCACCGACGACCTGAAGGACAAGAAGTACGCCGACCTGATGACGGGCGCCAAGGAGCGCCTCGACGGCGAGGTGAAGAAGCGCGGCTGGTTCCGCTCCGACCTGGGACGCCAGCGCGCCGTGCAGTTCGTCGTCGGACTCCTGCTCCTGCTGGGCGGCGTCGGCGCCACCATCGCGCTCGCGGCGACGGTGGGCTGGGGCCTGCCCGGCCTGGCGCTGGCCGTGGTCGGCCTGCTGGGCCTCGTGATGGCGTTCGGCGGCCGGGGTCGTTCGGCCGACGGCTCGGCCGTGATGGCGCAGGCGGCCGGGTTCAAGCAGTACCTGACCACCGCCGAGGCCGACCAGATCCGCTTCGAGGAGGGCATCGACGTGTTCTCGCGCTACCTGCCCTACGCCACGGTGTTCGGCGTCGCCGACCGCTGGGCCAAGGTGTTCGAGCAACTGGCGGCGGAGGGCCGCTACACGCCCACCGACTGGTACGTCGGCTACGGCCCGATGAACGGCTTCTACTTCGCCTCCGCGATGAACAGCCTGACCAGCCAGATCGGGGCCTCCATGGTGAGCTCGGTGGCCGCGAACACCGCGACGTCCGCCACGTCGGGCGGTTCGGGGTTCTCCGGCGGCGGCGGCTTCGGCGGCGGCGGTGGCGGCGGCTGGTGACGCGCGGGTGTCCGGCCGGGCCGTGGACCCACCCTGGCCGGACGCCGTCATGCCCACCTAGGATCGGGGTTCAGCGCTTCATCGAGGAAGGACAGCAATGCCCCAGACCGTGAAGGGCGTCATCGCCCGCTCCGCGAAGGCCCCCGTCGAGGTGGTCGACATCGTGATCCCCGATCCCGGTCCCGGCGAGGCGGTGGTCGCGATCCAGGCGTGCGGCGTGTGCCACACCGACCTGCACTACCGCGAGGGCGGCATCAACGACGACTTCCCGTTCCTGCTGGGCCACGAGGCGGCCGGCGTCGTCGAGGCCGTCGGGGAGGGCGTCACGCACGTGCAGCCGGGCGACTTCGTCGTCCTGAACTGGCGGGCCGTGTGCGGCGAGTGCCGGGCCTGCCGCAAGGGCAAGCCCTGGTACTGCTTCGCCACCCACAACGCCACCCAGAAGATGACGCTCACCGACGGCACCGAGCTCAGCCCGGCGCTGGGGATCGGGGCGTTCGCCGACAAGACCCTCGTCGCGGCCGGCCAGTGCACCAAGGTCGACCCGGACGCCGACCCGG
Source organism: Propioniciclava coleopterorum (assembly GCF_011393335.1). Lineage (NCBI taxonomy): Bacteria > Bacillati > Actinomycetota > Actinomycetes > Propionibacteriales > Propionibacteriaceae > Propioniciclava > Propioniciclava coleopterorum. The sequence continues at coordinate 1,067,950 of NZ_CP049865.1, read as the reverse complement.
CGGCCGCGGGCCTGCTGGGCTGCGGCATCATGGCCGGCTTCGGCGCGATGGTGAACACGGGCGGGGTGACCCGGGGCGACTCGGCGGCCGTCATCGGCTGCGGCGGCGTCGGGGACGCCGCGATCGCCGGTGCCCAGCTGGCGGGGGCGTCCACGATCATCGCGATCGACATCGACGACCGCAAGCTCGACCAGGCGAAGCGCTTCGGCGCGACGCACACCGTGAACTCGGCGCAGCAGGACCCGGTGGCGGCCGTGCAGGAGCTCACCGGCGGCAACGGCGCCGACGTCGTCGTGGACGCGGTGGGGCGCCCGGAGACGTACCGGCAGGCCTTCGAGATGCGCGACCTGGCCGGCACCGTGGTGCTGGTCGGGGTCCCGAACCCGACGGCCACGGTCGAACTGCCGCTCGCGGAGGTGTTCGGGCGGGGCGGGGCGCTCAAGTCGTCCTGGTACGGGGACTGCCTGCCGGAGCGGGACTTCCCGATGCTCGTCGACCTCTACCGTCAGGGCCGGTTCGACCTGGACGGCTTCGTCAGCGAGCGGATCGGGCTGGGCGACGTCGAGGCCGCGTTCGACAAGATGAACGCCGGCGACGTGCTGCGGTCGGTGGTGGTCTGGTGAACGCGCGGATCGACCACACGGTCACCTCGGGCACCTTCAGCCTGGACGGCGGCGCCTGGGACGTCGACAACAACGTCTGGGTGGTCGGCGACGACGAGTCCTGCATCGTGATCGACGCCCCGCACGACGTGGACGCCATCGCCGAGGTCGTCGGCGACCGGAACGTGCTCGCGATCGTCTGCACCCACGGGCACGACGACCACATCCGGGTCGCGCCCGAGCTCGCTCGGCGCCTCGGCGCGCCGGTGTGGCTGCACCCCGACGACCGGATGCTGTGGGACGACGTCCACCCCGACCGCGCGCCCGACGCCGCGCTGTCGGACGGCCAGACGATCGAGGTCGGCGGCACGACCCTGCAGGTGCTCCACACGCCGGGCCACTCGCCCGGCGCGGTCTGCCTGGTCGCGCCCGAGCTCGGGGTGGTGTTCTCCGGAGACACGCTCTTCAGCGGCGGCCCCGGAGCGACCGGCCGCTCGTTCAGCTCGTTCGACACCATCATCGACTCGATCACCACCCGGCTGTTCCCGCTGGGCGACGACGTGGTCGTGCACACCGGGCACGGCGACTCGACGACCATCGGGGAGGAGCGTCCGCACCTGGCCGAGTGGCTCGAGCGGGGGCACTGACCGTCCGCCCCCGCGGGCCGCGGCGGTGACGCGCACGGCGGCCCGACGGTCAGCGGCGCTCGTTGCCGCGCTTGTAGTTGCCGGTCGCCTTCGCCAGCAGGAGCTGGTCCGTCGCGTCGTCGCGCCCCAGCCGCGCCAGCAGGCGTTGGGCGTCGCGGCCGCCGATGACCGCGACGCCCCGGCCGCCGCGGCTCACGCGGACCGCGCCGGACGCGGTGACCTGCCAGTCGAAGGGATCCTCCACCCCGTCACCCTACGAACGGGGGACCGCGGCGGGCAACGCGGACGCATCTCGCCGGCGGCGGCGTCCGGCGGGGTGGTCGGCGGTGTCGTCGACGAACGCGTCCAGGCGGCCCGGCTAGGCCGGGGCAGGGTCGGCTTTCGGCGTCCGGGTGGCGGGGTGCCACTTGAACGCGGAGACCGAGCCCGAGGCGGGATCCACGAACCGCCACGGCCGGTCGTGGGCGCGCGACACGTTGACGCGCGGGCCGGCCGCGACGGCCGCGGTGCGCTCGCCGGGGAGGAGTCGGACGCGGCCCCCGGTCAGCAGTGGGGTGGCGTTGTCGGCCCGGGTGATGCCGAGCGTCCGGGTGAGGTTGCCGGGGCCGCGCGCCAACTGCGCGTCCCGGACGCCGACGCGCCGCTCCCGGGCCGCGTCGAGGCCCTCGATGACCTCGCCGGCGCGGATGAGGACCCCGTGCGCGGTGCCCGGGGGTCCGCAGACGACGTTGCAGCAGAAGTGTCCGTGCATCTGGTAAACGTACAGGTGTCCGGACGGGCCGAACATCGCGGCGTTCCGGGGGGTCTGGCCCCGCCAGGCGTGGGAGGCGGGGTCGTCGGGCCCCTCGTAGGCCTCCACCTCCACGATCCGCACCCCGACGCCGTCCACCCACAGCTCGCAGCCGATCAGCCCCGGCGCCACCAGGTGCGCGCGCTGATCGAGGTCCGGCACGGGCACGCGCGCGCGGGGCGTGGCCGGGCCCGTCGCGTCCGCCCCGGGTCGGGCGCCGCGCTCGGTCGCGCCGGCCGCCGGCTCCGTGTCACGCCCCGGCGCGTCGGGGGCCGGCGGGTCGCGTCGAACCACGCGTCCGCGCTCAGGCGGACGCGGCGTCGGGCGTCGGGAAGCGGGCGGCGTTGCGGGCGCGCGCCTTCTCGCGCTCGACCTCGCGGTCCTTCGGCTCGGCCGAGGTGGTCAGCGACGCGATGAGCTTCTGCGTCGCCGCCTCGATCTCGGCGACGGCCTCGTCGAACGCGGCCTGGTTGGCGATCGAGGGCTTGTTCATTCCGGAGATCTTGCGGACGAACTGCAGCGCCGCGTCGTGCACCTCGTCGGGGTACGCGGGCGGCTCGAAGTTGAACAGCGGTCGGATGTTGCGGCACATGCCCCACACTGTGCCACGCCGCTCCGACGCCGCCCAGCCCCCGGACGCCCATCGCCGCGGGTGACCCGGCCCCGGTCGTCGTCACCGCCGGCGCCGGCCCGGGGGCTCGCCGGGGACGGCCGCGTCGGCCAGACTGCTGCGGGTGAAGGCCGTCGTGTATGACCACACCGATCAGCTCCCGACCGTGCGGGAGGTCCCCGATCCGGTGTGCCCGCCCGACGGCGTGGTCGTCGCGGTGCGGGCGACCGGGGTCTGCCGCTCGGACTGGCACGCGTGGCGGGGCCACGACCCCGTCGCCCTGCCGCACATCCCCGGCCACGAGTTCGCGGGCGTCGTCGACGAGGTCGGGGCCGGAGTGACGCGGTGGTCCGTCGGCGACCGGGTCACGGCGCCCTTCGTCTGCGGGTGCGGACGCTGCGAATACTGCGCGCGCGGCGAGCAGCAGGTCTGCCCGCACCAGACCCAGCCCGGCTTCACGGGCCCGGGGTCGTTCGCCGAGCGGGTGGCGATCGACGCCGCCGACGTCAACCTGGTCGCGCTGCCCGATGCGCTGGACTTCGCGACGGCGGCCTCGCTGGGCTGCCGGTTCGCCACCGCGTTCCGGGCGCTCTCGGTCCACGGCCGGGTCGGTCCGGGCGACTGGCTCGTGGTGCACGGGTGCGGCGGCGTGGGGCTGTCCGCGGTGATGATCGGCGCGGCGCTCGGTGCCCGCGTCGTCGCGATCGACGTGTCCGCTGCGGCGCTGGCGCTGGCGTCCGATCTGGGCGCCGCCGCCGTGATCGACGCGAGCCGGGACGACGACGTGGCGGCGTCCGTCGTGGCGCTCACCGACGGCGGGGCCCACGTCTCGATCGACGCCCTCGGCCGCCCGGAGACCGCCGTGGCCTCGGTGCGGTGCCTGCGGCGGAGGGGCCGGCACGTGCAGGTCGGGTTGCTGCTGGGCGCCGACGCCACGTCGCCGCTGCCGATGGACCGCGTCATCGCGCGCGAACTCGAGCTCCACGGGTCGCACGGGATGGCCGCGCACGAGTACCCCGCGATGCTCGCCCTCATCGAGGACGGCACGCTGGCCCCGCACCGGCTCATCGGCGCCCGGCTGGGGCTCGACGACGCCGGAGCCGCGCTGGCCGCGATGGGCGGGCCCGCCGCCGCCCCGGGGATCACGATCATCGCACTGCCCGGCTGAACGCCCGCGGGCTGGACGCCAGGCGCCAGGGAGTCCGTGCGGACCACACTCGTGGCATGACGCGGCCGACACCCCCGGACTTCGAGCCTCTCGGAGAGCTCCGCTGCCACGACGCGCCGCCGGGACGCGAGCCCGGCCCCGCGCTCGCCCTGTTCCGCGGCTTCGGCGCCGAGTTCGTCCTGGTCCCCGGCGGCGAGGTCGAACTGGGCTGGACCGAGCCGAGACGCAGCGTCTACGCCGGCATGCCCGCCCACGTGGTGGCGGGGATCGAGGCCGACCTGTTCGGGATCCGGCACCCGCTGGAGGGCCACCGCCGATGGCTGGCGGACGCGGAGGCGTCCCCCGACACCGACCCGATGCTGCTGGCCTGGCTCCGGGACCGGGTCGCCGTCCTCGCCGCGGAGCCGGACGCCGACCCCGAACTGGCCGACGCGTTCACCCTGGACGCCTACGGGGCGCGCCTGGCGCAGAACCTGTCGCCGGCCCGCCGGGCAGAGATCGGGCCGATGCTGGTCGAGCGCGTGCCGCGCCCGATCGGACGCCGCCGCCTCGGCACCTACGACGACGCCACCGGCGAGCACACGCTCGACGCCGAGCATGCCCGGCAGGCCCTCGCCGCGATCGAGCGGTTGGGCCCGATCGAAGGCAACGGGTCGGCGCGCCTGGTGGGGGTCGTGGAGCTGCGCCGACGCCCGTCCGGTGACTTGGAGGTCTTCTGGGAGGAGGAGACGACCCATCCCGAGCTCGTGGACGCGCTGGCCGCGGACGGGTTCGCGCTGCCGACCGAGGACGAGTGGGAGTACCTGTGCGGCGGCGGCTCGCGGACGCTGTTCCGCTGGGGGGACGCCGACCCGGGCGACACCACCTACGGCTACGGCAGCGAGCCGGACGTGCTCATCGAGCCGAACCGGATGGGTGTCCAGATCGCGTGGGACCAGTTCAAGCAGGAGGTGACCGCCGACCCCGCGCTCGCCAAGGGCGGGGACGGAGGAGGCTCGCTGCACGACGACGTCGGGTGGTTCCACCAGACCGTCCCGCTGTCGACGTTCCACCGCTCGTGGGCCGACCCGAGGCTGGGGGAGAACCTCGCGACCGGGTACTACGTGCACCGCCGGATCGTCCGGCTGTGACGCCTCAGGACACGGTGCGCGGCGCGTCCGCCCAGGCGGCCGGGATGGCCCAGTCCGGCGGCGGGTCCTCGCCGACGCGGCCGTCCACGGCCTCCCGCAGCAGGTCGGCGTGCCCGGTGTGGCGGCCGTACTCCTCCAGCAGGTCGAAGACGAGGCGGCGCAGGGAGACGGTCTCGCCCCACTGGTCGCTGAGCGCGACCCGCTGGTCCAGCCCGCCGGACGCCAGCGCCGCCCGCGCGCGCTCCCGGGCGCGGGCCACCGCGCCGTCGTAGAGCGCGTACTGCTCCTGCGGCGGGTCCTCCGCGGCGGAGTCCAGGGCCCACTGGTGACCGTGGCCCTCCTCGTCGAAGGGCGAGTCCGGACGCGAGCCGTCCACGTCCCAGCCGAACCGGTAGACCTCGCAGGCGGCCAGGTGCTTGAGCAGGCCGCCGAGGCTCAGTTCCGAACTGGGGAGCCGGAACGCCAGCCCGTCGGCGTCCAGCCCGTCGGCCTTCCAGCGGAAGGTGGCGCGCATCCGGTCCAGCGCGCCGAACAGGTGTGCGGCTTCATCGCCGGCCAGCGGCGGTTCCCACGTCGGATCGTTCATCCGTCGACGCTAGGAGCCACGAATCGACCTCGTCAAGCCATCGACGCTTGTCCGTCTCGGCCGCGAAGCTCGCCTCGATCGAGGACCGCGCCAGGCCGGCGAGGGCGTCGTCGCTCAGCCCGTGCACGCCGCGCGCCGTCGCGTACTGGTCGGTGAGCCGGGACAGGAACAGCAGCGGGTCGTCCGCGCCGAGGGCGACCCGGGCGCCGGCGGCCAGCAGCGGACGCAGCGGCACGTCCGCCAGCGTCGGGTAGACCCCCAGTTGGACGTTGGAGGCCGGGCAGACCTCGAAGGCGATGCCGGCCCCCACGATGCGGTCCAGCAGGAACGGATCCTCCACGGTCCGGACGCCGTGGCCGATCCGGGTCGGCTGCAGCGCCTCCACGACCTCGGCGACGTGCTCGGGGCCGCGGAGCTCGCCCGCGTGCGGGACGCCGGGCAGCCCCGCGCGCCGCGCGATCCGGAACGCACCGTCCCACTCGTCGGTGGGGCCCTCCCACTCGTTGTTGCTCAGGCCGAACCCGCACACCTCGCCGGGGCCCTGGCCGACGTAGCGGGCGGCGAGCCGGGCGAGGGTCCGTGCGTCGAAGGGGTGCCGGATCCGCGACCCGGCGACGATGATCCCGACCTGGACGCCGGTGCGCGCCGACGCCGCGCGCGCCTCGTCCAGGACGATCTCCAGCGCCGGCTGCAGCCCGCCGACCGACCCGGCGTACGAGGTCGGGTCCACCTGCAGTTCCAGGCGACGCGACCCCTCCGCGGCGTCCTCGGCGGCGGCGCGCGCCACCACGGTGCGCAGCGCGTCCTCGCCGCGGACGACGGAGCGGGCCACGTCGTAGAGCCGCTGGAACCGGAACCAGCCGCGCTTGTCGGCCGGCACCTCCAGCGCGATCGAGTCGATGAGCTGCTCGGGGAGTTCCACCTCGCGCGCCGCCGCCAGGTCGATCAGGGTGGGCACGCTCAGCGAGCCGGTGAAGTGCAGGTGCAGGTGGGCCTTGGGCAGGACCGCGAGGTCGCGGCGGCGATCCGCGTCCGGCGTGGGTGCGTGCCCCCGGCCGGCGGCGGGGCGACGGCTGCCCCGTCGGGGCCGGGGCGGCGCGCGGGGCGGCGTCCTCCACTCCACCGTCCGCAGCCATGGACCGATGCTAGGGCCCGGAGCAACCCCAGGTGCCCAGCCCCCTGCCCCAGCGGGTGTCGCCGGGAGCGCACCCCGGCGCGGCGGCCCCGGTCAGCCCGGCAGCGGCGCCGCCGGGATCGTCGGGACGACCGAGCGCCCGGTGGTCAGCGGGACGACCGTGTGCGTCACCACGTCGGGGTAGCACTCGACCAGGCTGAAGCCCGGGTTGGCGTCCTGGCCGCGCAGGTCGCGCCCGACGGTGAGGTCCTGGGTGTAGACCAGCGCGGGGGCGACCGACGTCCCCACGCCCGCGAACACCCCGAACGCCGCGTGGTGGAAGTGCCCCGCGAGCACCGCCCGCGCGTCGGATCCCCGCAGCACGGCGGCCAGTTCCTCCGGATGCGCCAGCACCCACCCCCACGCGCCGTCCTGCGCGGGCGGCAGCGGGGCGTGGTGCAGCACCACGATCGTGCCCTCGGCCGCCGGCTCGGCGAGCCGCTCGCGCAGCCAGTCCAGCGTCCCCGGCTCGATCCGCCCGTACGGCAGGCCCGGCACGGTGGAGTCGACGACCAGGACCCGCAGCCCGCCCAGCGCGTGCTCGGCCAGGTAGGGCTCGTCGCCGCCCGGCTCGCCGAGCAGGTCCCTCCGGAAGGCGTCCCGCTCGTCGTGGTTGCCGTTGGCCCAGATCACCGGGACCCCGGCCCGCGCGGACGCCGCCCCGACGGCCTCGCGGAGCCACGCGTACGAGGCGGGCGTGCCGTCGTCGGACAGGTCCCCGGAGAACACCCACGCGTCGCAGGCGACGTTCCACGAGGTCAGGACGTCCAGGGCCGCCGTGACCCGCGCGCGGGTGTCCACGACCCCGCCGACGAGGGAGCCGTCGCCGGTGATGTGCAGGTCGCTCAGGTGCGCGAGCGTGCGGGTGGGGCGCGGTCGGGCCACGCGACCTCCTCGGTGGGCGGGTTCTTGTGGTGCGGGCCGCTCGGATGCGGCCAGCCGTCTGCCCTCAGGCTAACCGGAGCCGCCGACCTTTCCCGGGGACGCGACGGCGCCCCGGCCGCTCGCGGGGAGCGGGCCGGGGCGCCGAGGAGGAGGTTCAGTCGTGCAGGCCGCCGACGGTGTCCTTGGCGTCGCCGCCGGGCGGCGGGGTGAACTCGTTCTCGAACGACGTGCCGCGGGCGCGATCCCAGGACTCGAGGATCTCGGCCTCGGCCTCGGCGCGGCCGGTCCAGATGGCGCCCTCGACCGACTTGCCGGGCTCCAGGTCCTTGTAGACCGTGAAGAAGTGCTCGATCTCGAGCAGCGACAGATCCGGGATGTCGGTCAGGTTGCGCGTCGACTCCTGGCGCTTGTCCGCGATCGGGACGCACAGCACCTTGTCGTCGCCGCCCATCTCGTCGTGCATGCGGAACATGCCGATCGCGCGGCACTCGATGAGCGCGCCGGGGAACGTCGCCTCGGGCAGCAGCACCATGGCGTCGAGCGGGTCGCCGTCCTGGCCCAGGGTGCCCTCGATGAAGCCGTAGTCGTTGGGGTACGCGGTCGCCGTGAACAGCGTCCGGTCGAGACGGATCCGACCGTTGTGGTGGTCCATCTCATACTTGTTCTTGGTTCCCTTGGGATCTCCACGGTCACGTCGAAGTGGAGCGGGGGCTTCACCTTGGGCCGTTCGAAGGATGCGCGCATTACCGTCCTTGGTTGATGAGGAGCTTCCGTGCAACAACAGGCTACCGCTTGCGCGAAGATGGAGGGAACGGGCGTTTGCCGCCCCGAACGGTGTCAGGACGAAGGAGGGCGCGGGTGAGTGCTGCACGACGGGCGCGGGGACGCGCCGGGTGGGTCTGGCCCACCCTGGTGTGGATCGTCGCCCTCACCCTCGTCGCCGCCACCGCTGCGCTGCAGGTGGTCATCCGCCCGCAGCTCGCCGACGACCCGCTCGTGGGCGGGGGACGCCTCGATCGGCCCGCGACCGCGGCGGCGCCGACGGCCGTCCTGCCCGAACTCGCCGCCCCCACCCGCGAGGTGGACGCGGCCACGCTGACCGCCCGCCTGCAGGCGCTGCCCCGCGACGGGCTCGGCGACGTCGCCGGCCTCGTCGTCGACGCCCGCACCGGCGCCGAACTGTTCCGCACCGGGGCGGGGGCCAAGACGCCGGCGTCCAGCATGAAGGTGCTCAGCGGCGCGGTGGCCCTGGACGTGCTGGGCGCCGACACCCGCTTCGAGACCCGCAGCTACCTCACCGGCGACGGCCGCCTCATCCTGCGCGGCGGGGGCGACCCCTTGCTCGCGTCCGCCCATCAGGACGCCTACCCGCACGCCGCCTCCCTGCAGGACCTCGCCGCGCAGACCGCGGCTGCGCTCCAGGCGCGCGGCGTGAGCGCGGTCACGCTCGGCTACGACGCCGGCCTGTTCGGCGGTCCCGCCTGGAACCCCCACTGGCCCGAGACGTTCGCCACCTCGGTCGCCCCGATCACGGCGCTCACCGTCGACCACGCGCGCCCCGACCGGGCGTCCTGGACCCGCAGCCCGGACCCGGCCCGGCTCGCCGCCGACACGTTCGCCGGGCAGTTGGCCGCCCACGGCATCACCGTCTCGGGCACCGCTCCGGCCGCGACGCCGTCGGACGCCACCGAGCTCGCCGCCGTGGCGTCCCTGCCCGTCGGCGTCCTGGTCGAGCGGGTGCTGGGCGACTCCGACAACGACGCCGCCGAGACCCTGCTGTGGCACGTCGCGCTCGCCCGCGGGCGGGCGGCGACGCCCGAGGACGGCGCGGCGGTGCTGGCCGCCGAGCTGAGCCGGCTCGGGCTGTGGAGCGACGGCATGGTCGCGCACGACGGGAACGGCATCTCGGGCGACAACCAGGTCACCCCCGACGCGCTGGTCGGCGCCGTCCGGCTGGGGTTGGAGCGGCCCGACCTGCGCCACCTCATCACCGGGCTGCCCGTCGCCGGCGTCACCGGCACGCTGTACGAGCGCTTCGAGGGCGCCGACGCGCTGGCCGGACGCGGCATGGTCCGCGCCAAGACGGGCACCATCCGCGGCGTCAACACGCTCACCGGTTACGTCGTCACCTCCGACGGCCAGCCGCTCGCGTTCGCGCTGATGACCTCCGGCGGCGCCGGCCAGACCTCGGCGCGCGCCTGGCTGGACCGGGCATCCGCGGCCCTGGCGTCCTGCGGCTGCTGACCGGCCCGGTGACCGGCCGCGGGGCGCCGCGGACGCCCGTACTCTTGGCGGCATGACAGCGCTGCCTCACATCGACGCCCGCGTCCCCGGTGCGCTCGGAGCGGCCCTCGCGCCCCCCGGCCCGGCGCTGTCGCCGTCGGAGGCGGCCGAGGTCGCCGGCTCGCTGCGGGCCGCGCTGGCGGCGTCCGTGGCGCCCGTCGCCGCCGTGACGGGCCTGGGCGACGTCGCCTCGGGCCCGATGCTGGTGGTCGACCGCGCCTCCTGGATCCGCGCCAACGCCGACATGGCGCTGACCATGCTCGCCGAGGGCGCGCAGGAGTCCTGGCCGCAGCCCGGCGGGATGCTCGAGAAGATCTCCGGCCGGTTCAACGGCGCCCAGCTCGGCGGGATGCTGGCGCTGCTGTCGTCCCGCATCCTCGGCCAGTACCTCCCGTTCGCGGCCGAGCCCAAGCTCGTCGTCGTCGCCCCCAACGTCGTCAAGGTCGAGCGGGAACTCGGCGTCGATCCCGCCGACTTCCGGCTCTGGGTCTGCCTGCACGAGCAGACCCACCGCCTGCAGTTCGCCCGCGCCCCGTGGCTGCGGGCCCACCTCATCGAGCGGGTGGGGCGGCTGCTGCGGGCCGACGAGGCCCCGCGCCGCGGGCGTCCGCACACGCTGATCGAGGCCGTGACGACGCCCGAGCAGCAGCGCATCCTGGAGGACGTCACCGCCGTCATGAGCCTCCTGGAGGGGTACGCCGACGACATGATGGACCGCGTCGGCCCCGACGTGGTGCCGAGCGTCGCCACGATCCGGCGCCGGTTCGAGAAGCGGCGCGGCCGCGGCGGCTGGACCAAGGCGCTCAACAAGCTGATGGCGATGGACCTCAAGCTGGCCCAGTACCGCGACGGCGCCCGGTTCTGCCGCGCCGTCATCGGCCGGGTCGGCGTGGACGGCCTCAACCGCGTCTACGACGCGCCGGAGTTCCTGCCGACCCCCGCCGACATCGCCGACCCGGCGCGCTGGGTCGCCCGCGTCCACGGCTGATGGCGCGGCGGGCGCTCGGGCCGGCGACGCTGGCTCTCACCCGGGCCGTCGCCGCACTGCCGGAGGCGCCGTGGCTCGTCGCCTGCTCCGGGGGCGCCGACTCGCTCGCGCTCGCCTGGGCCGCGCACCATGTGGCGGGGCGCCGCGGCACCCCCGTGCGCGCGGTGGCCGTGGACCACGGCCTGCGCGCCGGCTCGGACGTCGTGGCCGCCGCCGTCGTGGCCCGCCTGGCGGGCTTCGGGCTGGACGCGGTGGCGGCGCGGGTGGCGGTCGCGGGGGAGGGCAATGTCGAGGCCGCCGCGCGTGCGTCCCGGTACGCGGCGCTGGAGGAGCGTGCCGCCCCCGAGGAGGCGATCCTGCTGGGCCACACCCTCGACGACCAGGCCGAGACCGTGCTGCTGGGGCTGGCGCGCGGTTCGGGCCCGCGCTCGCTGGCCGGCATGGCCCCGGTCCGCGGCCGCCTGCTCCGCCCGCTGCTGGGCCTCACCCGGGCCGACACCGCCGCGGCCTGCGCCGAACTGGGGCTCGAGCCGTGGCAGGACCCCATGAACGAGGATCCCCGGTTCGCGCGCGTCCGCGTCCGGACCGCCGTGCTGCCGCTGCTGGAGCGCGAGCTGGGACCCGGGATCGCCGCGGCGCTCGCCCGCACCGCCGACCTGTGCCGCGACGCCGCCGACGCGGTGGACGACCTCGCCGCACCCCTGGCGTCCGTGCCCGAACCCGCGTGCGCCGACCTCGCCGCCGCCACCGCGGGCGTCCGCCGCGCCGGGCTGCGCGCCTGGCTGGCGGCGCGCGGCGCGACCGACCTGTCCGCGCGCCACGTGGAGGCGGTCGAGGCGCTGGTGACCCGGTGGCGGGGCCAGCGCGGCGTCGACGTGCCGGGGGGCCGGGTGACGCGATCGGGGACGCGCCTTCGGTTCCACCCCCGAGGGGGTGAGGGCAACCCGGGGAGAGTTGCCCCCCAGTCGCCGGGGATGCCGCGCGTCCGGCCCGCCCGGCGGGATAGTCTGTCCCGGTGGATGCAACGCAGATCAGCTCCGAGCTCACCAAGGTCCTCTACACCAACGACCAGATCCAGGAGCGGCTCACCGAGTTGGCCGCCCAGATCGACGAGAAGTACCGGGGCAAGGACCTGCTCCTGATCGGGGTCCTCAACGGCGCCGTGATGGTCATGGCCGACCTGTCCCGCCACCTCGCCACCCACCTGCAGATGGACTGGATGGCGATCTCCTCCTACGGCTCCGGCACCCAGAGTTCGGGCGTGGTGCGCATCCTCAAGGACCTCAACACCGACATCGAGGGGCGCCACGTCCTCGTCGTCGAGGACATCATCGACACCGGCCTCACGCTGGCCTACCTGATCCAGAACCTGAACTCCCGCAAGCCGGCTTCGCTCGAGATCATGACCATGTTCCGCAAGCCGGACGCCCTCAGCAGCCCGGTCGACGTGGCGTACGTGGGCTTCGACCTGCCCAACGAGTTCGTCGTGGGCTACGGGCTGGACTACGCCGGCCGCTACCGCAACCTCACCGACGTCGGGACGCTGGCCCCGCACGTCTACAGCTGAGGCGTCGCTCCCCGCCCGCGCGGTCGGGCCCGTCGGCGTCAGGGACCCCCGAGGGTGACCTCCCGGACGCGGCAGTACGCCTTGTGGCAGAGGTCCGCCAAGGCGTCCACCTCCGCTGCGGCCTCCGCGTCCCTGGCCACCGCGCCGAAGGTCTGCTGCATCCGCAGTCGCAGGTGGAGTTCGCCGAGCACCTGGACCAGCGAGGAGCGCATCCCACGGGCCTGGCCGTCGGTCAGCGCGATGCCGGCCAGGCCGGCCATGGCCCCCAGGAACGAGCGGTCCCGTGCGGTGAACGGCAGGGGGTCGCGGCGCCCCACCCACAGCCGGCCGAGCGATCCCGACGGCCCGGACACCTCCTGGTCAACGAACGAGGTCCAGTGGTGGCAACCGATCGGGTTCGCGTGGGAGCCCGTCGACGGGTCGAGGGGGTCGGGCAGGCCCACGCCGAGCAGGGTCGTCCCGTCGGAGCACGCCTGCGGGACGTCCCCGCCGGAGTCGAAGCGCACGGTGCTCGCGGTGGCGGGGTCGACGATCACGGCGGCCGCGTCGGCGTCCAGCAGGTCGCGGGCGTAGCCGGCCAGCGACGTGAGCGTCGGCAGAGTGCCCGACTGCCGGGAGATCGATGACAGGACCGCGCTGAGGGCTTCGCCCTCGTCGCGTCGGCGGTGCAGGCCCGCGACGTCGGTGGCCAACTGGGCGGCGCCGGCCACCTGGGTCGCCAGCGCCGAGAGGGTGGCCGGCCCCACGCCCGCGCGCAGGTCGTCGGCGTTCGGACCCCACAGCCTCAGGTGCCCGACGGTCCGTTCGCCCTCGCGCAGCGGCACGTCGAGGTCGGGTGAACCGTTGAGATCGCTACTGTGCCCGGCGTGGGCCTGGATCGCGTCCCCGCCGTCGGGCAGCAGGGTCAGGGCGACCCCGTCGATCAGGGTGCCGAGCAGGGCGGCCGCGGCGGCGTCGGCGATCGATCGGGCGTCCCCCCGGCCGTGGCTCGCCGCCGACACGGCGTCCGCCAGACGCAGGTCGCCGTCGTGCCGCATGACGGCCTCCTCGGCGCGCCGGACGCTGCGCACCATCAGGGCGGTGGCCGAGGCGATGAGCGCGGCCGCGGCGACGATCAGCGGCCCGCGCCACGGGTGCACCTGATCGCTCAGGCCGGGCAGCGTCGCGAACGAGTCGTGCGTCACGGCCATCACGACGATGACGACGACCGGCGCGATGACGCTCACGGCCATCAGCCGGCGGCTGACCACACGCGGTGGCCCCTCCCACGCCGAGCCCCCTCGCCCGGCGTCGCGGCGCGCTGAAGTCACTGTGACACCCTCTCCCGAACCCCCCACGGGCGTCGCTCACGGCGACGGATCACTGTAACTCGCCGTGGGGGAGTTCCGCTGGCTTACGGAAGAGTCTGATCGAACCGGTCGACAACGGTTCCGTCGGAGTTCCTCCCGCTGCCGACGGTGGGCCCGTGCGCGTGCTGCACGACCCATGCGGGGCGCCGGGGCCGGCGTCAGCCGCCCGCGATCTCCCGCAGCGCCGCGAGGTGGTGCTGCCACTGCTCGCGCCCGCGGGGGGACAGCGACAGCCACGTCCGCGGGCGCTTGCCGACGTAGCCCTTCCTGATGTCCACGATCCCGAGGTCCTCCAGCGCGGACGCCTGCCGGGACAGCACCGAGTCACTGACCTGGAGTTGGTCGCGCAGGGTGGCGAAGTCCATGTTGTCGGTGGCGTTGAGCGCCGCGACGAGGGAGAACCTGACCGGGTGTGTCAGCGCCTCCACGAGTTGATGGCGCGGGTGAATGGCGGTCATCGCGACGCCTCGACCCACGCCCCGACCAGCGTGACCGCGGTGAGCGCCACGCTCGCCACGACCACGAACCAGGCCTGGCCGGCGAAGAGCCACGACGTGCCCACCACGCCGGCCACCCAGACGATGCCCCAGACGAGCATCGTCACGCGCCAGCGGTGGCCGAAGCCCCGCTTGATCGACCGGCCGAAGACGCCGCCGAAGGCGAGCAGGGCTCCGATCCAGGCGAACAGCAGCGCCATCGGCAGCCAGATCATCACCGGCGGGACGTAGGCGAGGGCGACCAGCGCCAGCGACGACGCCGCCCCCATGCCGAGCAGCCCCGCGATGTGGGGCCAGCTCGCGCCGGCCCGCGCGGTCGCGCCGGCGCTGTCGGCCTGCTCGAGCAGTTCGCGGGCCCGCTGCGGGTCCAGGGGGGCGGTCATCGCTCGGCCCTCGCCTGCGCGAGCTGGCGGTCGAGGGACACCGTGACCGACGCCCCGAGCGCGATCAGCGCGACCGCCAGGGTGCCGCCGATCACCATCAGGGCGGGGAAGTGCGCGACGGCGCCGTACACGAACAGGGCGACCATGGCGACGACGCCGAGGGCGGGGCCCAGCCACGCGTAGCGGCGGGAGATCTCGAGGCGGGCGATCTTCGACTCGTTCATGGGGATCCTTTCGTGGTGCCGGGTGGGTGCTCCCGGTTGTTGGACTCAACGCTAACAACTACTTTCCAAACACGCAAGTAGTTTTCGGAGGCGCCAGCGGGGAGTTGCGGGCGTCCGGGCCGCCGGGTGGCGAACCCGGCGGAGGTGGGGGAGGTGGGCGCGCGGCCCGCCGGGACGTGGGGGGCGTTGTCCGTCCGCGGCACGGGCCGGGCCGGATTGGGGCGGTGCAGTACCGTTGTCCGCGCTACACAACACCTAGAACGGGAGTGGCATGAAGGCTCCTCGGTTCCTGCGCAGTCCCATCCTGTGGATCCTGGCAGGCTTCCTCATCATCATGCTCGGCATGAATCTGTTCTCGGCCTCGAGCCGCTACCAGCAGGTCCCGACCTCGCAGGTGGTCTCGGTGATCCAGGGCAACGACCCCCTCAAGGAGGTCGTGATGGTCGACGGGGACCAGGAGATCCGGATCGAGATGGCCGGGGACAACGGCGCACGCATCCGCGCGAACTGGGTCGGGCAGCAGAGCAACGAGATCGTCGACCGGCTCAACGAGCGCGTCGCCGCCGGCACCCTGGAGTCCTGGAAGGCCGAGAACCCCGACCGCGGCCTGATGTCGATGTTCCTGATGGGGGTGCTGCCGTTCCTCATCATCGGCGTGCTCTTCTTCTTCATGCTCAACAGCGCCCAAGGCGGCAACCGCGTCCTCGGGTTCGGCAAGTCCAAGGCCAAGGTCGCCAGCAAGGACACCCCGCAGTCCACGTTCAAGGACGTCGCCGGTTGTGAGGAGGCGATCGAGGAACTGCAGGAGATCCGCGAGTTCCTCTCCGAGCCGGGCAAGTTCCAGGCCGTCGGAGCGAAGATCCCCAAGGGCGTCCTGCTGTACGGACCGCCCGGCACCGGCAAGACGCTGCTGGCCCGCGCCGTCGCGGGCGAGGCCGGCGTCCCCTTCTTCTCGATCTCCGGCTCCGACTTCGTCGAGATGTTCGTCGGCGTCGGCGCCAGCCGCGTCCGCGACCTGTTCGAGCAGGCCAAGGAGGCCGCCCCGGCCATCATCTTCATCGACGAGATCGACGCCGTCGGACGCCACCGCGGCGCCGGCATGGGCGGCGGCCACGACGAGCGCGAGCAGACGCTGAACCAACTGCTCGTCGAGATGGACGGCTTCGACGTCCGCGGCGGCGTCGTGCTGATCGCGGCGACCAACCGCCCCGACGTGCTCGACCCGGCGCTGCTGCGTCCGGGCCGCTTCGACCGGCAGATCCCCGTCGAGGCCCCCGACATGAAGGGCCGCCTGCAGATCCTGCAGGTGCACGCCCAGAACAAGCCGATGGCCCCCGACGTCAGCCTGGAGACCGTCGCCAAGCGGACGCCCGGCTTCACCGGCGCCGACCTGGCCAACGTCCTGAACGAGGCGGCGCTGCTCACCGCGCGCCAGAACCAGCAGTGGATCACCAAGGCGAACCTGGACGAGGCGATCGACCGGGTCATCGCCGGCCCGCAGAAGCGCACCCGCGTCATGAACGAGCGCGAGCTCCTCATCACCGCCTACCACGAGGGCGGACACGCCCTGGTCGCCGCCGCCATGCCCGGCAACGACCCCGTGCAGAAGGTGACGATCCTGCCGCGCGGCCGAGCGCTCGGCTACACCATGGTCATGCCGGACGCCGACAAGTACAGCCAGACCCGCGGCGAGCTGCTCGACCAGCTCGCCTACATGCTGGGCGGACGCGCCGCCGAGGAGCTCGTCTTCCACGACCCGACCACCGGCGCGGCCAACGACATCGAGAAGGCGTCCAAGGTCGCCCGCGCGATGGTCACCGAGTACGGCATGAGCGAGACCGTGGGGGCCGTCAAGTATGGCTCCGGCGACCACGAGCCCTTCGTCGGGCGCGAGATGGGCGGCGGCGGGCGCGACTACTCCGAGGACATCGCCGGCACCATCGACCGCGAGGTCGAGCAGCTGATCATGACGGCGCACCAGGAGGCCTTCGACGTCCTGGCGGAGAACCGCGAGGTGCTCGACGAGCTCGTCCGCCAGCTGTTCGAGCACGAGACGCTGGACAAGGAGCAGGTCGCCCGCGTCTTCGAGCCGCTGAAGAAGCGTCCGCGCCGCCCCGCCTGGACCGGCTCGGAGAACCGCCGGCCCAGCGACGTCCCCCCGATCGACCCGCCGGAGCGCAAGATCCCCGAGCCGATCGCGCCGCGCCCGGCGCAGCCGATCCCCGGCGCCAACGGCTGGGACGCCCGCCCCGGCCAGCAGGGGCCGCAGGGGCAGCCCGCACCCCGCCCGGGCCAGGGCCAGCCGTGGGGCCAGCAGTGGCCGCAGCAGCCCTACCCGGGCCAGTACCCCGGCGCACAGCAGCCGCCGCACGGCGCACCGCCCCAGCCCGGCGCCCAGGGTCGCCCGGGCCCCTATCCCGGTCAGCCCGGTCCGGGGCAGCCGGGTCCCGGCGCGCACCGTCCGGGCCAGCCGCCGTACCCCGGCGCGCCGCAGTACCCGGGTCGCCCGCCCTACCAGGGCGCCCCGCCGTACGTCGGCCCCGGCCAGCAGCCGCCGCAGGGCCAGCAGCCCCAGGGCCCGCAGCCGCAGGGCCAGCCCGCCCCGGGCCAGCGCCCGCAGCAGCCCGGACCCGCGCCCGAGCGGCCCACCGCGGACGAGGAACGCTGACGTGGCCATCGATCACGAGCGCCTGACCGCGGCCGTCCGCGAGGTGCTCTTCGCCATCGGCGAGGACCCCGATCGCGACGGCCTGCGCAACACCCCCGACCGGGTGGCGCGCGCCTGCGCCGAGATGTTCGCGGGCCTCGACCAGGACCCGGCCGACTACCTCGGCATCACCTTCGACATCGACCACGAGGAACTCGTCCTGGTGAAGGACATCGAGCTGTGGTCGACCTGCGAGCACCACCTGCTGCCCTTCAGCGGGGTGGCGCACGTCGCCTACATCCCGAGCCCCGAGGGTCGGATCACGGGCCTGAGCAAGCTGGCCCGGCTGGTCGACGTGTTCGCCCGCCGGCCGCAGGTGCAGGAGCGCCTCACCAGCCAGATCGCCGACGCGCTCGTGGAGCACCTCAACCCGCAGGGCGTCATGGTCGTCATCGAGGCCGAGCACCAGTGCATGACGATGCGCGGCGTGCGCAAGCCGGGCAGCAAGACGGTCACCTCGGCCGTCCGCGGCGGCCTGCGCAACGCCGCGACCCGGGCCGAGGCCATGAGCCTCATCATCGGCTGAGGACACCCGTGAGCCGCCTGCCCGGCGCCGTCCCCGGACGGCCGCACCCGGGGCGTCCTCTGGTGGTGGGGATCCTCAACGTGACCCCCGACTCGTTCTCCGACGGTGGGCGCTGGGCCGACCCCGCGGCCGCCCTGGGGCACGGGCTGCGCCTCGCCGCCGACGGCGCCGACCTCGTGGACGTCGGCGGGGAGTCGACCCGCCCGGGCGCGGCGCGCGTCGCCCCGGCCGACGAACTGGCCCGCGTCCTGCCGGTGGTCGAGGGCCTCGTGGCCGCGGGCGTGCCCGTCTCGGTCGACACTTCGCGGGCGTCCGTCGCGGCCGCCTGCCTCGCCGCGGGGGCGTCCTGGATCAACGACGTGACCGGCGGGCTGGGCGACCCCGAGATGCTCGACCTCGTCGCCGCCTCAGGCGCGGGCTACATCGCGATGCACACGCGCGGCGAGTCCTCCGACATGGCCGACCGCGCCCACTACAGCGACGTCGTCGGCGAGGTCGCCGCCGAGCTCGCCGCCCGGCGGGACGCCGCCCTCGCGGCCGGAATCGCCGCGGACCGGCTCGTCCTCGACCCGGGCGTCGGGTTCGCCAAGAACGCCAGCCACAACTGGGAGATCCTCCAGCGCTGGGACGCCTTCGAGGCGCTGGGGCAGCCGTTGCTGCTCGCCGTCAGCCGCAAGGCGTTCCTGGGCCGGCTGCTCGGCGGCGACGACACCCCCGTGCCCCCGGCCGAGCGCGACGACGCCTCGGTGGCCCTCACCGCGGTCTTCGCCGCGCGGGGGGTGTGGGGCGTCCGCGTCCACCCCGTAAAGTCACACGTGGACGCGGTGCGCGCCGTGTCCCGCCTCACACGATCCGAAGGGGACGACTAGCCATGCAGACCGTCACGATCACGCTCACGGGCCTGCGCGCCCGCGGCTTCCACGGAGTGCTCCCCGAGGAGCGCGAGCAGGGCCAGGAGTTCGTGGTGGACGCCGTCCTCGAGGTGGAGCGGCCGGACACGTCCGACGACCTGGACACCACGGTCGACTACGGCGCGCTCGCCGAGGCCCTCACCGAGGACATCGAGACCGACCCCGTCGCCCTGATCGAGACGCTGGCCGGGCGGCTCGTCGCGACCTGCCTGATCCCGGAGGCCGTCCGGCGCGCCACGGTCACCGTCCACAAGCCCGCCGCACCGATCGACGTGCCGTTCTCCGACGTGGCGGTGACGCTCACCGGGACGCGTCCGTGAGGGTCGTGCTCTCCCTGGGCGCCAACCTCGGCGACCCGCGCGACCAGCTCGGCCGGGCGCTGGAACAGCTGGCCGCGGACCCGGCGATCGCCGTCGAGGCGGTCTCCGACGCCTACGAGACCGCGCCGATCGGCAAGACCGACCAGCCCGCGTTCCTCAACGTGGCGGCGCTCGTGCGCACCGACCTCCCCCTGCCCGAACTGCTGGCCCGCACGCAGGCGGTCGAGACCGCGCTGGGGCGGGTCCGGCACGAGCGCTGGGGCCGCGCACCCTCGACATCGACATCGTCGCCGCGGGCGGGCTGACCCTGGAGTTGCCCCACCTCACGGTGCCGCACCCGCGCGCCCACGAGCGGGCGTTCGTGCTCGTGCCCTGGCTCGAACTGGACGCCGACGCGCACCTCCCCGGCCGCGGCCGCGTCGCGGACCTGGTCGCCGCCCTGCCCGACCAGGGCGTCCGCCGCGCCGGACCCCTGGAGGGCCGGACGTGAGCGAGCCCACGATCGCCCCGACGCGTCCGGTGCAGGTGATCGCCGCCGCCGTCGTCGGCCTGGCCGGCACATGGCTCGCCCTGTCCTGGTGGCAGGGGAGGGGCAACACCCTGCCGATCCCCGGCGTCGTGGCGTGGGCGTCCGTCGCCGTGATCGCGGTGGGGGTGGGCTACCTGACGTGGCGCACCCGCAGGACGCTGGCCGACGACCCCACGTCGCTGGACCCGCAGCAGGCCGTGACGCGGCTGCTGCTGGGCAAGACGTCCCTGCTCGCTGGGGCGTTCCTCGGCGGCGCGTACCTCGCCGTGGCGCTGCTGGCCCTGCCCGGGCTGCCTGCGCCGCTCGCGGTGGAGCGGGTGGTGCACGGGGGGCTGGCCGTGGTCGCCTGCGTCGCCTGGGCCGTGCTGGGCGCCCGCCTGGAGAACGCCTGCCGGATCCCTCCCCCGAGGGGGACAAGGACGCTGACACGCCCGCCCGGTGACGGCGCCTGCGCGGTGCGGCGGGCTAGCCTGTCAAGGTGACAACCACGATTGCAACCCGTTCCCGTCGCCGGGCATTGCTCGGCGCTTCCCTGTCGGTGGGCACGATCGTCTCCTTGGCACTCCTCGTCGCCAGCTTCTTCCTCTGGCCGCTCGCCATCGCGGCCGTCTGCGTCGCGCTCCTGACCGCTTTCCTGGTCTGGTGGAACGGCACGGTCGAGCGGAACGAACTGCGCGAGAGCGCCCAGGAAGAGGGGGTGACCGCCCGCGCCCAGGAGCGCGAGCGTACGCACGTCCTCCATGCCCGTCAGCGCGAGGTCCTCAGCACCGTCGACCAGCGCACCAAGGCCACTCAGGCGTCCCTGAGCCAGGTCACCGCCTCCCTCGGCCAGGCCGAGGCGCAGATCTCCACGCTCCGCGGCGACAACGAGGCGCTGAAGATCGAGAACGAGACGCTCACGGCCGAGAACGCCGACCTGCGCTCGCGTCTCGACTCCGAGCCGTCCTCCGAGGCGGCCGAGGTCCTGGCGCTGCCCCGCCGCACCGCCACCGACGGTGGCATGCAGTGGAGCGACCTGGAGGCGCCGACCGTCGTCAACCTGGATCTGCTCCGCCTCGCGGCGCCGCTCCTCGATGAGGTCAAGCAGGCGCACGCCAACTGACCCGCCCCTACTTGTCCAGGTCCCCCGCCACCCACGGCAGGGAGGCCAGGGCGAGGGGAAGATCTTCCAGCGTGGCCCCGGTGAGAACCGCGGGCCACGCTGCCACGTTCGCCGCCGACGCCGTGCGCAGCCGCAGCCGCCACGGCGTCGTCGCGCCCCGGGACGTCACCACCACGCCGGCGCGTCCCAGCGGCGCCTCGACGGCGGAGACGAAGTCGCCCTCCGGCAGGCGGATCGCCTTGGGGAGATGGGCGCGGAGCGGCCCGGCCGACAGCCCGTCCAGCACCCGGCCGATGATGAGCGCCGAGGCCGGGATCTCGGCCAGCAGGTGATCGAACCGCGACCACGCGTCCCCCTCCATCGCCCCGTCGGTGGCGAGGGCGTCCCGGACGCCCGCGTAGCCCGGGTCGGCGAGCCGGAGGTCGGTCCGCACGCCTGAGGCGCGCGCGACCGGACCCGCCAGCCCGTAGGCGTCCACGACGGCGGGCGTCACCACCGCCACGCCGCGGCCGAGGTCGGACGCCGCGAGGTGCGCGCGCAGCCGTCCCGCCAGCGCCGTCGCCTCGCGCAGGGTGGCCAGGAGCGACTCGACCGTGGGCGGGTCGATGTCGGCCGCCACGCCCCCCAGTCGCACCGCCATGGGGTGGACGCGGTTGCCCGTCCATTCCGCGAGCCGGGCGCGCAGGGCCGCGCGGACTTCGTCGGTCGCCAGGTCGCCGCGCCCCCATCGAAATCCCAGAAATGACAGGTACGCCAGGTGCGACGAGATTCGGGCGTGTTCGGCCAGGGCGACGCGGATCGCCACCGCGCGGGCCGGCACTTCGATGCCGAGGGCGTCCTCCACCAGTCTGGCGATGGCCCACTCGCCGAAGAACGGCGCCTGCCAATCGTGTCGATTCGCGAGACTGAGCGCCTGACGATAATCACGGGCTGGGAAGATGAGTTCCGCGCCCCGATGCAACGCGCCGGGCGAGGGATCGATCGCAGTGATGCGACCATCGCGATGACTGAGGGTTCCCGTCAGCATCCCCGCCGAGCCCGGGTGGCTGGGACCCAGGTCGATTTCCATAGCGGGGTTATGCGCGTGGGGAATTGCACGGATGGCGAACGTCGAATCCTCCGGAACCATCCTGCAATTGTATTTACCGTATTGCCCCACGCCAACCTGGGGTATAGGTTCGAGATCACGTAAATGGTGGCGACACCGCACCACCATTGCCTCGCTGGAAGGGAACCCATGGCGCAACGCGTCCGCATTGAGCTTACCGACGATCTCGACGGCACCCCTGCCGACGAGACGATCACTTTCGCGATCGACGGCGTCACCTACGACGTCGATCTGACCTCCGAGAACGCCGACAAGTTGCGCGAAGCCGTGGCCCCCTACGTCGCCGCCGGGCGCCGGGTCGCGGGCCGTCAGACGCGTCGGGGCAAGAGCGCCGCGGCGTCCGGCCCCTCGGCCAACGAGATCCGCCAGTGGGCGCGCGACCGGGGCATGGACGTGTCCGAGCGTGGCCGCGTGAGCGATCAGGTCAAAGCCGCGTACCAGGCCGCGCACGCCTGATCCGCACGGAGACGAGCCCGGGGCGTCCGCGTCCCGGGCTCGATCTGCGCCGCGGCCGATCCTCGATTGCGCCGCAGGCGAACAAAGCCCGCCCCCGGAACAAGGGCTCTCGCAGGGGCGTTGACTAGACTGACGAAGAAGCCCGTGCCCCATGCGGGCAGTCCGGCTCAGCCGGAGCGAAGGAGAGCTCATGTTCGATCGGTTCACCGACCGCGCGCGGCGCGTGATCGTCCTGGCACAGGACGAGGCGCGCATGCTCAACCACAACTACATCGGGACCGAGCACCTGCTGCTCGGCCTCATCCACGAGGGCGAGGGCGTCGCCGCCAAGGCGCTGGAGTCGCTGGGGATCTCCCTGGAGTCCGTGCGCGCGCAGGTGGAGGACATCATCGGCCCGGGTGAGCAGGCCCCGACCGGTCACATCCCGTTCACGCCGCGCGCCAAGAAGGTCCTCGAGCTGTCCATGCGCGAGGCGCTGCAGCTCAACCACCCCTACATCGGCACCGAGCACATCCTGCTCGGCCTGATCCGCGAGGGTGAGGGCGTCGCCGCCCAGGTGCTGATCAAGCTCGGTGCGGACCTCAACCGCGTCCGCAACCAGGTGCTGCAGCTCCTGTCCGGCTACCAGGGCAACGAGAAGCCCTCGACGGCCGGCGCCCCCGAGACCCCGCAGCAGCAGGGCAACCAGACGATCCTCGATCAGTTCGGCCGCAACCTCACCCAGGCGGCGCGCGAGAACAAGCTCGACCCGGTCATCGGGCGCGAGAAGGAGATCGAGCGCGTGATGACGGTGCTGAGCCGTCGCACCAAGAACAACCCCGTCCTGATCGGCGAGCCCGGCGTGGGCAAGTCGGCCTGCGTCGAGGGCCTGGCGCAGCAGATCGTGCGCGGCGACGTGCCCGAGACCCTGCGCGACAAGCAGATCTACACCCTCGACCTCGGCGCGCTCGTGGCGGGTTCCCGCTACCGCGGCGACTTCGAGGAGCGCCTGAAGAAGGTGCTCAAGGAGATCAAGACCCGCGGCGACGTGGTGCTGTTCATCGACGAGATCCACACCCTGGTGGGTGCGGGTGCCGCCGAGGGCGCCATCGACGCGGCGTCCATCCTCAAGCCGATGCTGGCCCGCGGCGAACTGCAGACCATCGGCGCCACCACGCTGGACGAGTACCGCAAGCACATCGAGAAGGACGCCGCCCTCGAGCGCCGCTTCCAGCCGATCCAGGTCGCGGAGCCGTCCATCTCGCTGACGATCGAGATCCTCAAGGGGCTGCGCGATCGCTACGAGGCGCACCACCGCATCATCATCACCGACAGCGCCCTGACGGCGGCCGCCCAGCTGGCCGACCGCTACATCCAGGACCGCTTCCTGCCCGACAAGGCGATCGACCTGATCGACGAGGCGGGCGCGCGCCTGCGCATCAAGCGGATGACGGCGCCGCCGGACCTGCGGGAGATCGACGAGCGCATCGCCGTCGTCCGCGGGGAGAAGGAGGCCGCCATCGACGGCCAGGACTTCGAGCGGGCCGCTCGGCTGCGCGACGACGAGAAGAAGCTGATCTCGGAGCGCACCGAGAAGGAGGAGCGCTGGAAGACCGGCGAGGTGGGCACGCCCGCCGAGGTCGGTGAGGAGGAGATCGCCGAGGTGCTGTCCAGCGCCACGGGCATCCCCGTCTTCAAGCTGACCGAGGAGGAGTCGAGCCGCCTGCTGAACATGGAGGCGGAGATCGGCAAGCGCTACATCGGCCAGACCGATGCGGTGAAGGCCCTCGCGCGCTCGATCCGGCGCACCCGTGCCGGCCTCAAGGACCCGAAGCGTCCCTCCGGTTCGTTCATCTTCGCCGGCCCCTCGGGCGTCGGAAAGACCGAGCTGACCAAGGCGCTGACCGAGTTCCTGTTCGGCGACGAGGACGCGCTCATCACCCTCGACATGTCGGAATACTCCGAGAAGCACACCGCTTCGCGGATGTTCGGCTCGCCGCCCGGATACGTGGGCTACGAAGAGGGCGGCCAGCTCACCGAGAAGGTGCGGCGCAAGCCGTTCTCGGTGATCCTGTTCGACGAGATCGAGAAGGCGCACCCCGACATCTTCAATTCGCTGCTGCAGATCCTCGATGAGGGTCGCCTCACCGATGCGCAGGGTCGGGTCGTGGACTTCAAGAACACGGTCATCGTGATGACGACGAACCTCGGAACGCGCGACATCTCGAAGTCGGTCAACCTGGGCTTCAGCCGCAACGATGATCCGGTCGGCGGATACGAGGCGATGAAGGCGAAGGTTTCCGACGAGCTGAAGCAGCACTTCCGCCCCGAGTTCCTGAACCGCGTCGACGAGATCATCGTGTTCCACCAGCTCACGCCGGCGGATATCGAACACATCGTCGACCTGATGGTCGCGCAGGTGGAGAGCCGCCTGAAGGACCGCGACATGGGCATCGTCCTCACCGACGCCGCCAAGTCGCTGGTCGCCAAGCGCGGCTTCGACCCCGTGCTGGGTGCCCGTCCGCTCCGCCGCGCCATCCAGCGCGACATCGAGGACAACCTGGCCGAGAAGATCCTGTTCGGCGATCTGCACCCCGGCGAGATCGTGGTGGTGGACGTGGCCCCGAGGGCTCCGAGCTGCCGTTCACGTTCACCGGCCAGCCGCAGACCGCCCTGCCGGATCACGCCCCCGTCGAGCTGACCGGCCCCGACGAGGCCCCCGGCCAGACGGCCTGACCTTCTCACGCGAGCCGCCCCCGGCGTCCACCCGGACGCCGGGGGCGTTCCGCGTCCGGACGCGTCGGTGAGGTGCACCGGACGCGCCCGGCATCACCTTCTGTTGCGAAGGCCGCCCGCGTTTGCGACGAGTCGCCCCCGTCCGCAACGAGCCGCCCCCGTCCGCAACGAGCCGCCCCCGTTTGGGACGAGCCGCCCGCGTCCGCGACGAGACGCTCCCTCTTGCGACGAGTCGCCCGCGTCCGCGACGAGTCGCCCGCGTCCGCGACGAGTCGCCCGCGTTTGGGATGGGCCGCCCCCTCTTGCGACGAGGCGCCCCCCGTCCACGACGAGTCGCCCGCGTTTGGGACGAGTGGCCCGCTTTGGTGTCAGTTGCCCCCTTTGCAACGGGGGCAACTGGCGCGGACGGAGGCGTCTGGGTTCTGGCGTGCCCGGTGCGGAACCGAGGCGGGCGCCGGCGCTCCCTCTTGCGTCGAGTCGCCCGCATCCGCGACGAGTCGCCCGCGTTTGGGACGGGCCGCCCCCTCTTGCGACGAGCCGCCCGCGTCCGCAACGAGTCGCCCGCGTTTGGGACGAGTGGCCCGCTTTGGTGTCAGTTGCCCCCTTTGCAACGGGGGCAACTGACGCGGACGGGGGCGTCTGGGTGCCCGGTGCTGAACCGAGCCCAGCGCCGGCGCCCCCTCTTGCGTCGAGTCGCCCGCGTTTGCGACGAGTCGCCCCCCGCCTGCTACGATCCGCCCGCAGTTGCGATGAGCCGCCCCCGTCCGCGACGAGCCGCCCGCGTTTGCGACGAGCCGCCCGCGTTTGCGACGAGCCGCCCGCGTTTGCGACGAGCCGCCCGCGTTTGGGACGAGTGGCCCGCTTTGGCGTCAGTTGCCCCCTTTGGAACGGGGGCGACTGGCGCGAAAGGGGGCGTCTGCGGGGTCGGCGCCCGGGAAGGGCGACCCCGGGACTAGAGCGTCAGCGAGCCGTCGGGGAGGCGGCGCACGAGGGCGTCGGTGAGCAGGCTGTCCAGGGCCCGGGACGCCTGGGAGGGGTCGACGGGCCAGGCCGCCAGCACGTCGTCCGCCGCGACCGGGCCGGACGCCTCCCGCAGCACGCCCAGCAGGACGCCGCGGCACTGCCGGTCGGTCCCCGCGTAGGCCTGCCCGCGGCGCGGGGGCCCGGCGTGCGCGGGGCGTCCGGCGGCCAGCCACGCGCAGTCGCGGCGGACGGGGCACGCGCCGCAGTCCGGGTTCGTCGCGGTGCACACCAGCGCTCCCAGTTCCATGGACGCCGCCGCCCAGGTCGCGGCTGCGAGGTCGTCGTCGGGCAGCCAGGCCGCGGCGCGGTCGCGTTCGGCCCGGGTGAGGTGGTCGGCGGGGAACTCGACGCCGCCCTCGAGCCGCGCCAGCACGCGGCGCACGTTGGTGTCGAGGACGGCGTGGCGCTGCCCGAACCCGAAGGACGCCACGGCGGCGGCGGTGTACTCACCGACCCCGGGCAGGGCCAGCAGGGCGGCGTGGTCGGCGGGCACGTCGCCGCCGTGGTGGTCGCGGATCGCGGTCGCCGCCGCATGCAGCCGTTGGGCGCGCCGCGGGTAGCCGAGCCGACCCCACGCGCGGACCGCCTCGCCCGGTTCCTCCGCTGCCAGTGCACTGGGGGTCGGCCAGCGCTCCAGCCAGGCCGTCCACACGGGGAGCACGCGCGCCACCGGGGTCTGCTGCAGCATGAACTCGCTGACCATCACCCCCCACGGGCCGGCGGAGGGTTCGCGCCAGGGCAGCGGCCGGGCGTGCAGGGCGAACCACGCGTTGACCCGGCCGACGATGCGGGTGCGGACGCCGGCACCTGCGACCGGCCGGGGCTGGTCGCCGCGGGCGGAAGCCGGGGGCGTCTCCGTGCCGGCGGGGCGTGGGGGCGGCACTAGTCGGCGGTGTGGGCGCCCAGGTGCGCCAGCGTGTCGCGCAGCGTGCGGGCGGCGGGCTCGGTCAGGCCGTCCACGGCCATCAGGTCCGCGTGGGACGCGGCCGCGATGCCGGGCAGGTCGCCGAACGCGCCGACGAGCCGGGCGCTGACCCCGGCGGCCAGCCGCGGGACGGCGGCGAGCTGGCGCAGGCCGCGCGGCCGGATGGGGGAGTCCAGGTGCAGGTCCGAGCCGAACCCCAGCGCGCGGCCGACCAGGACGATGTCGAACAGCTCCTGATCGTCGAGCCGGGTCAGGCCGCTGAACGGCATGGCCTCGGCATCGTCGGGGACGTAGTCGCGCTGGACGAGCGAGCCCAGCGGCGTCAGGTCGTCGATCAGGTCGCGCAACTGCAGCGCGGGCAGCCGGCCGTCGACGCCGAGCGCCGCCACGTAGGTGGACGCCTCGTCGGCGAGCCGGTTCGTCATCTCGAACCGCTGCCCGACGTGGGCCAGGTCGCGCAGGGTGACCGCGTCGTGGACCTCCAGGTCGGTGAGGCGGGCCAGGGACGCGGTGAGCCGCTCCCGGTGGACGCCGATGCCCGCCAGCGCCTGCGCGGCGCGGGCCACCAGCTCGTCGGAGCGCGGCACGACGACCCGCGGGCCGCCGGTGAACAGCGAGATCGTCGACATGGACGCCGACACGGTGACCGTGGGCAGCCCCACCTGGCGCGCCACCCGCTCGGCGGTGCGGTGCCGGGTGCCGGTCTCGCCCGTCGGCAGAGACGCCGCGGGCGAGAGGTGGACGGCCGCGGCGAGGATGCGCTCGCCGTCCTCGCTCAGCACGATCGCCCCGTCCATCTTGGCCAGCTCGCGCAGCGCGGGCGCACTGAACGGGACGTCGATGGCGAAGCCGCCCGTGGAGATCGCCTCCAGTTCGGCGTTGCTGCCCAGCACCACCAGCGCGCCGGTGTGCCCGGCCAGGATCCGATCCAGGCCGTCGCGCAGCGGGGTTCCGGGGGCCAGCGCGATGATCTGCTCTGGCAGCCTGCCGATGCTCACGCGTCACCTCCCCGGCGTCGTTGTGTCCTCACCACGAGTCTAGGCGAGCTCGCGGCCGTCGATCGGCACCACGTTGGTCCGGGGCGGTCCGAAGGCGGCGGCCAGGGCGTCCTCCAGGGTGAGGACCTCCACCACGGCCAGACCCGCCGCCACGGCGTCCTTGCCCGAGCCCGCGGGGACGATCGCGCGCTCGAACCCGAGCCGGGCGGCTTCGGCGAGCCGCCGCCCCAGCGCGGGGACGCGGCGGACCTCGCCCGACAGCCCCACCTCGCCGATCGCGACCATGCGGCCGCGCGGCTCGTCGTCGCGCATGGCGGAGGCGACGGCGATCGCGAGCGCGAGGTCGGCCGAGGGATCCGACAGGCGAACGCCGCCGACCGTGGACGCGTACACGTCCCGGGTGTGCAGCTTGTGCTTGGCGCGGCGCTGCAGCACGGCCAGCGTCATCGTGACGCGGCTCATGTCGAGGCCGTGGGTCACGCGGCGCGGCTGGGTGAGGCTGGTGGGCACGACCAACGCCTGCACCTCGGCGACGAGCGGACGCCGCCCCTCCAGGCTGACCGTGACGCAGGTGCCCGGCGTGGGGCCGCGGCCGGACGTGAACAGCCCCGAGGGGTCGGGCACCTCGCGGATGCCCGACTCGGTCATCTCGAAGCAACCGACCTCGTCGGCCGGCCCGTAGCGGTTCTTCGAAGCCCGAACCATGCGGAACGCGCCGTGCCGCTCGCCCTCGAAGGCCAGCACGACGTCGACGAGGTGCTCCAGGGTGCGCGGCCCCGCCAGCGCCCCGTCCTTGGTGACGTGCCCGATGATGAGCACCGCCATCCCGCGCCGCTTCGCCGTGCGCACCAGGGCGTTGGTGACCTCGCGCACCTGCGACACCCCGCCCGCCACGCCGTCGGTGCCCGCGGCCTGCACCGTCTGCACCGAGTCCAGGACCAGCAGGGTGGGGGAGAGGTCCTCGATGTGGCCCAGGATCACGCCGAGGTCGGACTCGGCGGCCAGATAGAGCTCGTCGTGCAGCGCGGTGGTGCGGTCGGCCCGGGAGCGGACCTGCGCCGCCGACTCCTCGGCCGTCACGTACAGGGTGCGGCGGCCCTGGGACGCCCAGCGCGCGGCCGCCTCCAGCAGCAGGGTGGACTTGCCCACGCCCGGCTCGCCGCCCAGCAGCACGACGGCGCCCGGCACCAGCCCGTCGCCGAGCACGCGGTCGAGCTCGCCGATGCCGGTCTTGATGCCGCGGGCGTGCTGCGCGTTGACCTGGGTGATCGGCTGCGCCGGCTGCGAGGGCCGCGTCGAGGACGTCGACCGGGTGGGCGCCGCCGAGGACGCCTCCGCGAGGCTGCCCCACGCCTGGCATTGCCCGCAGCGGCCGACCCAGCGGGTGGTCGTCCAGCCGCACTCGCTGCAGCGATGGGTCGTGGTGCTCCGTGCCATGGGCAAGACCCTACGCGGCCCGTCCGACAGTCCCGCGCCGAGCCGGCGCCGGCCGGGTCCGGACGCGCAGCGCCCCGGGACGCGAGGCGTTCCCGGGGCGCTGCGAAACCGTACGGCTCAGATGGTGACCAGGCCGTTGGGGCAGCGGAAGGTGACCGACTCGATGCCGGGGTGGCCGTTGGGGGCGTCGAAGGTGAGGGCGACGCCGTCGAAGACCGGGCCGAGGTCCTGGCCGATCCACTCCGAGACGCGCTCGGGGGATCCGGACAGCCGGACCTCGAGGATCTCGACGTCGGCGGGTGCCAGCGCGGACGGGCGGACGTCCTCCTCGCTGGTCCAGCGCACGAAGAACGGGAGTTGCGGGTCGGCCAGCAGGCCCTTGATGCCGATCTGGTCCCACTCGAGGCGCCGGCCGTCGGGGAACTGTCGCGAGCCGTGGACGGCCTTGCGCTCCAGCCGGTCCTCCAGCGGCGCCATGTCCTCGACCTCCAGGACCCAGGCGAGCCAGCCGCCGCCCAGCTCGGAGCGGGCTCGGACCGCCTGGCCGAACACGGCCTTCTCGGCGGCCGGGTGCTCCAGCACCTCCACCACTTCGAGGTAGCGGCCGTCGGCCACCGTCAGGATGTTGTTGCGGGTGCCGAAGCGGGGATGGAAGCCGCCGTCGCGGAAGTTCACACCCAGCGCTTCCTCCAGGCGCGCGACCGCCGGTGCGAGGCCGTCGGGACCGGCGGCGAAGGTGAGGTTCGACAAACGCATGGTTCATTCAAACCCATCGCCCGTTCAAGATGCCAATCGGCGGCATCCCCATAGTGGAACGCGGTATCACGGTCTGGAGACATCTTCAGCCGCGGGCGCGTGACCCGGGGGTCCTATGCTGGCGGACGTGAGCGCGCAACCTGCTTGGCCGGGCGCACAGGCCGCCCGGCGGCCCCTGGTGGGGCTCTCGACGTCCTCGGTCTACCCCGAGAGCACGGCGAGTTGCTTCGAGTTGGCCGGACGCCTCGGGTACGACGGCGTCGAGGTGATGGTCGGCATCGACCCGGTCAGCCGCGACGTGGACGCCCTGGTCCAACTCCGCGAGTACCACGACATCCCGGTGGTCTCGGTGCACGCCCCCACCCTGCTGGTCACCCAAGGGACCTGGGGCAACGACCCGTGGGAGAAGCTGGAGCGCTCGGCGCTGGCGGCGCACCGACTGGGGGCCGACTGCGTCGTCGTGCACCCGCCGTTCCGCTGGCAGCGCTCCTACGCCCAGGGCTTCGTCGAGGGCATCCGGCGGCTGGAGCGCACCACCGGCATCACGTTCGCGGTGGAGAACATGTTCCCCTGGCGCGGCCCCCGCACCTCCGAGGTGCGGGCCTACTCGCCGGGCTGGGATCCCACCGACCGCGACTACGACCACCTCACGCTCGACCTGTCGCACGCAGCCACCTCCCGGCAGCGCTCGCTCGACCTCATCGACGCGTGGGGCGAGCGGCTCGCGCACGTCCACCTGACCGACGGCGACGGCTCGATCGGCGACAGCCACCTGTTCCCCGGGGAGGGCGATCAGGACGCCGCGCGCGTGCTGTCCACCCTGGTGGAGCGCGGTTTCGCCGGCCACATCGTCCTGGAGGTCAACACCCGCGGCATGACCTCGCGGTCCTCGCGCGAGGCGGCGCTGGCCCGCACCCTGGAGTGGACGCGCGAGCACCTCGCCGTCCCCGCGAACCGGTGAGCGAGGAGCCTGCGGCGCCCGCGTCCCCCCAGCCCGACGCCGCGCCGACCGATGTCGCGCCGACCGACGCCGCGCCCACCGACGTCGCGCCCACCGATGTCGCGCCCACCGATGTCGCGCCGACCGACCGCGCCCGCTTCCGGCCCCGGGTCGAGATCCTGCTGGTGCTGGGCGTCTCGCTGGGGCAGTCGGCGATCTACTCGATCCTGTCCATCATCGAGAAGATGACGCGCGACGTCCCGCTCAACCAGCAGACGACGACCATCAACAACTCGGTGACCCCCGACCGCAGCTGGCTCGACCTGTCCTACCAGTTGGCCGGCATCGGGTTCCCGCTCGTCCCGGTCGGGATCGCGCTGTACCTGCTGTGGCTGTCGGGCGACCGGGGACGGATCGGGTTCGACCTGCGGCGTCCGGGGTTCGACCTGGCCCGCGGGTTCGGGGCGGCCGCCCTCATCGGCATCCCCGGGCTGGCGTTCTACTTCGCCGCCCGGCAGCTGGGGATCAACACCAACGTCTCCCCGGCCAACCTCGCCGAGAACTGGTGGACCATCCCGGTGCTCGTCGGCTATGCGGTCATGAACGGCGTGCTGGAGGAGGTCGTCATGCTCGGCTTCCTGTTCGCGCGCTTCGACCAGCTCCGGATCAGGCCGTGGGTGGGGATCGTCATCAGCGCGCTGATCCGCGGCGCCTACCACCTCTACCAGGGCTTCGGCGGCTTCCTCGGCAACGTGGTGATGGGCCTGGTCTTCGGCTACCTCTACAAGCGGTGGGGGCGCGTCATGCCGCTCGTGGTCGCCCACGTGATCCTCGACCTGGTCAGCTTCATCGGCTACGCCCTGGTCGCCCCCTACACCGACTGGTTCTGACGCCGGCGGGCCCAGCCCCGGCGAACCATCCCGCCGGGTGGGGCGCAGGATGGCCCCGCTGTCGGCGCCGGTAGGATTCAGCCATGCGGATTGGTGTTTTCGGTGCGACCGGTCAGGTCGGTCAGGTCATGCGCGCGCTGCTGGAGCAGCGCGACGTCCCCATGGATGACGTGCGGTTCTTCAGCTCGGCGAAGTCGGCCGGCACGGTGCTGCCGTTCAAGGGGCGCGACATCACGGTCGAGGACACCGCCACCGCCGACTTCTCCGGCATCGACATCGCGGTGTTCTCCGCCGGGGCGAGCACGTCGCGCGAGTTCGCGCCCAAGCTGGTCGAGGCCGGCGCCGTCGTCGTCGACAACAGCTCCGCGTGGCGCAAGGACGCCGACGTGCCGCTCGTCGTGAGCGAGGTCAACCCCGACGACGCGGTGAACCCGCCCAAGGGCATCATCGCCAACCCGAACTGCACCACCATGGCGGCGATGCCGGTGCTCAAGCCCCTCCACGACGCGGCCGGGCTGACGCGGCTCACCGTCGCGACGTACCAGGCCGTCTCGGGCTCCGGGGTGAAGGGGGTGGCCGCGCTGGCCGACCAGGTCGCCGCGGTGGCCGACCCCGCGCGCTGGCGCTGGACGGCTCGCTGGAGCGCGCGGAGGACACCGAGCCCTACGTCGCGCCGATCGCCTACAACGTGGTCGCGCTCGCCGGCAGCATCGTCGACGACGGCAGCGGCGAGACCGACGAGGAGCAGAAGCTCCGCAACGAGTCCCGCAAGATCCTGCACCTGCCCGACCTGAAGGTCTCCGGCACGTGCGTCCGCGTCCCGGTGTTCAGTGGCCACAGCCTCGCCATCCACGCCGAGTTCGACCGCCCGATCACCCCGAGCAGGCCCTGGCGCTGCTGGCGGACGCCCCCGGCGTCCAGGTGGTCGACGTCCCCGAGCCGCGGGTGGCCGCGGGCTCCGACGACGTCTTCGTCGGCCGCGTCCGGCAGGACCAGGCCGTCGACGACGACCGCGGCCTGGTGCTGTTCGTGGCCGGAGACAACCTGCGCAAGGGCGCCGCGCTCAACGCCATCCAGATCGCCGAACTGCTGATCGGCCGGGCATGAGCCGCACTGCCCTCATCGGCACCGGCGTGATGGGGGAGACCCTGCTCGCCGGGCTGCTGCACGCCGGGTGGGCGCCCACCGGCATCGTGGGCGCCGACCGGCGGGAGTCGCGCCGCCACGAGCTCGAGGGCCGCTACGGCGTCAAGACCGAGGAGTTCGCGGCCGACGCCGTCGCCGGCGCCGACACGGTGATCCTCGTGGTCAAGCCGCAGGACGTGGCCGACCTGCTGCCCGAGATCGCGGCGAACCTCGCGCCGGGCGCCGTCGTCGTCTCGCTGTGCGCGGGCGTCACCACCGGGCAGCTCGAGGACGGCCTGCCCGCCGACACCCCGGTCGTGCGCGTCATGCCCAACACGCCGGCCCAGGTCTCCGAGGGCATGGCCGCTGTCTCGGCGGGCGCGCACGCGTCCGCGGTGGACCTGGAGAAGGCCGTCGACATCATGGAGGCCGTCGGGAAGGCGATCGTCGTCCCCGAGCGCTACCAGGACGCCGTGACCGCGCTGTCGGGCTCCGGCCCCGCCTACCTGTTCTTCGTCGTCGAGGCGATGATCGACGCCGGCGTCGGGCTGGGGCTGCCGCGCGACATCTCGACCGCCCTGGTCAACCAGACCATGTACGGCTCGGCCAAGCTGCTCGTGGAGTCGGAACGGCACCCCACGCTGCTGCGCGAGATGGTCACCTCGCCGGCCGGCACCACCGCCGCGGCGCTGCGTCACCTCGAGGAGCGCTCGGTCAAGGCCGCCTTCATGGCGGCGATCGAGGCCGCCCGGGACCGCTCGGAGGAGCTCGGCCGCCGGGACTGAGGCGTCCACCGGTGGCTCCGGCTTGGTGCTGCCGGGTCGGAGCGCGTAGGATTCCGTTCTTGGCTGGCCGTTTTCCGCGGCGGGCCGTCACCATTCATTCGAGCCGGGCAACCGGCGCCTGAGGAGTCACACGTGGGTTCGGTCATCAAGAAGCGTCGCAAGCGGATGGCGAAGAAGAAGCACCGCAAGCTGCTGAAGAAGACGCGTATCCAGCGCCGCCGCGCCGGTAAGTGAGCGTCGGCACCCCGATGACGTTCCCGGGCGACCGTGTGGTGGTCCTGGTGCGTCAGGGGTGCCATTTGTGTGACGACGCCGTGGTGACCATCGGCGAGGTCTGCGCGCAGCGCGACATCGCCTGGTCCGCGGTGGACGTCGACACCGACCCCGAGCTGCAGGCTCGTTACACCGACCACGTGCCGGTGACCTTCGTCGACGGCGAGCAGCATTCGCTGTGGTTCGTCGACCGTGATCGCCTCGTCGCAGCGCTTTCCTGAGCGCCTATCCTTAGCCACATGCAGCCGACCATCGTCCATGTCTGCCGTCACGGGCAGGTCGACAACCCCGAGCACATCCTCTACGGACGGCTCGACGGGTACGGGTTGAGCGAACTCGGGCATCGCATGGCGGAGCGGCTGGGGGAGCACTTCGCGGACGTCCCGCTCCAGCACCTGCGGGTGTCGCCGCTGCAGCGGGCCAAGGAGACCCTGGCGCCCATCGCGGCCGCCCATCCCGATCTCGGCATCGTCGAGGACGCCCGCGTCATCGAGGCCGCCAACATCCTCGAGGGCCAGGCGTTCGGCCGCTTCAACCAGCGGCTGCTGCTGCCCAAGAACCTGATCCACCTGCGGAACCCGCTGCGCCCGTCCTGGGGCGAGCCCTACCCGCAGATCGCCCAGCGGATGCGCGCCGCGATCGCGGACGCCGCGGCGTCGGTCCCGCAGGGATCCCAGGCCCTCATCGTCGCCCACCAGCTGCCGATCTACATCGCGCGCCTGGACGCCGAGGGCCGCAGCTTCGTGCACAACCCGGCGACCCGGGAGTGCCGCCTGGCGTCGGTGACGAGCTTCCACCTGATCGACGGCCGGGTCACCGGCGTCGAGTATTCCGAGCCGGCGGCCGACCTGTACCCCGCCAAGAAGAAGATCTTCCGGCCGGGGATGTGATGGCGTGACGGCTCGGCGAATCTCGGCCGCGGTCGCGGCCTCCCTCACGGTGCTCCTGACGGGCTGCGGCACCGCGCCCGCCGCGCAGGGCGGCTTCGTGGGCGGTGACGGCTCCCTGACCATCGTGCCGCTCGACCAGCGCGTCCCCGCCCCCCGGATCACGGGGCAGCTCCTGGGCGGTGGCGACTTCGACTCGGCGCGGCACGCCGGGCAGGTGATCGTCTACAACGTGTGGGGTTCGTGGTGCGCCCCCTGCCGCAAGGAGGCGCCCGCGCTCGAGGCGGCCGCCGAGAAGACGCGCGGCACGGCGCAGTTCGTCGGCATCAACACCCGCGACCTCGACCAGGCGCCCGCGCAGGCGTTCGTCCGCGCGTTCGGCATCACCTACCCCAGCGTCCACGACCCCGACGGGCGCGAACTGCTCAAGTTCGGCACCCAGCTGCCGCCCAGCGCCATCCCCTCCACCATCGTGGTGGACGCCCAGGGGAAGGTCGCGGCGCGCGTGCTCGGCGAGGTGACCGAGGCCACCGTCACCGGCCTGGTCGACGACGTGGCGGCGGGCCGATGACCCCGCTGGACCTGGGGCAGTGGTTCGCCGCGGCGGCGGGCGGCTCGATGCTGCTCGCGCTCCCCGTGGCGCTGCTGGCCGGGCTGGTCTCCTTCTTCTCGCCGTGCGTCCTGCCGCTGCTGCCCGGCTACCTCAGCTACGCCACCGGGCTCGCGGCGACCGACGTGACCTCGGGCAAGGGGTCGCGCGGCCGCATGCTGGCCGGCACCAGCCTGTTCATCCTCGGCTTCGCGTTCGTGTTCGTCTCCACCGGCGCCCTCTTCGGGGGCCTCGGCGGCCTGCTGTTGACCTACAGCCGCCCCATCTCGATCGCGATCGGCGTTCTGACCATCGTCCTGGGCCTCGTGTTCGCCGGGGTGGTCGGCATCGGGCAGCGCACCTTCCGCATCTCCAAGGCGCCGGCCGTCGGGCTGGCCGCCGCGCCCCTGCTCGGCATCGTGTTCGGCCTGGGCTGGACGCCCTGCATCGGACCGACGCTCGCCGTGGTGATGAGCCTGGCGATCAACGAGGGCACCGCCCTGCGCGGCGCGGTGCTGGCGCTGGTCTACGCGCTCGGCCTGGGCATCCCGTTCGTCGTCGCGGGCCTGGCGTTCGACCGGTTCGCCGGGACGATGAACTGGGTCAAGAAGCGCCACGAACTGCTGCAGAAGATCGGCGGCGGCATGATGGTCATCGTCGGCCTGCTGCTGGTCACGGGCCTGTGGGACGCGCTCATGGGCGTGTTCCGGCAGTGGGCCTCGGCGTGGGGCCTGGTGATCTAGGTGCGGTTCCTGCGGTTGTTCTGGGTGCAGCTCACCTCGATGCGGACGGCGCTGCTGCTGCTGTTCACCCTCGCGGTCGTCGCGATCCCCGGCTCGCTGCTGCCGCAGCGTCCGGTCGCCCCGATCCGGGTCTCGGACTGGAAGGCCGCCAACCCGGCCGTCGCCGACCTCTACGAGCGCCTCGGCCTGTTCGACGTGTACCACTCGCCCTGGTTCGCGGCGGTCTACCTGCTGCTGATGATCTCGCTGATCGGCTGCATCGTCCCGCGGATCGGCGTGTACGTCCGCGCGCTCTCCACGCCGCCGCCGCGGACGCCGCGGCACCTCCACCGGCTGCCCGCGCAGGCGTCCGGGACCACCGCACTGTCGGCCGACGAGGCGCTGGACGCCGGCGAGGCGCTGCTGCGGTCCAAGCGGTTCCGGGTGCGCCGCGACGGCGAGTCGGTCGCCGCCGAGCGGGGCTACCTGCGCGAGTTCGGCAACATCCTGTTCCACCTGAGCTTCGTCATCATGCTGGTGGGGCTCGGCTGGAACTCGCTGTGGGGCTACAAGGGCGAGGTCATCACCGTCGAGGGGCAGGCGTTCTCCAACAACCTCACCCAGTACGACGACTTCACCGCCGGCGCGGCGTTCAAGCCGGCCGACCTGGCTCCCTTCACGGTGTGGATCGACCGGTTCACCGCGAAGTTCGAGACCGGCGAGGTGCAGCGCGGCGCCGCCCGCGTCTTCAGCGCCGACGTCCGGGTCGCACACGCCGACGGCTCGCCGGAGACGGCCACGATCGAGGTCAACGAGCCGCTGGTGGTCGACGGCACCCAGATCCACCTCGTCGGGCACGGGTACGCGCCGGTCGTCACGGTCACCGACCCCACCGGGCAGGTGGCGTTCTCCGGGCCGGTCGTGTTCCTGCCCCAGGACGGGAACTTCACCTCGATGGGCGTGGTGAAGGTCCCCGACGCCCGCCCGCAGTACCTCGGCTTCGAGGGCTTCTTCCTGCCCACGGCGGTCGTCGACGACCAGGGCCCCCGCTCGGTGTTCCCCGACGCGCTGCAGCCCGAGATGTTCCTCACCGTCTGGGCGGGGGAGCCCCGCACCGAGACCGGGCTGCCCGAGTCGGTGTACTCGCTCAACAAGACCGGGCTCACCCAGATGCGGACGCCCGACGGCACGCTGGTCACGTTCAAGATCGCGCCCGGGCAGATCGTCGACCTGCCCGACGGCTCCAAGCTCAGCTTCGACGACTGGCGGCGCTGGACCAAGCTCCAGGTCAGCTACGAGCCCGGCCTGTGGCTCGTGATCGCCTCGGTGCTGCTGGCCGTCGCCGGCGTGTCCGCCAGCCTCTACATCCGGCCGCGCCGGCTGTGGCTGCGCGTCCGCCCGGACGCCGACGGCGCGCTCCGCGTCGAGGCCGGCGGCCTGGACCGCGCCGAGTCCGCCACCGGCCTGGCCGACGACGTGGACGAGTTGGCCGCCGCCGCCGGCGTCCCGCACCCGGACGCCCGCGACGGCGTCGAGGGCCCGGGGGTGGCCGAGGTGGCCGCCACCGACGATGATGACTCCACCCCCGCTTCACCCGCCGCAGCGCAGGAGGTCGCACGATGATCGCGTACTACTCGAGCCTCGCCATGGTCACCTCGGCGGTGATCTACCTGCTGGCGATGAGCGCGCACGCGCTGGAGTGGGCGGCGGCGCGGCGTCCCGAGCCCGCCCTGGTGCCGGTCGGCGCCGGCGCACCCGCCGAGGAGCCCGCCGCCCCGGACGCCGGGGCGGGCCGCGGCGCGCGGTTCGCCCGGATCGGCGTGGCCCTGACGGTCATCGCGGTGATCTGCCACGTCGCGGGCGTCGTGCTCCGCGGCGTCGCCGGGCAGCGGATGCCCTGGGGCAACATGTACGAGTTCGTCACCAGTTCGCTGGCGTTCGCCGCGATCTTCTACCTCATCCTCGTGCTCCGGCGCGGCTGGACGTGGCTGGGGCTGCCCGTCACGCTGCTGCTCGCCGTCGGTCAGGGCCTGGCGGTCACGGTGTTCTACGTGGCGGTGGCGCCGCTGGTCCCGGCGCTGCACTCGGTGTGGTTCATCATCCACATCGTCGCCGCGGCGGTCGCCGGCGCCGCGTTCAACGTCGGCGGCATCGCCGCCATCCTGTACCTCATCAAGGCGCGCGCCGAGAAGCGCGGCCCCGTCACGGGCTACCTCGCCCAGCTGCCGTCGGCGGCGAAGCTGGACGACTTCAGCTTCCGCGTCCTGCGGTTCGCGTTCCCGCTGTGGACCTTCACGATCCTCGCCGGGGCCGTGTGGGCCGACTACGCGTGGGGCCGATTCTGGGGCTGGGACCCCAAGGAGACCTGGTCGCTGGTCACCTGGGTGATCTTCGCGGCCTACCTGCACGCCCGGGTCACGGCCGGCTGGAAGGGCGCCCGGGCCGCCTGGCTCGCCATCATCGGCGTGGCGGTGTTCTGGTTCAACTTCATCGGCATCAACCTGCTGGTGACCGGTCTGCACTCCTACGCGGGCATCTGACAAACTTGCCGGGTGCTTGAATACGATCTCATCGTCATCGGAGCCGGCTCCGGTAACTCCATCCTCGATGAGCGGTTCGCAGGCAAGCGGGTCGCCCTCCTCGACAACGGTCGGATGTTCGGGGGACCTGCCTGAACTACGGCTGCATCCCCACCAAGATGTTCGTGCTCCCGGCGGACTTCCTCACCAGCCCCGAGGAGGCCGCGCGGGTCGGCGTCCACATCGAGCAGCCGACGGCCGACTGGGCCCAGGTGCGCGACCGCATCTTCGGGCGCACCGACGCGATCTCCCTCAGCGGCGAGACGTGGCGGGCCGAGTCCCCGAACGTCACCCTGTTCCGGGAGACCGGCCGCTTCGTCGGGCCCAGGGTGCTGCGGGTCGGGGAGCAGGAGATCACCGCGCCGCAGATCGTCGTCGCCGCCGGATCCCGGGCGGTGATCCCGGCGCTCCCCGGGCTGGCGGACGCCTTCGAGGCCGGCCTGGCGCACACCTCCGACACGGTGATGCGCCTGGAGGCGCTGCCGCGCCGCGTCACCATCCTGGGCACCGGCTACATCGGATCGGAGTTCGCGCACGTGTTCGCCGGCTTCGGCGCGCAGGTCACCATGATCGGACGCTCCGGGCGGATGCTCAGCCGCGAGGACGTCGCCGTCGGGGAGCGCTACACAGAACTGATGCGCGACCGCGTCGACCTGCTGCTCGAGCAGGAGGCCACCGCCGTCGCCATGACGGACGGCGCGGTGACCGTGACGACCCGCGGCCGGGACGGCGCCGAGCACCGGGTCGAGTCCGATCTGCTGCTGGTCGCGACCGGACGCCGCCCCAACGGCGACGAACTGGACGTGCGCGTCGCCGGCATCGACACCGACGCGGCCGGCTTCGTCGTCGTGGACGACCAACAGCGCACGAGCGTCCCCGGCGTCTGGGCGCTCGGCGACGTCTCCTCGCCCTGGATGCTCAAGCACGTCGCCAACCACGAGGCCCGAATCGTGCAGCACAACCTGCTCGACCCGGCGGAACCCGCCCGTCGGGACGCCCGCCCCGTGCCGCACGCCGTCTTCGGGCACCCGCAGGTCGCCTCGGTGGGTCTGACCGAGGCGCAGGCCCGCGACGGCGGCCTCGACGTCGCCGTCGCCATCCAGGACTTCGGGGGCACGGCCTATGGTTGGGCGATGGAGGACACCACCAGCTTCGTCAAGGTCGTCGCCGACCGGGTGAGCGGCCGGATCGTCGGCGCGCACCTCATCGGGCCGCAGGCGTCCACCCTCATCCAGCCGCTGATCCAGGCGATGACGTTCGGCCTGGACGCCCACACGATGGCGCGCGGCCAGTACTGGATCCACCCGGCGCTGACCGAGGTGGTCGAGAACGCCCTGCTCGGCCTGGACCTCGACGAGGTGGCGTGATGCGCGCCCGCGGCGTCCTGGTCGGCCTGGTGGGCTTCGCGCTGGTCGGCTGCGCGCAGGTGCAGCCCGGCGGCCCCTCGCCGTCCCCCGGCTCCCCGGGCGGCTCAACGCCGCCGCCCACCACGCCGGGTCACACCGCCGCGCCGACCACCCCCGCGGGCACGCCGACGGCGTCCGGGCCCGGCAACACCTGCGACGCCCTCGCCCGCGCCATGGACCTCAGGACCGCCGCCGGCCAGCTCGTCATGATCGGGGTCACCGGCGCCCTGGACGACGCCGAGGCAAAGGCGATCAAGAACTCCCACATCGGGTCGGCGATCCTCATGGGCTCCACCAGCGACGGGGTGAGCGGGACCAAGGCCCGCACGGACGCCATCCGCAAAGCCGGCGGCGCCCACGGCGTCCTGATCGGGGTGGACCAGGAGGGAGGCAGCGTCGTCCGGCTCAAGGGCAGCGGGTTCACCGCGATGCCGTCCGCCGCGCAGCAGGCCAAGCTGAGCGACGCCGAGCTCACCGGCAAGGCGGCGACGTGGGGCAAGGAGCTCCGCGCCGCCGGGGTGGACCTCAACTTCGCCCCCGTGGCCGACGTGGTGCCCGCGTCCAAGCAGTCCTCGAACGAGCCCATCGGCAAGCTGGGCCGCGGCTACGGATCCGAGCCCGACCAGGTCGCCGCCAAGGTGGGCGCCGTCGTCGACGGCTTCCAGCGCTCGGGCATCGGGGCGACCGTGAAGCACTTCCCCAACCTCGGGCAGGTCACCGGCAACACCGACTTCGCCGCGAAGGTCGTGGACGACGTGACGACCGCCGACGACCCGGCGCTGGCCCCCTACCGGACGGCCATCGACGCCGACGTCGCCTCGATCATGATCTCGACCGCCTACTTCTCCAAGATCGACGGCTCGGCGCCCGCGGCGTTCAGCCCGAAGGTGATCGCGATCGCGCGCAGCCTGGGATTCGACGGCGTCATCACCAGCGACGACCTGGGCGTGGCCAAGGCCGTCGCGGACGTCCCGGCCAAGCAGCGCGCGGTGCGGTTCGTGAAGGCGGGCGGGGATCTGGCGATCAGCGTCGACCCGGCCGCCGCCACGGCGATGGTGACTGGCCTGGTCGAGGCCGGCGAGGCGGACCCGGCGTTCGCCGACCAGGTGAAGGCGAGCGCGGCCCGCGTCATGACGCTGAAGGGACGCCTCGGCGTCACCACCTGCTCCCCGGCCCGCGGCTGAGCCCGGCCCCGGCGTCCGGGCGCGTGAGCGGCCCAGGACGCACGGGCGGGCGGCTAGGGCTCGACGCGCAGCTGGGACTGGAGCTGGCGGGCGGTGGCCAGCAGGTCGGGGCGGCTGTCGGGGATGGACGCGTAGTACAGGCTGGAGGACTCCTCGCCGGTCGCGACGATCACGATGATCGCCGTCTCGCCCTTCTCGCGCAGGCCGGGGATCGAGAACGTCAGGTGCATCTCGGTGATCCACGCGTCCTTCCCGTCGACCGTGGTGGCCTGGCTGACGCGGTCCTGCCGCTGCACCTCGGCGTCGCCGTAGAACACGCCCAGGACGCAGCGGGTCACGATCTCAGAGCCCTGCTGGGGGGAGAAGAAGCCGTCACCGGCGACCAGTTCGGCGACCAGCACCGACGCCACCCAGCTCGAGCCCTTCCTGTCGTAGTTGGACTCGATCATGACGTTCTGGCCGAAGGCGTCGCGGCCGAACGGCACCCGGTCGTCGGCCTGCACGGGGCCCCACGGGCTGCCCAGCAGCGGGTAGGACAGCCGGCCGCCCTGGACGCGGCCCGGAGGCGTCGCGCGCGGGCTGTCGTCGACGGGCTGCAGGGACCGCTTGGGGCAGACGTCGGCGGTGGGGTTCGACGGGATGGGGTCGTCGGTGCCGGGCAGCCGGAACCCGCTGAGCAGGTACCAGCCGCCGAAGATCAGGCCGGCCACCAGCAGGCCGATGATGACTAGCGCGGCGATGGGCCCCTTCTTGGAGGAGCGCTGCTCGATCTGGGCGTAGTTGTAGGGCAATGCCCCGGAGGGGGCGGCCTCCCGGATGGGGAGCGTGCCGGGCGCGGCCTGGTTCGGCGCCGGGGAGAACTGGTTGGGGGTGACGTGCGTCGTCCACGCGCGGCCGTCCCACCAACGGAACATGCCCCGCTGACCGCCCGGGTCGGGGTACCAGCCTGGCTGACTCATGGGGCGAGTCTAGGTGGACGCCCCACGGGTCCCCGACCCGGGCCCATCTGGCGGGTCAGCCGAACCGTCCGGTGATGTAGTCCTCGGTGGCCTGCACCTTGGGGGTGGTGAAGATGGTCTGGGTGGAGTCCATCTCGATCAGCTTGCCCGGCTGGCCGGTGCCCGCGATGTTGAAGAACGCGGTGGTGTCGGAGACGCGGGACGCCTGCTGCATGTTGTGGGTCACGATCACGATCGTGTACTCGTTCTTCAGCTCGCTGATGAGGTCCTCGATCGCGAGGGTGGAGATCGGGTCCAGGGCCGAGCAGGGCTCGTCCATGAGCAGCACCGAGGGGCGCATCGCGATCGCGCGGGCGATGCACAGGCGCTGCTGCTGGCCACCGGACAGGCCCGAACCGGGCAGGTCGAGCCGGTTCTTGACCTCCTCCCACAGGTTGGCCCCCCGCAGCGCGCGCTCGGCGACCTCGTCGGCCTCGGAGGCGCCCAGCCGCTTGTTGTTGAGCTTGAGCCCGGCCAGCACGTTCTCCTTGATGGACATCGTCGGGAACGGGTTCGGCCGCTGGAACACCATGCCGATCTGGCGGCGGACGTTCACCGGGTCGACGGCGGGGGCGTAGAGGTCCTCGCCGTCCAGGAGCAGTTCGCCCTTCACGTAGGCGCCGGGGATGACCTCGTGCATCCGGTTCAGCGACCGCAGGAAGGTCGACTTGCCGCAGCCGGACGGGCCGATGAACGCGGTCACGGCGCGGGGCTCGATGGTCATGGAGACGTCCTCGACGGCCTTGAAGTCGCCGTAGAAGATGTCGAGGTTCTTGGCTTCGATGCGCTTGGACATGGTGCGTGGGTCTCCTTGATTACCGGCCGGTCTTGGGCGCGAAGCGCT
Source organism: Propioniciclava coleopterorum (assembly GCF_011393335.1). Classification (NCBI taxonomy): domain Bacteria; kingdom Bacillati; phylum Actinomycetota; class Actinomycetes; order Propionibacteriales; family Propionibacteriaceae; genus Propioniciclava; species Propioniciclava coleopterorum. The sequence continues at coordinate 1,024,332 of NZ_CP049865.1, read as the reverse complement.
TGGCGATGAGGCGTCCGATGAGGTTGAGGGCCATGACGATGAGGATCAGGGTGAGTGCGCCGGCCCAGGCACGATCCACGAAGGCCTCCGGGGGGACGCCGCGGTACGCGTACTGGTCGTACACGAACGTGGGCAGCGTCATCATGGGGCCGGAGAAGAAGTTGAGGTTGACGCTCTGGGTGAAGCCCGCCGCGACCATCAGCGGGGCGGTCTCGCCGATGATGCGGGCGATCGCCAGGATGACGCCGGCGACGATGCCCGACACGGCGGTCGGCAGGACGATCCGCAGGATCGTGCGCCACTTCGGGACGCCGAGGGCGTAGGACGCCTCGCGCAGTTCGTTGGGGACGATGCGCAGCAGTTCCTCGGTGGAGCGGACGACGACCGGGATCATCAGCACCGACAGGGCCAGCGAACCCGAGAAGCCGCTCACCGCGCCCGGCCCGAAGATCAGCGTCATCAGGGCGTAGGCGAACAGGCCGGCGACGATGGAGGGGATGCCGGTCATGACGTCCACGAAGAACGTGATGCCGCGCGCCAGCGAGCCGCGCCCGTACTCGGCGAGGTAGATGGCGGTCAGCAGGCCGACCGGCACCGAGATGAGCGTCGCGAACCCGGTGATCATGAGCGTGCCGTAGATGGCGTGGACGGCGCCGCCGCCCTCGCCGACCACGTTGCGCATCGAGTTGTTGAAGAACGCGACGTCGAGGCGGCCCAGGCCGTTGACCAGCGTGGTGCCGGCGACCCAGATCAGCGGGACCAGCGCCAGCAGGAACGCGCCGACGATGAACCCGGTCATCAGCCGGTCGGTGGCGCGGCGGCGTCCCTCGACGGCGGCGGAGGCGGCGAACAGGGCGCCCTGGTAGATGGCGAAGGACAGGGCGGCGGCCAGCCCGAGGTTGAAGGGGCCGAGCAGCAGCGTGATGAGGCACGCCAGCGTGATCGAGCCCACGAGGACGGTGATCGGCGTCCAGCGGCCCAGCTGGCCCGCGGTGAGCGAGCCGCCGGCGGGACGGACGGTGGTGGCGGTCATCAGTTGGCTCCCGAGAACGCGGCGCGGCGGCGGACGATCCACCGGGCGAGCATGTTGACCGCCAGGGTGATCACGAACAGGATGAGGCCCCCGGCGATGAGCTGGTTGATCCGCAGCCCGGACGCCTCGGGGAAGTTGAGGGCGATCGTCGCGGCGATGGTGTTGGGGTTCTGCTGGCCGATGATGTCGAACTTGATGACGCCGGCGCCCGACAGCACCATGGCGACCGCCATCGTCTCGCCCAGCGCGCGGCCCAGGCCGAGCATGACCGCCGACACGATGCCGGCGCGGGCGAACGGGAACACCGCCATCTTGACCATCTCCCAGCGGGTGGCGCCCAGCGCGAGGGCGGCCTCCTCGTGGAGCTTCGGCGTCTGGAGGAACACCTCGCGGCACAGCGACGTGATGATCGGCAGGATCATCACCGCCAGCACGAGCGAGGTGGTGAGCATCGAGCGGCCGGTGCCGGACGCCGGGGGCGTGAACAGCGGGAACCAACCCAGGTAGGTGGCCAGCCACTGGTGCAGCGGCTGCAGCGCGGGGGCGAACACGTTCGCGCCCCACAGGCCGAAGACGACCGAGGGGACGGCGGCCAGCAGGTCGATGACGTACCCCAGCGTGGCGGCGAGGCGGCGCGGGGCGTAGTGCGAGATGAACAGGGCGATCCCGATCGAGACCGGCACCGCGAACACCAGCGCCCAGAACGCGGAGTACACCGTGCCGAAGGCGAAGGGGGCGACCCAGGACAGGAACGGGCCGTAGCCCTGGCTCTGCAGCGTCTCCGGCGAGGAGACCAGGGCCGGGAAGGCCTGGGCGATCAGGAACATCGCGACGGCGGCCAGGATGACGAAGATCAGGATGCCGGCGCCCGTGGACAGGCCCGAGAAGACCTTGTCGCCGATGCGCGGCTTGGCCGGGACGAGGGACAGGTCCTCGTCGGTGGGCCGGGTCAATGATGCGGTGCTCACGCTTCCTTCTTCACGGGTTCCGGGACGGGGCAGGGGCTCGGCCCGACCGGGGGTGCCGGTCGGGCCGAGCGGGGGATCACTTGACCGAGTCGACCGAGGTCTTCAGCTTGGCGACCATGTCGGCCGACAGCGGGGCGTTGCCCGCCTTGGCCTGGGCCGACTTCTGGCCGGCGTCGGAGGCGATGTAGCCCACGTAGGACTTCACCAGCTTGGCGACCTCGGGATCCTTGTAGGTCTCGCAGACGATGGCGTAGGAGACCAGAGCGATCGGGTACTGGCCCTCGGCCTTGCGGTCGAGCTTGAGCGACCAGTCGTTGTCGGAGCGGCCGTCGACCTTCTTGGCGTTGTCGACGAGCTTGGCGGCGGCGTCCGCGGTGGGGCCGAAGAACTCGCTGCCAACCTTGATCTGGGCCTTGCCCAGCGAACCGGCCTGCGACTCGTCGGCGTAGCCGATGGTGTTCTTGCCGGACTCGACGGCGCTCACGACGCCGGCGGTGCCCTTGGCGGCCTCACCGGGGAAGGCGTTCGGCCAGGTGCCGGCGGCCTTCTCGGTCCAGATCGACGGGGCGGCCTGGGCGAGGAAGTCGGTGAAGTTCTCGGTGGTGCCCGAGTCGTCGGAGCGGTGCACGGCCGTGATGGACGCCGCGGGCAGCGGGGCGCCCGGGTTCAGGGCGGCGATCTTCGGGTCGTTCCAGGTGGTGATCTGGCCCGAGAAGATGCCGGCGGCCGTCTCGGCGTCCAGCTTGAGGTCGGTCACGCCGTCGACCTTGTAGATCAGGGCGATCGGCGAGATGTAGACCGGCAGGTTGAGCGCGCTGGAGTCGGCCGAGCAGCCGGCGAACTTGCCCGCGCCCATCTCGTCGTCCTTCAGCGCGCGGTCCGAGCCGGCGAAGTGGGCCGCGCCCGACTTGAAGGCGTCGCGGCCGGCGCCGGAGCCGTCGGGGGAGTAGTTGACCGTGACGCCCGGGTTGGCGCCCTGGAAGTCGGCGACCCAGGTGGTCTGCGCGACGGACATCGAGGAGGCGCCCTTGCCGGTGAGGCGGTTGAGGCCCGCGGCGGTGGAGCCGCCGCCGGGCCTGCCGGCGGGGGTGGCCTCGTTCGCGGCGCAGCCGGAGAACGCGATCACCGAGGCGGCCACGAGGGCCAGCGGGGCGACGATCTTCTTCGAAGACATGTGTGATTCCTCACGTGCGAGCGTGTCGGGCCGATTTCGGCCGGCCCGAGGACTGGTCGTTCTTCCAATCTCGCTAGTGACGGTAGGCAGCGACCGTGACGAGATTGCTCCCCGTAGATGAACACAGCGTGAACAGGTCACTTCGAACAGGCAATCGCCCGGCCCGGGTGGGTGTCAGGCGTTGCCGGAGGCGCTATTGAGTCGTTTTTGCCTGGGGGGTGGCAACGGGCAAGCCGTGGCAACCCGGGCGCCACGAGCGGTGACGCTGCGTCGCGATCGGGCGGTCGGGTGCGCGCCGGGAGGGGAGGAGTCAGGCGCGGGGGCGGTGGAACTCGACGGCGACGGCCTCGCCGGACGGGTCGAGGTGCGCGATGACGGTCGCCGCGGTCTGCATCATCCGGTTGGTGATCCCCAGGGACTCCAACATCGTGGGCAGGACGGGGCGGTGCCCGCACACCGCGGTCGGCGTCCCGCCGGCGGCGGCCTCCCGCGCGAGCCGCCGCATCAGCTTGCCCACGTCGTGCAGGTTGGGCTCGCCGACCTCCTCCGACAGCAGCGACCAGCCGTGGACGTCCAGGTCGCGGCGCCGCGCGTAGGGCTGCAGCGTCTGGACGCAGCGGGTCGACGTCGAGGAGTACACCGTGGCGACGCCGAAGCTCTCCAGCAGCGGGATCAGCATTTTCGACTGCTTGCGGCCCCGGGAGGTGATGGGGCGGGCCTGATCGCGCCCGGACCAGTTCTTGCGGTCCATGGCCTTGGCGTGGCGCACGATCAGGAACGGCGTCGTGGGCCCGAGTTCGAGGGCCTCCTCCAGCACCGCGCGCTCGTCGGCGTACGTCATGCGCTTCATGGCGGCCTTCGGGGTCAGCCACGCGACCTTGTCGACCTCCTTGTCGGCCTTGCGGTGCTGCGACGCGACCGGGCGCGCCAGCCAGTAGTGCACGATCTTCTCCCCGGCGCTGACCGGGTAGCGGATCGTCCGGACGGGGCGCCCGAGCTCGACCGAGGTGCCGGTCTCCTCCCAGGTCTCGCGTCCGGCGGCGACGGCCTCGTACTCGTCGGGTTCGAGGTGGCCCTTGGGCAGGCTCCAGTCGTCGTAGGAGGGGCGGTGCACGAGCAGCACCTGACGTTTGCCGTCCTTGTCGCGCAGCGTGACGGTCCCGGCCGCCTCGATCAGCTTGCCGCGGCTCATCGCTGCTCCGCCCGCCGGGCGCCCAGGGTCTGGATCAGGTGATCCTGGATGTCGCGCAGCGGCGTCCCGTCCTCGCCGTGGGTGCGCTGGGTCCAGGTGCTGTCCTCCAGCCACCAGGAGGCCGTGGCCTCGTCGAAGGCCAGCTCGAACAGGTTCCTGACCCGCGCGATGTGGCGGGGGTTGGTGAGCGGCACCAGCACCTCGACGCGGCGATCCAGGTTGCGGTGCATCAGGTCGGCCGACCCCAGCCCCACGACGGGGTCGCCGCCGTTGGCGAACCAGTACAGGCGGCTGTGCTCCAGGAACCGGCCCAGGACGCTGCGGACGCGGATGTTCTCGCTCAGCCGGGGCACGCCGGGCCGCACGGCGCAGATGCCGCGCACCCACAGGTCGACCCGGACGCCCGCCTGCGACGCCTCGTACAGCGCGTCGATGACGTCCTCGTCGACCAGGGCGTTCACCTTGATGCCGATCCCGGCCGGCTTGCCGGCGCGGGCGTGCTCGATCTCGGTGCGGATGCGGGCCAGCAGCCCCGAGCGGACGCCGTCGGGCGCGACCAGCAGCCGGCGGTAGTTGAGCTCGCGCGTCATGCCGGAGAGGTGGTTGAAGACGCGGCCGACGTCCTCGGTCACGATCGGGTTCGACGTGAGCAGCCCCATGTCCTCGTACTGGCGGGCCGTCTTGGGGTTGTAGTTGCCGGTGCCGATGTGCGCGTAGCGCTTCAGCCCCGTCGGCTCGTCGCGCACGACCAGGCACAGCTTGGCGTGGGTCTTCAGCCCCAGGATCCCGTACACGACGTGGCAGCCGGCGCGCTCCAGCTTGCGGGCCCAGGTGATGTTGGCCTGCTCGTCGAACCGGGCCATGATCTCGACCACCACGAGCACCTGCTTGCCCGCCTCGGCGGCCTCGACCAGCGCGTCCACGATGGGGGAGTCGCCGGAGGTGCGGTACAGGGTCTGCTTGATCGCCAGTACGGCCGGGTCGGCGGCGGCCTGCTCGACGAAGCGCTGCACCGAGGTGGCGAAGCTGTCGTAGGGGTGGTGCAGCAGGACGTCGCGGTCGTGCAGCGCCTTGAACAGGTCGGCCGGCTTCGACGTCTCGACCTCGGCCAGCTCGGGGTGGGTCTTGGGCAGGAAGGACGGGTAGGCCAGCTTCTCCCGGTCCAGCTCCGAGACCGCGAACAGCCCCGTCAGGTCGAGCGGCGCGGGGAGCCGGAACACCTCGGACTCGGCCACGTCGAGCTGGTCGCGCAGGAGGTCGAGCAGGTCGTCGGGGGTGTCGTCGGCGACCTCGAGCCGCACCGGCGGCCGTCCCACCTTGCGCCGCAGCAGTTCCTTCTCCAGCGCGTGCAGGATGTTCTCGGCGTCGTCCTCCTCGACCTCGAGGTCCTCGTTGCGGGTCACCCGGAAGGTGCTCCAGGTGACCAGGTCCATGCCCGTGAACACCTTGTCGAGCTGGTGGCTGATGACCTCCTCGATGGCGATGAAGCGGCCCATCCCCAGGCGAACGAACCGGTCCAGGTTCGTGGGCACCTTGATGCGTGCGAACTGCCGGCCGCCGGTGGCCGGGTTGCGCAGCAGCATCGCGATGTTGACGCTCAGCCCCGAGATGTAGGGGAAGGGGTGCGAGGGGTCGACGGCGAGCGGCGTGAGGATCGGGTAGATCCGGTTGTCGAACAGGTCGTGCATCTTGCGCTGCTCGGCCTCGTCGAGATCGTCCCACCCGACGATGGCGATGCCCTCGTCGGCGAACTGCGGCCGGATCTCCTCCTGGAAGACGCGCGCCTGCTCGGTCGCCAGGACGCGGACGCGCTCGAGGATCTGCTCGTGCAGGTCGCGGGGGAGGATGCCGGACGCGCCCGGCACGGCGACGCCCGCCGCGATGCGGCGCTTCAGGCCGGCGACCCGGACCATGAAGTACTCGTCCAGGTTGGAGCTGAAGATCGCCAGGAAGCGGGCGCGCTCCAGCAACGGGACGCGCTCGGGGTCGCGGGCCAGGTCCAGCACGCGCTCGTTGAACGCGAGCCAGGACAGCTCGCGGTCGAAGAAACGGTCCTCGGGCAGGTACGGCTCCCCGGTCGCCACGCTCACGGCGGCCTCCTTCACCTCAGGTGGCGCCACGATGGCACGCAGCGGTGCCGCAGGCAAAACGCGTTGCGGGGGCATCTCAGGAGCTGGTCGTGGGCCCGTAGAGCGTGTCGGTGTGCACGACCTCGAAGCCGGCCCTGCGGTACAGGGCGAGCGCCGGCTCGTTGTCCGCCTCGACGTAGAGGATGACGCGGGTGGCGCCGCCGTCGGCCAACCGGGACAGCCCGGCCTGCAGCAGCACCTTGCCCAACCCCTTGCCGGACGCCCGCGGGTCGACGCCCAGCACGTACACCTCGCCGGTGGTGGCGTCGTGCCGCTTCGTCCAGTGGAAGCCGAGCACCTCGTCTCCCTCAACGGCGAGGATCAGGCCCTCGGGCTCCCACCAGTCCTCGGCCTGGCGCGCCGCGAGGTCGGCGGCGCTGAAGTGGCCCTGCTCGGGGTGGTGGACGAAGGCGGCCGCGTTGACGGCCAGGAAGGCGTCGGCGTCCGCGTCGGTGAAGCCGCGCAGCGTGATGCCCTCGGGCACGGCGGGCGCCGTCTCGTCGGCGAGGACGCGCTCCATCATGGTGAGTCCCCGCACGGGCGCCAGCCCGCGGGCCGCGGCGAAGGCGCGCGCCGGAGCGTGCGTCCCGAAGGCCCAGACCCGGGTCTTGGCGCGGCTGCGCAGCCCGTCCAGCAGCGAGCTCCCGATCCGCTGCCGGCGGTGGTGCGGGTGCACCACCAGCTGCCCGGTGGCGTTGTTCGCCTGCCACTGCGCGTAACCGACCACGGCGTCGCCGTCGCGGGCCAGCCAGTGCAGGGCGTCGTCGCGCATCAGCGCCAGCGTCGCCTCCTCGTTCAGCGGCGGCGTGCCGTCGGCGGCCTCGGCGGCCGCGGCGAGTTCGATGACCGCGAGGCGATCCTGCGGTTCCAGGGAATCGGTGGGCTCCACGCTGCCACCCTAACCCGGCCCCCACCGTGCGGCGCTAGGGGCCGGTTCCGGTCCTGGTCCGGGCTTCGCAGGCACCGGTCGGGGCCGGCTTGGGGGAGGGGCGTCAGTCGCGGGAGCGGGCGGCGTCGGGGTTGAAGCGGTAGCCCACGTTGCGGACCGTCCCGATCAGGGCCTCGTGCTCGACGCCGAGCTTGGCGCGCAGCCGGCGGACGTGCACGTCGACCGTGCGGGTGCCGCCGTAGTAGTCGTAGCCCCAGACGTCCGACAGCAGCGTCTCGCGCGTGAAGACGCGGCCCGGGTGCTGGGCCAGGTACTTCAGCAGTTCGAACTCGGTGTAGGTCAGGTCGAGGGACTGGCCGTTCAGCGAGGCGTGGTAGGCCGACTCGTCGATGAGCAGGCCGCCGGCGTTGACCACCCCCGTGTCGGCCTCGACGGTGAGCGCGAGGCGGATGCGGGCGTCGAACTCGGCGGGCCCGGCCGCGCCGAGCACGATGTCGGCGACGCCCCACTCCCGGTTCACGGCGGCGAACCCGCTCTCGCCCAGCACCAGCAGGATGGGGACCGCCGAGCCGGCGGCGCCGAGCAGGCGGCACATCTGGCGGGCGGAGGCCAGGTCGGCGCGGCCGTCCAGGACGATGAGGTCGACGCGCTGGGACTCGGTGACGATCGAGGCGTCCGGCAGCATCTCGGTGACGACGTGGGCCAGCAGCCCCAGCGTGGCGATGGCGGGCTCGCCGGGCGTGACGGCGGCGTTGGGGCTGACCGCCAACACCCGTGCCATGTCCCTCTCCCGCCTGGATCGACCAGTGGGATTCTATTGCGTCGCGCGCGGCGCCCACATCGCGCTGTCCAGCGTGAGCGTCACCGGCCCGTCGTTGACGAGCTCGACGGCCATCTCGGCGCCGAAGCGTCCGGTCTCCACGCGGGCGCCACGGCGGCGCAGTGCCGCGACGAAGGCGTCCACCAGCGGCTCGCTGACGGCCCCCGGCGCCGCGGCGCTCCACGACGGACGCCGCCCCTTGCGGACGTCGGCGTACAGCGTGAACTGGCTGACCACCAGCAGGGGCGCGTCCACGTCGGAGGCCGAGCGCTCTCCGTCCAGGATCCGAAGCCCCCACACCTTGTCCGCGAGCCGGTCGGCGTCGGCGGGGGTGTCGGTGTGGGTGGCGCCCACCAGGACGCACAGCCCGGGCCCGATCGCCCCGACCACCTCGCCGTCGATGCTCACCGCGGCGCGCGAGACACGCTGCACCACCAGGCGCATGGGGCCTCCTGTCGTGTCGGTCCTACTGGTAGGAGATGAAGTTGGGCAGGGGTTTCACCTGCGCCACCGTCTGCTGCGGGGTGAGCATCGGGACGTCCTCGTCCTCGAAATTCTTCCACCCCAGCCAGGTGCGCGCCGGGAGGTCCTTCTTGATGGCGGCCCACGTCCCCTGCTTGGCGCCCTGGCCGCCCTGGCCGTCGACGTGCACGAGGTGCTGCACCTCGGGGCGCGTGGTGTCGAGCCGGGCCCGGTTGGTGATCATCCGGGTCTGGAACTGGTGCAGCGTGAGCACCTTGGGCGGCAGCCTGTGCTGCTGCACGAAGTCGGCCAGCCACGCCCCGACGGCGTTGACCTCCTCGACGTCGACCTGCCCGACCTGGACCAGGTGCTTGCCGTTGGGGGGCAGCCGCCACTCGGGATCCAGCGCCAGCCCGACGTGCGGACGCTTCAGCAGTTCCTCGTACCGGCGGGCCTGCCTGGTGAAGTCGGTGCGGCCGGGCTGCAGGTCGAGCACGACGTAGAGGTCGCTGCGCTCGGCCTCCTCGACCCAGGGCAGCAGCTTGGCCACCTCGGACTCGAGCGAGTAGTCGCCGTCGTCCCCCGGCGCCGAGGACGCAATCGTGGCGATGATCTCGAAGGCGCCCATGACGTGCCGGTCGGGCAGCAGCTTGGCGTAGGCGTCCACGAGTTTGCGGACGCGCTGCACGGCCTGGGCCGGCGGTTGCTCGCCCATCATGCCCAGCGAGGCCGTCCCCGGGTGGCCGTACAGCGCGATCATCACGTGGTCGGGCAGCGGGGCGACGCCGCCGGCGGGGAACTCCTTCGCCGTGCGCGTCACCTCGACCTGCGTCCCGAACTGGGCGTCGTCCCCGAACCCGGTGCCGATGCCGACCACCTGGCCGCGGTGCCCCCGGACGGCCGCGGTCGCGTCCTTGGTCGCGCCCGGGTGGGGCGCCGGGACGGCGGTCAGCCCGAGGCCGGCGGCGTGCGCGACGCTGGCGACGGTCGGGGAGGGGGTCCCGTAGGCCAGGCCGAGCAGGTCCGCGGGTTCGGCCTTCGCCGGCAGGCCGTCCTGCTGCACCTCGGCGGCGGTGGCCGGCCCGGGCAGCGTCTCGCGCGTCCCCACGTCGGCCTCGGTGTAGGCGAACACGGTCCGGGTCCGGAGCCGGTCCAGTTCGGCGGCCAGGCCGTCGCCGGGCGGGAGCATCGGGATGCCGAGGTCGCGGGCCACCTGCGCCGCGGTGGCGTCGTCGGGGGCCGCCACCACGACCGCCGTGGCGACCGCCAGCAGGGCGCGGGACGCCGCCAGCACCTGCTCGGCGTCCGGGCGGAGCGCAACGTGCCCGGACGGGTCGTGCGCCAGCACGGTGTGGACCTTGGGGTCGATCCGCGGCGGTTCCTCCTGCGCCGGGACCGGCGCCGTGGGCGGACGGGTGCAGCCGGCCGCGAGCAACGAGCCCGCGGCCGCGGCCCCGAGGAGGGCGGTGCGGCGGCCGATCATCGTTCCACCTTGCCACCCGTGGGGGGTGAGTCAACCCTGCCGCGCCGACCCGCGGGCCGTGCGCCCCTGTGGAGCCCGGTGCGAACCGCGTTCCGGGCCGCGGTCGGGCGGTGGGCGTCGGAGACCCTGAGCGCACGGTTCCGGCGGGGTGGGGAAGGAACGGGGACCGGCTAGCGTTGGGATGCACGAGAGACAACCTCAGGAGGCGTCCCATGTTCGAGATCCCCACCGACCTCAACCCCGACCTGGTCGGCCTGGCCTGGCTGCGCGGCCGCTGGGAGGGCAAGGGGTACCGCGAGTGGCCGGGCGAGGACAAGATCGAGTTCGGCGCCCAGGTGGACTTCGTCGACAACGGCGGCGACTACCTGCACTACCTCGCCCAGTTCTTCACCCTGGACGCCGAGGGCCGCCCGGAGCGCCCCCTCACGATCGAGACCGGGTTCTGGCGGGCCACCAAGGACGCCCAGGTCGACGTGGTGATGTGCAGCCCCGACGGCTACGCCGAGATCTGGTACGGCCCGCTGCAGCCCGGACGCATCGACCTGACCACCGACGCGGTCGTCCGTTCGCCGCTGGCGACCGTCGAGTACACCGCCGGACGCCGCCTGTACGGCCTCGTGGACGGCAACCTGATGTACAGCTTCGACCGCGCCACCACCGACGAGGCGCTGCGCCCGTACATGTGGGCGACGCTCACCCGGGCATGAGCGCGGTCCGGCACACCGAGGGTCCCGACGCCGGGGCGGTGTGGCACTACGGCGACCCGCTCGGGGAGCAGCGGCGGCTCGAGGCCGGCCGCGCCCGCGTCGACGCGTCGCACCGGCCGATCTTCACGGTGTCGGGCGCCGACCGCCTGACGTGGCTGCACGCCGTCACCAGCCAGGCGTTCGAGGGCCTGGCGCCCGGCGTCCGGGTCACGGCGTTCGTCCTCGACCCCCAGGGGCACGTCGAGCACGTCTTCGGCGGGGTCGACGACGGTGACACGTTCTGGGCCGACACCGAACCCGGACGCCTCGAGCCGCTGCTGGGCTACCTGCAGCGCATGGTGTTCGCCTCCCGGGTGACCGTCGCGGACGCCTCCGCGGACTGGGCGCTCCTGCTGGACGCCGCCGCGCCCCGCCGGGTGCCGCGCGCGGACCTGGAGGCGGAACTGGGCGACGAGCGCGCGGGCACGTGGGCGTCCGAGGCGGTGCGGATCGCCGCGGGGCAGCCGCGGATCTTCCTCGACACCGACGAGAAGACCATCCCCAACGAGTTGGCGAACCCCGACGGCGACCTGCTCGGTCCGGCCGTCCACCTGCAGAAGGGCTGCTACCGCGGCCAGGAGACGGTCGCGCGCGTCCACACGCTCGGGCGTCCGCCGCGCCGGCTGACGCTGCTGCACCTCGACGGCTCGGAGGAGCGACTCCCCGAGGTCGGCGACGACGTGCTGGCCGGCGACCGGGTCGTCGGGCGGATGGGCACCTCGGCCGTCCATCACGACCTGGGCCCGATCGGGCTGGCGCTGATCAAGCGCAACACCCCCCTCGACGCGCCCTTGACCGTCGCCGGGATCGCGGCCGCCCAGGAGGTGCTGGTCGACCCCGAGGTCGGCCTGCACGTCCGGCCCAAGCTGCGCTGAGCACGGGCGGCTCGCTGCCTGACCGCGGGGCGGGCCGGCCCGGGGCGGGACTCATTCGCCCGCTCGGTGATTCGGGCTCGCAGCCGAACGGGTGCGCGCCGAAGCGGGCGGAGCGACCGGTGCGGGCACAGGGCGCGGCGCGCCGGATGCCTGCGGCGGGCGCGGAACGGTGAGAAGGTGAGCGCCATGACCACCGTGCGGACGCTGCGGCGCCGGCTCCTGGACGCCACCGGCGTCCTGCTCGGCAACGAGCTGCCGGACGCCCACCTCAACCGGCTCGGCGAGGAGTGCGCGTTCTACGTCACCTCCCCCGACGGACTCGTGCGGACGCTGGGCTACCGCGTCGTGCGGCAGGGCGGCCACCTCGCGGTCGCCGTCCGTTTCGCCACCTGGGCGCCCGACCGCTTCTTCGACGAGGGCTCGCGCGCCGCGGGATGGTCCGTCTCCCGGCACGAGCCGGCGCTGGACCGTGACCTGGTCACGCAGGTCTGGCGCGCCGACCCGGCGCCGTACCCCACCTGGCGCAGGCTGAGCTGGTCCTGGGGGCCCGGAACGAGCTGGTGTGCAGGGGACCGGCGGCCGAGGACCTGGCGGTCGAACTGCTGCCGGGCTGGGCCGTGCGGCGTTGGCAGGCATGGCTGGAGCGCCGCCCGCTCGGGGCTCCCTCCCGCTGACTCGACGGCACCGAATGCGCGCCGGCGCAGGGCTTTTGTCCAGTTCCGACGCTACGGAGGTCAAGGCTTCTAGCACGATTCCCCTTGTCGGGCAATGACCCGCGGGGGGGAGGGGTGCCCCTCTCCTTATATCCGCGCGCGCGCGTCCCTAACCTGAGAGTCCGCCCGTGATCGCCCACGGGTGGAGAAGGACACAATGAGACTCGTCGAAGACGCGATGGAACGCGCCCGCAGGGGCCTACGACCCATCGTGGCAGTAATGCTTTGCCTGTTCATGGTCACGTTCGGTGCCATCATCGCCCCCACGGCGGACGCTGCCGATGAGTGTGTCGGGGGTGCGTTGCTCTTCAGCGCGCATCCGGACGACGATCTCATCTTCATGAGTCCCGACCTGTTGCACGACGTCCGGGGATCGTCGTGCGTGAGGACGGTGTACGTCACCGCGGGCGATGCCGCGCTCGGCGAGACCTACTGGTCCGGCCGCGAGGCGGGCGTCGAGGCCGCCTATGCGACGATGCTCGGCGTCCCGAACGTCTGGGTGCCCACCGTGCGCCAGGTGGCCGGCCGCACGCTGGTCTCGCGCGCGCTGCAGGGGACCCCCCGGATCGAGTTGACGTTCCTCCGCCTCCCCGACGGCCTGGACGGGAAGGGGTCCCCCGTCACGGGAGGGGTCAGCATCCAGGAGCTGTTCACCGGCGCGGCATCGACCATCAGGTCGGTGGACGGGAAGAACAGTTACACCCTCGACGCGCTGGTGACCACGATGAAGTCGCTCATCGCGACCGCTCGTCCCGCCGTCATCCGGACTCACGGCAACACCGGCATCATCGCCCCCTACGACGACCACTTCGCCACCGCGTCCCTCGTGCAGCGGGCCGCGCTCGCCGAGGACGCGATCGAGCGTGTCATCGGTTACCGCGGGTACGAGGTGCTGGAGGCACCGGAGAACGTCGCCGGGGCCGACCTCCAGGCCAAGCGCGCCGCGCTGGCCGCCTATGGGGCGCACGATCCCGAGTTCTGTGCGGGCACGTGTCCGAACCCCACCGCCGAGCAGTGGATCCGACGCCAGGTCGGTCTGTCCTATCTTCCGGAGGCGCCGGTGCGGCGCTGGTGGAACGGGCAGGCGAAGGACTGGATCGACGTGGCTGATCACGTCTCGCAGCCCTCGCCGTCCCAGTTGCGTGACGCCGGGATGGAGTTGAACGATGCGGCGCCCTTCTACGTCCCGATGCGGAGCGGCTCGGGCAGGGTCGCGATCAACCGGTGGTGGAGCGCTGGGGACGGCGACTGGGTCGACGCCCTGGACGACCCGGCGATCAACGCCAACATGACCCGTTTCGGCTACGTGGGCAAGGCGTTCCAGTACTACGTGTACACCGCCGCCGGCTCGGGCCGCGTGGCCCTGAACCGCTGGTTCCACGCCGGGGATCGTGACTGGCTGACGCTGCCGGCGAACGTGTTCACGGACGCACAGCTGACGTCCTGGGGATACACCTCCAAGGCGGTCCTGGGTTACGTGCGGATCTCGCCGACGCCCACCCCCACGCCCACGCCCACGCCGACGCCGACCGCGACGCCCACGCCGACGCCGACACCGACCCCGACCCCGACGCCGACCGCGACGCCGACGCCTACCGCGACGCCGACGCCCACGCCGACCGCGACGCCGACGCCGACCGCGACGCCCACGCCGACCGCGACGCCCACGCCGACCGCGACGCCCACGCCGACCGCGACGCCCACGCCGACCGCGACGCCCACGCCCACCCCGACCCCGACGCCCACCGGCCCGGCGATCACGCCAGGAGCTCAGAGTGCCCCGACCGTCGTGCGGCGGTGGCTCCAGGCCAGGGACGGAGACTGGGTCACGGTTCCCGACCACGGGTCCCAGCCGGACTCCGCGCAACTGACAGCGTCCGGGCACATCAGCGGATCGGCGCCCCAGTACGGCGCCTACCTCATCGCGACACCCGGGGCGGGGATGGTCCGCATCAACCGGTGGTGGCACGAGGGTGACCGGGACTGGGTCGACGTGCGCGACGATCTCACCACCGACGAGTCCATGGAACGGTTCGGGTACTCGGACAAGGTCTTCCAGTTCTACATCTACTCGGGGCCGGGGACCGGACGTGTCGGCGTCCACCGCTGGTTCAACGCCGACGACACCGACTGGATCACCCTGCGCGACGGAGAGATCGCCGACGCCCAGCTGCGCTCGTGGGGCTACAGCGAGAAGACCCTTCTGGGCTACGGAACGGCCACGATCGGCGTCGGACAGGGGTACTACAAGTCCACCGGGCAGAAGACCGACATCCTGCCGCGCCAGTCGCAGAACGGGGCGTACCCCCACACCCTCAGCGCGGTGGACGTGAACCCTCAGCTGGATCCGGCCATCAACCAGGGACGTCGCTATCTCGCGTACTCGGGCTACAACCTGTGCTCGGGCGTCCGGCTCGCCCGGGCGGATTCGCTCGACGCGGCCTCCTGGACCGTGGACCCCGTCAAGGCGGCCTTCCCCAACGGGGAACCGTGCCGGTGGGCGTCCGCGGTGCGTGACGGGGACCGGGTGGCGCTCGTCGTCAACGAGAACTGGGATGTGAACATCACGGGGCAGGTCTCCGTCGACGGCCTCAACGGCACCCGGTTCACCCCGGCGGTGGATCTCGTGTACGAGCCCGGCTTCCGCAACGGCAACCCGACCTTGTTCCGGGACCCGCACACGGGCACCTTCCACCTCTACTGGTACCGGGTGAACCGCGGAGTGTTCGAGATCAGGACCAAGTCCGCGGCGACCTTCGAGGGCCTGGGGGCGAACCCGCGCGACATCGGAACGCTCATCGCGTACTCGCCCGAGATCACCGCTGCGCCGTCCATGTTCCGGCTGGGCAACACCTACTACCTCACGGTGGAGACGTACGAGCGGGGTGCCTACCGGTCGCGTGCTCTCACGGGAGCCAAGCCCGACGGCGTGTTCTACGAGGTGCCGGAGAACCCCATCTACGGGGTCGGCGACGCGTGTGTCTTCCAGCACCCCGAAGGCGCCACCTTGAACAACCCCCTGTGTCACCAGTCCGACTCCACCGACGACGACACGTGGGGCCAGAACTACCGCGCCGGTGACATGGCAGGTCGCTAGGGGGTCGTGATGGACAAACGCCTGTGGTTCGCGGGGGAGGTGCCGTGGCCGTTGCGGGCGGCGCGGCGTGGTTGTTCCTGGGCCCGCTGGCGGGGACCCCCGACCCGCCGGCCCTCCCGTCGCCGACGACGCTCCCGTCACCGACGGGGGGCGCGCCGTCGGGGTCGCCATCCGCGCCGGAGAGCCCCGGTTCACCCACGACCGAGGCCCCCGTGCCCTCCGAACCGTCCTCGCCGTCGCCCACGTCCGGAGCAGAGGATCCGCTGCCCGGCCCGAAACCCTCGGTCGAGCCGACAGGAGCCAACCCGAGGCTCCCGACCGTCGACCGGGCGATCCGCCTCGAGGCCACGGCCGCGGGACGCGGGACGGTCACCTGGGGGCAGATCGAGGGGCCCTTCCAGAGCGCCACCTTCACGGGAACCTGGAGCCGGACGCTGGAGACGGTCCAGTTCGATTCGTCGATCCTCGTCGTCGTGGAACCGGCCGGCGCACCCGCGAAACTGGGATGTCGCATCGTGGTCGACGGCACGGAGGTGGCGGCGCGCACGACGGCCGGCGACGCCACGATCACGCGCTGCTCGGCCAACACCCGGCTGGGAGGCTAGGGCCCGGTACGGCCGTGCGGGGCACGCCGGGGCGCACTCAGGGGTGTCCGCCATGGGGCGCGGGGGCGGCTGTGCCTAGGCTGAGCCTGTGACGCAGTTCTTCACCGAGTCGTTCCGGTCCGAGTTCGACAAGCAGGCCTCCATGATGGGGCGGTTCAACCTGGGGGTCTTCGGCAAGACCGGGGTGGGCAAGTCCACCCTGATCAACGCCGTGTTCGGCGAGGAGGTCGCCGCCACCGGCATCGGCGAACCCGTGACCAAGGACTCCCACCTCTACGTCGGCGTCCAGGGCACGCTGGGTCTGATCGACACCCGCGGCATCGAGATCGGCCGCGACGACCGGACGCTGGTCAAGGAGATCCGGACGTTCGTCACCAACCAGCGCAAGCTGCCGCTGACCGAGCAGATGCACGCTGCCTGGTACTGCGTCCGCGCGCTGGACCGCCGGTTCGAGGAGGCCGAGGCCGAGGTGATCCGGACGCTGGCCGACCTCGAGGTGCCGGTGATGCTGGTGTTCACCCAGGTGCCGGTCCGCGACGGGGCCGTCCACCCGGACGCCGCGGCGCTCGCCGACCACGTCGCCTCCCTGGACCTGCCCATCGTCGGCGGCCGCCCGTTCATGACCTACGCGATGAGGGACTCGTTCACGGGTCAGCCGGCCTACGGCTTGATGGAGCTGTTGAACGCCACCTTTCTGGTTGTCCCAGATGCGGTCCACGCTGCCCTCGCGGCCGCGCAGAAGATCGATCTGGACCTCAAGGCGCGACAGGCGAACCGGACCATAGGCGCGTCCGTGGCCGGCGCCGCCGCCGCGGCCGCGGTCCCGATCCCGTTCAGCTCCGCCGCCGTGCTGGTGCCGATCCAACTCGCGATGATGGCCCGGATCGCGCAGCTGTACAGCGTGCCGTTCGACCGGGCCGCCCTGCTGGCGATCGCGTCCACGTCGATCGCCACGACCGCCGGGCGCTCGGCCGTGACGGGGCTGTTGCAGCTCATCCCGGGCGCGGGCACCGTCGCGGGTGGCGCGATCAACGCGTCGGTGGCGTCCGGCTTCACCCTCGCCATGGGGCAGGCGTGGCTCGCCGTGTGCCAGCGCGTGGCGGCCGGCCAGCTCGGACGCCTGGGCGAGGCCCTCGATTCCGACGCCGTGAAGCAGCTCTTCGAGGAGGAGTTCCGCAAGCGCGCACCGCGCGTCCGCAAGGACGGCTGAGCGTCCCGCCCCGTCGCGTCCGCCCGACCGCTGAGCGAGGTGGGAAGGTCAGACGAAGCGGATGCCGTGCTCGGCGCGGTAGCCGGCCAGGACCGTGTCGACGACCGTGGCGGTGCGCAGGGCGGTGGCGCCCGTGCTGACCGGGGTGGAGCCGCGTCCGGTGAGGTGGTCGACGATCTGCTGGATCAGCGGCTGCTGCACCACGTCGGGGTAGGGGGCCTCGATGGTGGTGGTGGTCGCGCCGCGCGTGAGCTGCAGCGGCTCGGTCCCGAAGGACGACAGGCGCAGCGTCCCGGCCGTGCCGCCGATCTCGATCAGGTCCTCGACGCCGTCGGAGGCGAAATCCCACGACCCGGTGCCGGTGATGTCGCCGATCCGGAAGGACGCCGCCACCGACGTCTCCGCCGAGCCGGGGCCGGCCAGCGGGTGGGTCGCCACCCCGTGCACGTCGCCCAGCGGCCCGAGGGCGTGGTCGAGCCAGTCCAGCGTGTGCGAGGCCAGGTCCACGAACAGCCCGCCGCCGGCGACCGCCGGGTCGAGCCGCCAGGGCAGGGCGGCGTCCTGCGCGGCCGGGCGGCGCAGCCGCACCGTGACGGTCCGCAGCTCGCCCAGGTCGGCGTGCGCCACCTCGGCGGCCTGCACGAAGCGCGGCATGGCGCGGCGGTAGTACGCGACGAACAAGGGCGCGTGGGCGGAGGCGGACGCGTCGATCATCGCCCGGCACTCGGCGGCGGTGCGGGCCATCGGCTTCTCGACGTAGACGGGCTTGCCGGCGCGGGCGACCCGGATGGCGTAGTCGGCGTGCGAGTCCGGCGGCGTGGCCACGTAGACGGCGTCCACCTCGGGGTCGTGGATGAGGGCGTCCGCGTCGGAGTACCAGCGCGGCACGCCGTGCCGGGCCGCGTAGTCCTGCGCCATCCCAGGCGAGCGTCGCATCACGGCGACGAGTTCCGAACCCGCGGCCCGCTGGAAGCCTGGTCCGCTCTTGGCCTCGGTGACGTCGCCGACGCCGATGATCCCCCACCGCACGGTGTCCATGTCGCCAGCCAACCACGCCGGGGAAGGCGGCGCGCCGGGGCGTCCACCACGCGGCGGTGCCTCGCAGCCTGTGCGACGCCGTGGTCGGTCGCCACGACCGCCCCGCTCGCCGCCCGGTCGCCGGGACTCAGACCCGGACGAAGACCTCCACCCGGCGGTTGAGCTGGCGACCCGCCGGGTTGTCCTTGCCGTTCAGCTCGTTCGGCGCGACGGGCCGCGCCTCGCCGTACCCGCGGGCGGTGAGCGCGGTGCTGACGCCGCGCTCCTTGAGCGCGTCGACGACCGAGTCGGCCCGGCGCTGGGACAGGTCCTGGTTGTGGGCGTCGGTGCCGATCGCGTCGGTGTGGCCGCTCACCTCGGCGTCGGTGGCGGTCACCGACGTCATGGCGGTGCCGAGGTCGTCCAGCACCCCTGCGGCGTCCGGGCGGATGTCGGACTTGTCGAAGTCGAACAGGACGCCGTCGGCGAGCGTGATCACGAAGCCGCAGATGTCCTGCTTGGGCAGTACCTGCTCCACGGGCGGGAACGCACCCATCGGGGGACCGGCGGGAGCGGGTCGGCGGGGACGTCACCGGAGAAGGACCCGGACACCACCGTCGCGGTGCCGGCGCCGTCGTTGCTGATGCTGATCCGCGGGTCGACGTAGGTGCCCGAGCCGTCCGCCTCCACGGAGAGCGAGACGGGGCCGCCGACGTAGCTGCCGGAGCCGTCGCCGTTGTTGGTGATGGAGCCCAGCGGGCCGACGTAGGTCCCCGCGCCGCGGCCGTCGAGGCTGATCGAGGTCTCGCCGTCGACGTAGGTACCCGAGCCGTCGCCCTCGTGGGTGATGGAGAGCTTCCCCGACACGTAGGTGCCCCCGCCCTGGCCGTCGCGGGTGATGGACTCGCTGCCCGTCACGGACGTCTCCGAGCCGTCGGCGCCCTTGGTGTAGCTCCCGTCGGGTCCGACGTAGGACCCCGACCCGTCGCCGTAGAGCACCAGCGAGGAGTCGGCGGTGACGTGGGTGCCGTCGGCGGCGCACTGCACGGCGGTCACGGTCACGCCGGGCAGGTCGGGCAGGTCGGAGACGAGCCGGTCCCGGGTCAGCCGGCCGGCCTCGGTCAGGACGGCGGTGTCGGGCAGCGGGAACAGCGGCACCGGCGGGAACTGGCCCGGCGCGTACCCCGGCACCACCTGTCCCGGGTCGACGGACGTCGCGGTGGGGGACGCCGACGGCGTCGCGGCGGAGGGCGGCGCGGCAGGCGGTGGCGGCGCGCTGCTGGTTGGGCCGGGGTCGCCGGCCACGCTCACGGTGCAGCCCGCCAGGGCGAGCGCCGTGACGAGGGCGAGGGGAGGGTCAGGCGGTTCATGCGGGCTTCTCCTGGGGGCGGGGTCCGGCGTCGGCCGGAGCGGGGGTGGAAGGGGTGGTCGTGGGCGCGGCGTCCCGGGTGGCGGGGGCGGACTGCGGGAGCCAGAAGCCGGCCGAGGTGCCGGTGCCGACGCGCGACCGTAGCGCCACCCGCCCCCCGTGCCGCTGCACGACGGAGCGGACCAGCGCCAGGCCGAGGCCCTGCCCGGCGACGCCGCGGGCGGTGGACGCACGCGACAGCTCGTCCCAGACGCCGGCCACCTCGGCGTCCGGGATGCCGGAGCCGGTGTCGGCCACCTCGACCGAGACGCCGCCGGAGGACTCGGCGGCCCGGATCTCGATCCGGTCGCCCGGGCGGGTGTACTTGACGGCGTTGTCGACCAGGTTGTGCACGGCGAGGTAGAGCAGGTCGTGATCCGCGGTCACGTGCGGCAGCGGCCAGGGGGCCTGCGGCAACGCCAGCGTCCAGTGCCGGGAGGCGCCGGCTGCGGTGCCCTGCGCCTCGTCGTGCACGAGGCGCAGCAGGCCCGCGAGGTCGACGCTCTCCAGGTCGAGCTCGCGGTGCTCCACGTCGGTGATCTTGCGCAGGCTCTGCAGGAGGGCGGCGAACCGCCCCGACTGGGTGGCGATCGTCTCCAGCGCCTCGGACGCCTCCGCGGAGCCAGCCTGGGCCGCCCGCAGCCGGCCCAGCGCCAGGTCGGTCGCCATCACCGGGTTCTTGAGCTCGTGGTCGATGCGTCCCAGCAGCCGTGCGCGCTCAGCGGTGAGGCGCTGCTCGACGCTGCTGCGGGCCGCCGCCTCCCGGGCCTCGGCCCGGGCGGTGAGTTCCGCGCGCTGCCCGGCCAGGGCGGCGTCGTGGCGGCGTCCGACGCGTCGCCACCAGCCGGGGACGACGCCCACGACGATCACGAGCATCGTGAGCAGCGCGGTCACCAGCGCCGGGTTGGCCGCGACGTTGACCGTGATGCCCGGCGTCAGCCACCACGTGAGCAGGGTGACCGCGCCCCCGACGAGGCCGGCGACGACGGCGAACCGGGCGGGGCCGGGCACGTCAGCGCCCGTCCGCGACGTCGGCGACGAAGCGGTAACCCGAGCCCGGCACCGTCTGGATCCAGCGGGGACTCGCGGCGTCCTCGCCCAGAACGCGGCGCAGTTCGGCGATCCGGTGGTCGACGGCCCGGGTCCCGATCAGGTCGTCGAACCCCCACACCACCTCCAGCAGGCGCTGCCGGGTGAGGAGTTCGTCGGGGTGCGTCATCAGGTAGTCCAGCAGCGCCAGCGCCTTCGGCGTCACGACCAGTTCGCGGCCCGCCAGGTGGGCGCGTCGCCCGACCCGATCCCAGGTGAGCGGGCCGGCGGTCAGGGTGGACGCGCTGGCGAGCGTGGGGCGCCCGGGGCGGCTGCGGCGCAGCACGGCACGCACCCGCGAGACGAGCTCGCCCGCGTCGAAGGGCTTGTTGAGGTAGTCGTCGGCGCCCTCGTCCAGCGCGCGGGCCCGCTCGGACGCCTCGCCGACCGAGGTCAGCAGGACGACGGGGACCGCCGAGCCAGACGCGCGCACGCGCCGCAGCACCTCGCGGCCGTCGAGGCCGGGCATCATGACGTCGAGCACGACGATGTCGGTGCCGCCGGCGGCGAGCCGGTCGAGCGCCGCGGCGCCGTCGGCGGCGACGGTCACGGCGAAGCCCTCGCGGCTCAGCAGCGGCGCGAGCCCGCCCGTGATCGCCTCGTCGTCGTCGACCAGGAGGAGCCGGACGGGCGCCGCGTCATGCGACATAGCCGTCGCCGAGCACCGCGTAGGACTCCTCGGCGGGGCTGCACTCGCCGGCCACCGCCTTCGACTGGAAGGTCACGGTGCGGGCGCCGGTCACGACGGCGTCCACCGCGACCGCGCCGGGGTCGTCGGAGTCCAGCTGCACGTTCTGGACCGGCTTGCCGTCGACGAGCACCAGCGTGTGCACGACCAGGCCGGCGGGGGCGTCGGCGCGCAGCCCGAGCTGGCCGTGCAGCTTCCTGTACTTGCCGCCGAGCGCCAGGGTCACCTCGTCGGTGGTGCCGTCGCACCCGACCCACAGCGAGGTCGAGTTCGGGAACGTGGTCGTGGTGCCCTTGATCTGCGTGGAGGTGGCGTCGGCCCGGCGGGTCGCGGAGTCGACCAGCCCGTGCGTCCAGGTGCGCGCCTCGGCCGGCGCCGTCGCGGGGGCGGACGGGGCCGAGGTGGCCGGTGCCGACGGGGCGGAGGTGGCCGGCGCGGACGGGGCGGAGGTGGCCGGCGCGGACGGGGCGGAGGTGGCCGGCGCGGGCGCCGTCCCGGCGGGTCCGGCGGCGGTCGGGGCGGGGCCGCCGACGCTGACGGTGCAGCCGGTGAGGAGGGCGAGCGCGAGGGTGGGGAGCGCCAGTCGGGTGATCATGCGGTGGGGGCCTTTCGCTGTCGTTGAAAGCGACGCTAATGCACCGGCCCGTCGCGGGGGTCCCGCGTCCGTCGCGGGGTTGTCGCAGTCCTGCGACACCCGCTGCGGCCGACGCTGGGCGGCCTCAGGGCAGGGGCTGCCGGCCGCCCGCGGCGCGAGAAAATCAACGATCGCGCACTCGATGCTGACCGCGGGCGCGTTTCCCCTTGTCGGGATCCGGCCGCGAGGCGTCGAGTGCGCGATTCGTGATTTCTGGCGCCCGGCAGCCGGGCGGCGGGGTCAGTCCTTCTTGGCGCGGTTGCGCACCTTGGCGCGCTCGTGCGCGGGCAGCACCGTCTTGCGCATCCGGACGGCCGCGGGCGTCACCTCGAGGCACTCGTCGGCGCGGCAGAACTCCAGCGCCTGCTCCAGGGAGTGGGCGCGCGCCGGGACGAGCCGCTCCAGCTCCTCGCCGGTGGAGGAGCGCACGTTGGTGAGCTTCTTCTCCTTGGTGGGGTTGACGTCCATGTCGTCGGGGCGGGAGTTCTCGCCGACGATCATGCCCTCGTACACGTCCTGGGTGGGGGAGACGAACATCGTGCCGCGCTCCTGCAGGTTGAACAGGGCGTACGCCGTGACCGTGCCCTGGCGGTCGGCGACCAGCGAGCCGGTGGTGCGGGTCTTGATCTCGCCGGCCCAGGGCTCGTAGCCCTCGAAGACGTGGTTCATGATGCCGGTGCCGCGGGTCTCGGTCAGGAACTCGGTGCGGAAGCCGATCAGGCCGCGCGCGGGCACGACGAACTCCAGCCGCACCCAGCCGGTGCCGTGGTTGATCATCTGCTCCATGCGGCCCTTGCGGGTGCCCATGAGCTGCGTGACGGTGCCCAGGTGCTCCTCGGGGACGTCCACGGTGAGCCGCTCGACCGGCTCCTGGGTCTTGCCGTCGATCTCGCGCAGCAGAACCTCCGGCTTGCCGACGGTCAGCTCGAAGCCCTCGCGGCGCATCATCTCGACCAGCACGGCCAGCTGCAGCTCGCCGCGGCCCTGCACCTCCCAGGTGTCGGGACGGTCGGTGTTGTTCACCTTGATCGACACGTTGCCGATGAGTTCCTGGTCCAGGCGGGCCTTCACCAAGCGGGCGGTGAGCTTCTTGCCCACCCGGCCCGCCAGCGGGGAGGTGTTGATGCCGATCGTCATCGAGATGGACGGCTCGTCCACGTGGATCAGCGGCAGCGGCTTCGGGTCGGCCGGGTCCGACAGCGTCTCGCCGATGTTGATGTCGGGGATGCCCGCGATCGCGACGATGTCGCCGGGGCCCGCGGACTCGGCCGGGACCCGCTCCAGGGCGTTGGTCATCAGCAGTTCGGACAGCTTGACGTTCTGGACCGAGCCGTCGCGGCGGATCCACGCGACCTGCTGGCCGCGCCGGATCTCGCCCTCGATGACGCGGCACAGCGCGAGCCGGCCGAGGTAGGGGGAGGAATCGAGGTTGGTGACGTGCGCCTGCAGCGGCGCGCCCTCGGTGTAGGTCGGGGCCGGGATCGTCTCCATGATGACCTCGAACAGCGCCTCCAGGTCCTCGGCGTCGGGCATCTCGCCGTCGGCCGGCTGGGTCCGGGACGCACGCCCGGCCTTGGCGGCGGCGAACACGATCGGGAAGTCCAGCAGGTCGGCCTGGTCGTCGTCGACCAGGTCCATGAACAGGGCGTAGACCTCGTCGACGACCTCGCTGATGCGGGCGTCCGACCGGTCGACCTTGTTGATGACCACGATGATCGGCAGCTTCTTGGCCAGCGCCTTGCGCAGCACGAAGCGGGTCTGGGGCAGGGGGCCCTCCGAGGCGTCCACCAGCAGGACGACGCCGTCGACCATCTCCAGGCCGCGCTCGACCTCGCCGCCGAAGTCGGCGTGGCCGGGGGTGTCGATGATGTTGACCGTCACCTTCCGCCCGTCGGTCATGGTGTGCTCCACCGCGGTGTTCTTCGCGAGGATCGTGATGCCCTTCTCGCGCTCGAGGTCCATCGAGTCCATGACGCGGTTCTCCACGTCCTGGTTCTCGCGGAAGGCGCCGGACTGCCACAGCATGGCGTCCACCAGCGTGGTCTTGCCGTGATCGACGTGGGCGATGATGGCGACGTTGCGCAGGTCGGCGCGAATGGGCATGCAGACTCCGAGACCTTCGGTGGATTGACGCTCAATTCTACGCGCCGAGGCCGCCGATGTGTTAATGGGCCCCACCGAGCCGGCTCCCGGGAGGCGCCGGCGCCGTGCTCAGTGGTTCTCGTCGAGCGCCTTCTTGAGGTCGTGGGGGAGCTCGGTGCCGGTCTGGACGCGGGAGTGGTGACCGGACCAGACGAAGTAGATGAGCAGCCCGATCGCCAGCCACACCAGGAAGCGCACCCACGTCTCCACCGACAGGTTCAGCATCAGGTAGAGGCAGATCAGCGCCGACACGATCGGCAGCACCGGCGAGAACGGCACCTTGAACGTCCGCGGCAGGTCGGGGCGCTTGTGCCGCAGCACCGGGATGCCGATCGACACGAGCACGAAGGCGCTCAGCGTGCCGATGTTCACCATCTCCTCGAGCATGCCGACCGGGGTGAGGCCCGCGATGAGCGCGCACACCACCGTGACGATCGCGGTGATGCGGGCCGGCGTCCGGTGCGTGGGGTGCACCTTGGCCAGGCTCATCGGCAGCAGGTTGTCCCGCGACATGGCGAAGATGATCCGGGTGGCGCCCACCAGCAGCGTCAGCACCACGGTGGTGAGGCCGGCGACGGCGCCCGCTGAGATCAGCGTGGCCATCCAGCCCTGCCCGTGGAACACGAAGGCGTTCGCCAGCGCGGCGGCCGGGTCGAGGTCGCGGTAGGACACCATGCCGGTCACCACCAGCGCGACCGCGCAATACAGGACGGTGCAGATCACCAGGGTCGCGATGATGCCGATCGGCAGGTCCCGCTGCGGGCGCTTGGTCTCCTCCGCCGTGGTGGCGACCACGTCGAAGCCGATGTAGGCGAAGAACACCAGGGACGCCCCGGCGACCACGCCGCCCCAGCCGAACGCCATCGGCGCGGCGCCGCCGAGCGCCTGCAGCAGCGGCTGCGTCCAGCCGGTGAGCGTCTCGGTGGCCTGCGGCTCGGGGACGAACGGGGTGTAGTTGGCCGGGTTGATGAACTGCAGGCCGGCGACGATGACGAACAGGACGATGAACAGCTTCAGGCCGACCAGCACCATGTTGACGCGCATGGACTCCTTGATGCCGACCGCGACCAGCATCCCCAGCACGCACACCAGCACCACGGCCGGAAGGTCGATCATGCCGCCGTAGGCGATCTGGGGCGGGATCACGATCCCGAAGTTCTCCAGCAGGACGCCGAGGTAGGCGCTCCAGCCCTGCGCGACGACCGAGGCGCCGAGGAACATCTCCAGGATCAGATCCCAGCCGATGATCCACGCGAAGAACTCGCCCAGCGAGGCGTAGCTGAACGTGTAGGCCGACCCGGACACCGGCACGGACGCCGCGAACTCGGCGTAACACATCGCCGCGAGGGCGCAGCAGATGGCCGCCAGCACGAAGCTGAGCACGATGGCGGGACCGGTCATCGTGTGCGCGACGCGGCCTGTGAGGGTGAAGATGCCGGCGCCGATGACGACGCCGACGCCGAACACCGTCAGGTCGAGCGCGCTGAGGGACTTCTTGAGCTGGTACTCCGGCTCGTCGGTGTCGGCGATCGATTGCTCGACGCTCTTGGTTCGCAGCAGGTCCATGGGGTGCCTCCAGCCCGTTTCCGCTCGCGTGCGTGTCCTTCTGGGGGACCAACTTAGGACGTGTCGAGGCCCGTGTGCGCGCCGCGTCGCGAAGTCTTCTCCGGGGCGTCCCGGGCGCGGCGGAGCCCGACCGCGAGGTGTTCGGGGCGGATCGGCGTTGTTTCGGCAATCTTGTCGGCCCGACGCCTCGACACGCTCAACACTTGCGCCCGGTGGCCTGTGTCGCCCCTCCGGGAAAAAGTGTCAGACGGCGGAGGTGAGCCGCTCGGCGATGATGCTGGACGGCGACTCGGCCAGCGACTGCGGCTCCCGGCGGTAGTCGCGCCACTCGCTGAGGTAGCGGTCGAGGCGGCCCAGGTCCATCTCGTCGAGGAGCACGTTCTCCCCGAGACCCTGGTGGCGCTCGGTGCGCTCGCGGTGCACCGCGCACGGGATGCCGAGGGCGGCGCACTCCTCCTGGAGGCCGCCGGAGTCGGTGACGACGAAGTCCGCGCGCGCCAGGACGGGCAGGAACTTCGCGTAGGGCCGCTTGTCGATGTTCGTGAACGTCTCGCTGAACAGGCCGTCCAGCCCCAGTTCGGTGATCCGCGTGCGCTCGGCGTGACCGAGCACCATGACGAGGGGGTAGTCGACGGAGCGCCGGGCGAGCAGCCTCAGGAGGTCGGAGAAGTGGTCGCCGTCGCGCAGCAGCTCGAAACGGTGCAGGGTGACGAGCCCGAAATGGTCGGGCAGATTCACGCCGTCCACCTGGTCCTTGTCGACGGAGTGCAGTGCGTCCACGACGGTGTTGGCCCCGGTCAGCACGTAGTCGCCGGGGGCTTTCGCCTTGCGGAGGTTGTCGACCTCGCGCGGCGTCGGGGCGAAGTGCATCGTCGCCAGCTTGCCGACGATGCGGCGGTTCATCTCCTCGGGGAGCGGGTTGAGGAGGTGGCCGGACCGCAGCCCGGCCTCCACGTGGGCGACGCGGGCGCCCAGGAAGCGACCGAGCATCGAGCCCAGGACGGTGGAGAAGGTGTCGCCGTGGACGACGATCGTGCCCCGCCCTCCTCCCGTGCGTAGCACCGTCTGGAGTTCGCGACGCCGGCGCAGGGCCGCGGCGCCCAGCCGCAGCATCCAGCCGGGGACCTGCCGGGAGGCGACGATGTGCCTGCGGTGTCGCTCCGCCAGGAGGTACCGGTCGGGGGTCCGCATCCGGAGATCGGCCAGGCTCTCGTCCACCCCGGTGACGTGCTGGCTGGTGCTCCACAGCTCGAACGGGACGCCGCGGTCCGTCAACTGGGTCATCACCGGTGACAGCTTGATCAACTCGGCCGTGGTGCCTGCCACGAACACAATCATCGAATTTGTCCATCTCTTGGTCCGGCGCGGTCAGCGCTACGATATCAAGGGCCCCACAGCGAGGAGTGTCGTCATGTCGTCTGTCCCGACTCTCGGGGTCGTCATGCCCGTCTACAACGAGGGCGACTGGGTTCGGCGGTCGGTCGAGGCCCTGCATCGCGCGGCCGAGCGCGCCGACCTGGAACTCGACGTCCTGGTCGTGGACGACGGCAGCACCGGCGACCATCCCCGGGTCCTGGACGACCTCGCCGACCGGGGCGACATCCGGCTGCTGCGCCAGGAGAACGCGGGACGCCTCGCGGCCCGCTCCGCCGGACTGGCGGCCCTCGACCACGATTACGTGCTCCTGCTGGACGCCCGGGTGATCCTGCATCCCGACTCGCTCGTCACCCTGGTGGAGCGGCTGTCCGAGGCCCCCGACTCCGTGTGGAACGCCCACGTCGACGTCGTCTCCCGCGGGAACCCGTGGGCGGCCTTCTGGGCGGGCATCACCAAGGTGGGGTGGCGCGCCTACTTCGCGAACCCGCGGCGCCTGACGTTCGGGACCGAGGACTTCGACCGCTACCCCAAGGGGACCGGCGCCTTCGCCGCACCGCGCCGCGCGCTGCTCGACGCCGCGGGCGACTTCTCCTCGCTGTACGAGGACGCCCGGTTCGCGTCCGACGACACCAAGCTGCTGCGGAACGTGGCGGCGTCGCATCGCATCGGCCTGGACCCGGGGTTCAGCGTGGACTACCACGGGCGGGACTCGGCGGGGCGATGGGCCAAGCAGGTCCTGTTCCGGGGGACCACGTTCGTGGACGGGTACGTCGGGACGCCGCGCCGTGCGGCGATGCTGCTCGCCGCCCTGGGCCTCGCCGTGCCCGCCGGGCTCGTGGTGGCCTGGCGCGCGCCGCGGGTCGCCGCCGCCGCAGCGGTCGCCGCGCCGGTCGCCGCGGGGGTCGCGGCAGCGGCCTCGGGTGCGACGGCGCGGGAGGCTGGTTGGGTCGGGGTGCTGCTGTGGCCCTTCACGCTCATCTTCGGGACGGGGTTCGTGCGGGGGCTCGTCATGGCGCTGCGTGGCGCCCGGCGCCGGTGAGCGACCCGCAGCCGTCGACGTCGCGGCGGGTCCTCTCGCTGGGAGTCGGCCTCGTCGTCGCGAGCCTTCTGGGCTTCATCATGCTCGGGCTGATCGCCCGCTGGCTCACCAAGGAGCAGAACGAGGTCTTCCTCGCCGTCTGGGGCGCGGTCTTCAGCTTCGGTAGCGTGATCGGGGCGACGGAGCAGGAGATCGCGCGGCAGTCCACGCTCGCGCACCTGGACGGGCGCCGGGTGCCGCGCAGCGTGCTGCAGTACACAGGGCTCGCCGTGGCGGCGTGCCTGATCGCGGTGGCGGTGTTGGCGGTCTTCCCGGGCGGGCTCCGTGTCTTCGGCGATTCACCCGTGGTGGCCGGCCTGACGGCCCTCGCCGTGATCGGTTTCGGCGCACAGTTCCTGATCCGCGGCATGTACCTGGGGAGGGCGCAGTCGGGACGCTACGTCTACCTCATCGTCGCGGAGGCGGCGCTGCGACTGGTCGCCCTCGTGGTGCTCTGCTTCACCGTGCAGCCGTCGCTGGTCTGGGCCGTGCTGGCCGTGGTGATCGGCTGCTTCGGGTGGCTCCCGCTGGTCCGCGACGGCGTCGGGATCCTCGACCCGGACGCGCCGCTGGACCCGTGGCGTTCCGTGCTGGTCCGCTGGGGGGCCCTGGCCGGCGGGAACGCGCTGTCCTCCCTGGTGCTCACGGGGTTCTCGACGCTGGTGACCCTCGTGATGGGGCCGGGGGATGGCGACGTTGTTCGCGGTGGTGACGCTGTCGCGCGTCCCGCTCGTCCTGCTCTCTCCCGTCCAGGCCATGGCCGTCCCCCTGGCGGTCGAGGCCATCCACGGGGGCCGCGTCGCGGCCCTGGGGTCCCTGCAGCGACGCGGCGCACTGCTGTTCACGGCGGCGGCGGCGTTGCTCGGCGCGGGCGGCTTCCTTCTGGGCCCGTGGGCGGTTCAGATCTTCGCCGGGCCGAGCTACCAGGCGGACCCGTGGCTCGTCGCGCTGGCACTCGGGGCGAGCGCGTTCATGGCGGGTGCCCTGCTGCAGGCGGCGGTCTTCATCGCGCTGGAGCGGCACATCCACGTGGTGACGACGTGGGCCTCGGCGGTGGCGGCCACCGTCCTGGTCCTGGTCGGGGCCCCGGGCGGGCGCGAGCAGGTGGGCCTGGCGGCCTTCGTGACCGCGTCCCTGGTCGCGTACCTCGTGTCCGGCGTGCTGCTCCGGGTCGCGCTGCGGCGCCGGTCGCAGACCGCGGCACCTCGCCCCTGACTCAGCCGCAGGCGGTGATGCGGTAGAGCGCCGCGTGGCCCTCGCGGGCGATCTCCTCGAAGCCGCGGGAGGAGGCCAGCGAGTCGAACCCGGGATAGGGATGCTCGCCACCGTGGATCTCGCGATCCCCGAAGTCCAGGGCGTACCGGACGCGTCCCTCGCGGAGCAGCGGGCACACGCCCGGGTCGGAGGCCGCTTCGTCGAGCCGGTCGGCCACGACCTCGCGCTCGGGCGTCATCCCGTAGAGCACGTGCGGCGCCGTCACCTGGCGCCCCGCCAGGCCGTAGGCCAGCGCCGAGCCGTTCCAGGGGTTGACGGCGATCGTGGCATCCGCCGGCACCAGTTCCGGCACGCGCTGCAGCAGCGCGTACTCGTCCTGGTCGATCACCGCGGAGTCCGCGGTGACCTTGTAGAGCCCCGAACCCATCTCGACGGCGTGGTTCATGTAGTTCGCCCGCTGCGTGGTGCCGGCCAGCGCGACCGCGATCGCGACCGCGAACACGGGGGCGAACCACACGGGGAGCGGGCGAACCCTGGCCCACGCCTGTTCGGTCACGCGGGTGAGCCACTCGACGCCCAGGGCGGCCAGGGGCAGGGCGAGGATCGCGAGGTTCGCCGCGAACCGATGGGCGTCCTGGTACCAGATCCCGACCAGCAGGAGGCGGAACTCAGACAGCGCCCAGCTCGCGATGACCATCCAGAACGCCACCACGGTGCCCCAGGCGGCCACCAACCACAGCATCCCGTGGCGCACGGCGGCGAAGATCCCCAGCAGCATGAAGGCGCTGACGACCCAGGCGGGCTTGTAGTAGATGGGCGTGTTGAGCAGGGCGTAGCCGAAGGCCGCCGGGGGGTCCAGCGGTGCCGGGCCCCAATCGTCCACCGCGACCGGTGGGCGCAGCACCGGCCAGGCGAGGTAGACGACGACGATGAACGCGACGGCAGCGGCGATCTGGGGCGCCGCGAACCGCCACGGGGTCGCGCCCCGCAGCGCGCGGGCGCCCTGCCGGATGGCGTAGGAGGCGGCGAGCGGCACGCCGATCAGGAGGAGCAGCATCACCACGTTGGGGTGGGCCAGCGCGAGCCCGGGCAGCGACAGTGCTCCCAGGGCGATGGCGAGGGCCGGCGAGGCCAGCGGTGCCCGGCCGAGGCCGAGCAGTTGGACGGCCAACCCCACCAGAGCCGGCAAGAGCGCCAGCCCGAGCAGGTTGGGGTAGAGCACCCCGAACTCGAGCATGAGGAGCGGGAAGGCCGTCAGGGACGCGGTGAAGACCCCGGCGGCCAGGATGGTGGCGGGGCGTGCGGGCAGGATGCTCCGCACGAGGTAGAGCGCGGTGGGGGGCCAGACGCCGATGCACACCACGGCCAGCACGGCGTTGATGGCGAAGGTGAGGTGGCCGCCGTTGCCCAGCATGACCAGCGCGGCGAGGTCGTGGAAGGCCGCGGGGTAGAAGGTCGAACCGCCGGCCGGGGTGTTGAGCGAGGCCACCGTCAGGGACGAGGCGTTACCCGTGTCCACGATGTACCGGACCGCGTTGAGATGCCAGACGTTGTCGAACGTCTGCGAGAAGGCGTCGGGGGAGTCGAAGACGTTGCGGAAGTGGCGGGCGTTGAAGGCGGCGCCGATCACCCACGCCGCCACCCACCACCAGGCGGACGCCCGGGGGGCGTCCTCGGTCTCCGGCCGGGGACGGGGCGCGGCGGCGGGGCGCGCCAGCCGACGCATCCCGAGCCTGACCAGCGCTCCCGCGGCCGCCAGGGCCAGGGCCAGGACGAGAGGGCTCCAGACCCAGGGGATGCGCAGCGCCCCCGCGGCGACGGCGCCGACCGCCACGACGGTGGTGGACGCCGCGGGCGCGAGGGCTGCTGCGGTGGCGCCCTTCGCGCCCCAGGCGCGGGTCACGAGGTATCCCGGAAGGAGAAGCAGGGCCGCGGCGATGGCAAGGCTCGGGATCAAGGCGGTCCAGGTCATGCAGACGGAGCTTTCGGTCAGGGCTGGTCGGTTTCTTCGAGACGGCCCTGCAACTTGTCGAGGCGAGCGTTGAGAAGCGTGATCTCTTCAGCCAGCATACGTGTCTCCTCTTCGAGCTTCGACGCTTCGTAGGACAAGTGCAGGCACACCCCCATCAGGAGCAGGATCGCGACGAAGAACAGCAGGTTGGCGGGCAGCACGAACCCGAGCAGGCCGGTCAACCCGGTGAGGAGCCCCGGCCAGAGCGCCAGCACGATGGTGGCCAGGCCGATGATGATCCACAGGCCCACGTACTTCTCGCGGATGCGCCCGCTGCGCAGTACCCAGATGAGGGCGATCGCTACGACGACCGCGACCGTGAGGAACGTGATGGATGAAGGCGTCATGCGGCGTCCTGGGATCGGTCGAGGCTGCGCCGTTCCCGGCGGCGGGTGCTGGCGATGAGGAGGGCGAACAGGGAGCGCAGAAGGTACACCGCCGCCTTCCAGGGGCTCGCGGAGGGGGTACCCCCCTGGCGCGGGCGCATGGCGACGGGCACCTGGGTGACCGAGTGGCCCATCCGGATCGCGGTCATGAGCGAGTCGACCGTGTCGCCCAGGTACTCGGCCGGGTAGTGCCGCGTGTACTGCCCGATCGTGCGCCGGTTGGCCGCCCGGAACCCGGAGGTGACGTCGGTGAGCTTCGTCCCGGACGCCTGCGACATCGCGCCGGCCAGCAGCAGCATCGCCCAGCGCCGGGGGCCCTTGGCCCGGTAGTTGCCCTCGCCGGCGAAGCGCGCCCCGATCGAGATGTCGGCGTCCTGCAGGCCGGCCAGGACGCGCGGGATGTCGTTCGGGTCGTGCTGACCGTCGGCGTCGACCTGGATCGCCTGGTCGTAACCGGAACGCCACGCGTACTTGTAGCCGGTCCGCAGGGCCGCGCCGACCCCCATGTTGTAGGGCAGGGAGATCACGGTGGCCCCGGCGGCCCGGGCGATGGCGGCCGTGTCGTCGGTCGATCCGTCGTTGATCACGAGCAGGTCGACCTCCGGGACGGTCTGGAGGACCTCGTGGACGGTTCCGGCGATGACGTCGGCCTCGTTCCACGCCGGCATGACCACCAGCGTGCGCGGCCGATCGTCGCGATGTTCGAGGTCATGCACGTCTCGATGCTATCCGGCCCGCTGGTGGAAGGGGGCCGCGGCGCGAGGCGCGCCGGGCAACGGGCTGCTCCAGGACCCCCAATCGGCGCTTGGTCCGACCATTCGACCGGTCGAGTCCACCATGCGGAAGGAGAGCGCCCGGATGGTGATCAATCGCGGATTCTCCTACACCTCGTAGGAGGCTAGGTGGCACGATAGAGCCATGAGCCCACGAACCATCGGTGTGACCGAAGTTGCGTTGCGCGACGCGCACCAGAGCCTCATGGCGACCCGCATGGCCATGGAAGACATGGTCGATGCCTGCGCCGACATCGACGCGGCCGGCTACTGGAGCGTCGAGTGCTGGGGCGGCGCCACCTACGACGCCTGCATCCGCTTCCTGAACGAGGATCCCTGGCAGCGCCTGCGGACCTTCCGCGAGCTGATGCCGAACAGCAGGCTCCAGATGCTGCTGCGCGGTCAGAACCTGCTCGGCTACCGCCACTACGAGGACCACGTCGTCGACAAGTTCGTGGAGAAGTCCGCCGAGAACGGCATGGACGTCTTCCGCGTCTTCGACGCCCTGAACGACCCCCGCAACATGGAGCGGGCGATGCAGGCGGTCAAGAAGACCGGCAAGCACGCCCAGGGCACCATCTGCTACACCATCTCCCCGCTGCACACGACCGAGGGCTACGTGAAGCTCGCCGGCCGCCTGCTCGACATGGGCGCGGACTCCATCGCCCTGAAGGACATGGCCGCCCTGCTGCAGCCGCAGCCCGCCTACGACATCGTGCGCGGCATCAAGGAGACCTACGGCGAGGACGTCCAGATCAACGTCCACTGCCACTCGACCACCGGCGTCACGCTGGTCAGCCTCATGAAGGCGATCGAGGCCGGCGCGGACGTGGTCGACACCGCGATCAGCTCCATGAGCCTCGGCCCGGGACACAACCCGACCGAGTCGCTGGTGGCCATGCTCGAGGGCACCGAGTACACCACCGACCTGGACATGGAGCGGCTGCTCAAGATCCGCGACCACTTCGCGAAGATCCGCCCCAAGTACGCCGAGTTCGAGTCCGCCACGCTCGTGGACACCGACATCTTCTCCAGCCAGATCCCCGGCGGCATGCTCTCCAACATGGAGAGCCAGCTCAAGGCCCAGGGCGCGGGCGACCGCATCCGCGAGGTCATGGCCGAGGTGCCGCAGGTCAAGGCGGACGCCGGCCACCCGCCGCTCGTCACGCCCTCGTCGCAGATCGTCGGCACCCAGGCGGTGTTCAACGTCCTGATGGGCAAGTACAAGGTGCTCACCGGCGAGTTCGCCGACCTGATGCTGGGCTACTACGGCGAGGCGATGGGCGAGCGCGACCCCGAGGTCATCGAGATCGCCAAGGCCCAGGCCAAGAAGGAGCCGATCACGCAGCGTCCGGCCGACCTGCTCGCCCCCGAGTGGGACAAGCTGGTCACCGAGACCGACAAGCTGCCCGGCAGCAACGGCACCTCCGAGGACGTCCTCACCTACGCGATGTTCCCGGGCGTGGCCCCGGGCTTCTTCCAGAACCGGGACGAGGGCCCCAAGAACGTGGGCAAGTCGCCCGAGCAGCTGGCCGCCGCCGCGGCCAACAAGTCCGACGCCGACCGCTCCGTCAAGGGCCCCATCACCTACAAGGTGTCCATGGGCGGTCGCGCGCACTCCGTCGTCGTGGAAAGGGCATGACAGCCATGGCCAAGAAGCCGAAGAGCATGAAGGAGCAGGCCGCCTTCGTCCAGAAGCGGCGCGCCGAGGATCGCCTCGGCGGCGGCGAGGACCGCCTGCAGAAGCAGCGGGACAAGGGCAAGCTGACCGCGCGCGAGCGCGTCGAGGCGCTGCTCGATCCCGACACGTTCCAGGAGATCGGCCTGTTCCGCCGCAACCGGACGGTCACGTTCGGCATGGACAAGCTCGACATGCCCGCCGACGGCGTCGTCACCGGCACCGGCGCGGTGTTCGGGCGCCCCGTGCACGTGGCAAGCCAGGACTTCACGGTCGTGGGCGGCTCCGCGGGCGAGACGCACAGCAAGAAGGTCGTCGAGATGATGGAGTCCGCGCTCAAGTGCGGCACCCCGTTCGTCTTCATCAACGACTCCGGCGGCGCGCGCGTCCAGGAGGGCATCGACTCGCTGTCCGGCTACGGCCAGGTGTTCTACAGCAACGTCAAGCTCTCCGGCGCGGTCCCGCAGGTGTCGATCATCTCGGGCCCGTGCGCCGGCGGCGCCGCGTACAGCCCCGCGCTGACCGACTTCATCATCCAGACCCGCAAGGCCCACATGTTCATCACCGGGCCGAGCGTCATCGAGCAGGTCACCGGCGAGAAGGTCACCCAGGACGCCCTGGGCGGGGCCGACGCACACATGGGCGTCTCGGGCGTCAACCACTTCGTGGCCGACGACGACGCCCAGGCGATCCTCATCGCCAAGAAGCTGCTGAGCTTCCTGCCGCAGAACAACACCGAGGACCCGCCGGTCATCGACGCGGATCCCTACGTGGAGCCCGACGAGCAGATGCTCGACATCGTCCCGGTCGACGGCCAGAAGGGCTACGACGTCCGCGACGTCATCGCCCGCCTGGTCGACCACCAGGACTTCCTCGAGGTCCAGGCCGGCTACGCCAAGAACATCGTGATCGGGTTCGCCCGGATCAACGGCCGTTCGGTGGGCATCGTCGCGAACCAGCCCGCCGCCATGGCCGGCGTCCTGGACATCAACGCCTCCGACAAGGCGTCGAAGTTCATCCGGTTCTGCAACGCCTTCAACATCCCGCTGGTGACCCTGGTGGACGTCCCCGGCTTCCTGCCGGGCGTCGCGCAGGAGCACGGCGGCATCATCCGCCACGGCGCGAAGATGCTGTACGCCTACTCGGCCGCGACGGTCCCGAAGGTGACGGTCGTGCTCCGCAAGGCCTACGGCGGCGCCTACCTGGCGATGTGTTCGAAGGACCTGGGCGCCGATCAGGTGTTCGCCTGGCCGACCGCCGAGATCGCCGTGATGGGCGCCGAGGGTGCCGCGTCGGTCGTGTTCAAGCGCGAGATCGAGTCCGCCGAGGATCCGGCCGCCAAGCGCGAGGAGCTCGTCCAGGAGTACAAGGACACGTTCTCGACGCCGTTCGTCGCCGCGTCCCGCGGCCTGGTCGACGACATCATCAGCCCCGAGGACACCCGCCGCAAGGTGGCGATGGCCCTGGAGATCCTGGTGAACAAGCGCGAGCTGCGTCCGGCCAAGAAGCACGGCCTCGGGCCGGCGTGATCGGGGGAGAGATGGCCGACGACGTCAACGCCGAGCTGCTGGCAGCGGTCAAGCTGCTCACCTCGCGCGTCGAGGAGCTCGAGACCGAGATCCGGGGCATCAAGCTGCTCAACGCGCAGAACGTGCCGGAGGAGACCATGGTGGCCATCGCGGCCGCCGTGGCCGCCTACCTCGGGCACCGCGCCAAGCGCCGCCAGGCGCACTTCACCCGGTCGGATTCGTGGCAGAGCACGACCCGCCGTTCCCAGCACGTCCACGCGCCGCTGCACCTGCGGTGATCCGAAAGGCAGATTCATGAAGCTGAAGGTGACCGTCAACGGCATCCCCTACGACATCGAGGTGGACGTCCAGGAGGAGGAGAAGCCGCAGGTCGGCTCCATCGTGATCGGCGGTGGGGGCGGCTCGCCCGTGCAGTCGTCCGCGACCGTGATCGCCACGTCGGCCAACGCCGTCACCGCGCCGCTGTCCGGCTCGGTCGCGCGGATCCTGGTCGAGGAGGGCGACGAGATCGAGGCCGGTCAGGTCCTCTGCGTCCTCGAGGCGATGAAGATGGAGACCGAGATCACCGCGCCGGCCGCCGGCAAGGTGGAGCGGATCCTCGTGAGCAAGGGGGACGCCGTCGCCGGCGGCGAGGCCCTCATCGAGCTCGGCTAGTTCCCAGCCGACGGCAACGGCCGCCCCCTCGCCTGGAGGGGGCGGCCGTTGTGCGTCCGCGTCGCCGACCGGGTGGGGTCAGCTGCGGTACTGCGTGTTGGCGAACTGGTCGGGGTCGGGGTACATCCGGTTGCCCGCCTCCAGAGCGTCGATCGCAGCCAGTTCGTCGGCGCTGAGCTCGAACCCGAAGATGTCGAAGTTCTCGGCGATGCGCGCGGGCGTGTTCGACTTCGGGATGGCGATGCGGTTCTCCTGGATGTGCCAGCGCAGGATCACCTGGGCCGGCGTCACGCCGTGCGCCTGCGCGATCTCGACGACGGCCGGCAGTGCGAGGTCCTCGCCCTGGCCGATCGGGCCGTACGCCTCGACGGCGACGCCGTGCAGGCGGCAGGCGTCCTGGGCCGCGCGCTGCTGCAGGGTGGGGTGGATCTCGAACTGGTTGACCGCCGGGACGATGTCGGAGCCCGAGATCAGCGCGTCCAGGTGGTGCGGCATGAAGTTCGAGACGCCGATGCTGCGCACCGCGCCGTCGGCGTACAGCTTCTCGAAGGCCTTCCAGGTCTCCGCCGCCAGGCCCTTGCTCGGGACCGGCCAGTGGATCAGGTAGAGGTCGATGACGTCGACGCCCAGCGCCGCCCGGCTGTTCTCGAACGCGGTCAGCGCGCTGTCGTAGCCCTGGTCGCCGTTGCGCAGCTTGGTGGTCAGGAAGACCTCGTCGCGGGGAGCCCGGACGCCTTCAGCGCCTTGCCGACGCCGGCCTCGTTGTAGTAGCCGGCGGCGGTGTCGATGTGCCGGTAGCCCGCCTTCAGGGCCTCCTCGGTGACCTGCTGCGTCACGTCCTCGCTGACCCGGAAGGTGCCGAAGCCGAGCTGCGGGATGTGGACGCCGTTGTTGAGTTCGATCGTGGGTTGAGCGTTCATGCCGGTCAGCCTAGTGCGGGCCGGCCGCCGGGGAGGAAGCGGTTGCCGGGGTGAGCGGACGCCGTCATGGCCGTCGTAGTCGGTGACGATGAGGTGGCCGCACAACAAGACGGCCTACTTCGCCGCGGCGGCGATCATCGCGGCACCCGCGTCGCGCGCCGGCGGTTCGAGGAGCGCGTGCGGGCGGGCATCAGATAGTCACCCCTTCGGCCCGGTGAGGGGCGTCAGCCGACCCGGTGGACCTTGTGGTTCGCGGCCTGGGCGCGCGGACGCACGATCAGGCGGTCGATGTTGACGTGCGCCGGGCGCGACGCCACCCAGGCGATCACCTCGGCGATGTCGTCGGCCGACAGCGGGTCCGGGACGCCGGCGTAGACCGCGTCCGCGCGGGCCTGGTCGCCGCCGAACCGGGTGAGGGAGAACTCCTCGGTGTGCACCATGCCCGGCGCCACCTCGCAGACGCGCACCGGGTGCCCGGACAGTTCAAGGCGGAGCGCGCCGACGACCATGCGCTCGCCGGCCTTGGCGGCGTTGTAGCCCGCGCCGCCCTCGTAGGCGGCCTCGGCGGCGGTGGAGGTGACGAACACGACGGTGCCCTCGGCGGCCTCCAGCGCGGGGAGCAGAGCCTTGGTGACCCGGGCGGCGCCCAGGACGTTGGTGTCGTACATCCGCTGCCACGCGTCGAAGTCGGCCTCGGCGAGCGGCTCCTGTCCCACGGCGCCGCCGGCGTTGTTGACCAGCAGCGCCACCCGGTCGCCGGCGACCTCGGCCAGCACCGCGACGTCGTCGGGGTCGGTGATGTCGCACGCCACCGCCACGCCGCCGATGTCGGCGGCCAGGTCGTGGACCCGGTCGTAGCGGCGGGCCGCGCAGATGACGTGGTAGCCGTCGGCCGCGAGGGCGCGCGCCGTGGCGGCTCCGATGCCGCTGGACGCGCCGGTGACGACGGCGACGGGAGCGTTCGTGGTGGTCATGCCCTCGATCCTAGGACGCCGCGACCCCGCCCGCGGGGCGCCCGCGCGGCGCCGCGACCCCGCGGGCCCGTGCGGGATGAGGCAGCCCCGCGGGTCGAGGCGGGAATAGGCGGGCCCGGCGGAATCAGTCAGGCCCCGCGGGTTCGAGTTCGGGGGCGTCGCGGTCCAGCACCCAGCGCGGGAACAGGCGGCTGCGGGCAGCGCCCCGCGGGCCGGTGCCGGATCAGGCGGCGAAGGGGAGGTCCACGAACGGGGCGGACGCGGCGTCCAGGGCGGCGACCTCGTCGTCGGTCAGGCGGAGCGTTGTTGCGGCGAGCAGCGCCGGGACCTGGGAGGCGCGCGAGGCCGACGCGATCGGCGCGGTGACGCCGCGGGCGAGCAGCCACGCCAGCGCGACGGTGGTGGACGCGACGCCGCGCGCCTCGGCGATGCCGGCCAGCGCGTCGACGACCGGCAGGCCCCCGGCGTCCAGGTAGCGCTTGGCCGCGCCGGCGCGCTCGCCGACGAGATCCGCCTCGCCGCGGTACTTCCCGGAGAGGAAGCCCGATCCCAGCGTGGAGTAGGGGAAGGACGCCAGGCCGGTCTCGGCCACCACGGGGGCGTCGTCGCGCTCGTACTCGTGGCGGCACACCAGGCTGTAGCGGGTCTGGATGGCGGCCGGACGCGGCAGCCCGAGCGCGTCGGCGGTCGCGATCCAGGCGCGCAGCCGCTCGGGGAGTAGTTGGACAGCCCGATCGCGAGGATCGTGCCGTCGGAGACGAGGCCGCCGAACGTGCGGACCTGGTCCTCGATCGGGGTGTCCGGGTCGTCGCGGTGGGCGTAGTAGAGGTCGATCCGGTCGGTGCCCAGCCGCTCCAGCGCCTCGCGCACCGACGCCTTCACCGTCGCGTCGCCCAACCCGTGCCGGGCGGCGAGCGAACCCGTCTTGGTGGCGACCACGACGTCGTCGCGGTTGCCGCGCGAGGCCATCCAGGCGCCGATGATCCGCTCGGACTCCCCGCCGGCGTTGCCCGGCTTCCACGCCGAGTACACGTCGGCGGTGTCGACGAACGACCCGCCTCCGGCGGCGAAGGCGTCCAGCACCTCGAAGGAGGCGTCGCGGTCGGCCGTCCAGCCGAAGGGGTTACCGCCGAGGTTGAGCGGGAGGATGTCGCGGTCGATGCCGTGGATGCGTGCCATGGCAGCCAACCTAGGACACCGTTCGGGACGCCGTGGGTGCGCGTCCGCTGGGCGGCGCCGCGCGGCGGGCGACGACTCCTGCGGCCCGTACGCCCAGGCCTGGGCGACGGCTCCTGCGGTCCCCTATGCCCAGGCCTGCGCGATCCGGCTGCTCACCCCGATGCCCAGACGCCCCCGTTCGGGTCAGTTGCCCCCGTTCCTACGTGGGCAACTGACACAAGCGGGGGCGGCTCGCCACAAGCGGGGGCGGCTGCAGGCCACCAACCTCGGCCTGCTGTGCGAGCACATCACCTCGGGCGCGGGCCACGACGCGGGGGAGATCGCCGCGCTCAGCCCCGCCGGCATGGTCTTCGTCCCCGGCCTCTACGACGGCATCAGCCACAACCCGCGCGAGTACTCCACCCCCGAGGCGTGCGCCGACGGGATCAACGTGCTGCTGCAGGCCGTCCTGGAGTTGGCCAACGAGGAGCACCGGCCCGGCGCCTGACGCCTCGGCCGGCCGCCGGGGCGGGGCCGGTGAGGGC
The DNA here is from genome assembly GCF_011393335.1 of Propioniciclava coleopterorum. Taxonomy (NCBI): domain Bacteria; kingdom Bacillati; phylum Actinomycetota; class Actinomycetes; order Propionibacteriales; family Propionibacteriaceae; genus Propioniciclava; species Propioniciclava coleopterorum. The sequence continues at coordinate 984,094 of NZ_CP049865.1, read as the reverse complement.
CTCCGGGCCCGGCGCCGGGTATCGCCGCGGCGGCGGGCGGGGCTATACCCTGTGGCGCATGCCTGCCGCAGACGCACGGATGCTCGAGGTCGACGGCCCCGACGGCCCCCGCACGGTCAAGCTGTCCAGCCCCGACAAGGTGCTCTGGCCGGCCACGGACGCGGGACCCGCGGTCACCAAGGCCGACCTGGCCGACTACCTGCTCGCGGTCGCCGAACCGTTCCTGCACCTGAACGGCGACCGGCCCATGACGCTGCAGCGGTTCCCCGAGGGGATCGAGGGCGAGGAGTTCTTCTCGAAGCGGCCTCCGCGCGGGGCGCCGTCCTTCCTGCGCACCGTCACCTGCACCTACCCCTCCCGCCGCCGGCACGACCAGTTGGTGTTCGACGAGCCGGCCTCGCTGGCGTGGGCGGCCCAGATGGGCACGATCACGTTCCACCCGTGGCCGGTCCGGACCGCGAACCTCGACAACCCCGACGAGTTCCGCATCGACCTGGACCCCCAGCCCGGACGCGACTTCCGCGACGCGGTCGAGGCCGCGTTCGCGCTGCGCGAGGTGATGGCCGAGGTCGGGCTGACGGCGTACGCCAAGACGTCGGGCAACCGCGGCATCCACGTGTACGCCCGGATCACGCCCGACCACGAGTTCCAGGACGTCCGGCACGGCGTGATCGGGGTCGCGCGCGAGCTGGAGCGTCGGCTGCCCGACCTGGTCACCAGCAGTTGGTGGAAGGAGGAGCGCGGGGAGCGGGTCTTCGTCGACTTCAACCAGGCCAACCGCGACCGCACCATCGCCGGGGCCTACTCGCCGCGTCCGCTGCCGTGGGCGCCCGTCTCCACACCGCTCACCTGGGACGAACTGCGCGAGGCCGACCCCACGACCCTGACCGTGCGCACCGTGCCCGCGCTGCTCGCCGAGCGCGGGCACCCCTGGGCCGACATCGACGAGCACGTCGGGAGTCTGGACGGCGCGCTCAAGCTCTGGGACGCCGACCTCGGGCGCGGGCTGGGCGAGCTGAACTTCCCGCCCGACTACCCCAAGATGCCGAACGAGCCGCCCCGGGTCCCGCCGAGCAAGCGCAAGGCCGACCGGCCCACCGAGGAGTACCTGGCGCCCAAGGCCGAGCGGGACGCCGAATGGCACATGCCGATCGTGCCGCCGTTCGGGCCGATGCTGGCCAAGCTGGTCAAGGAGTTCCCGAAGGCCGACGTGCTGTTCGAGCCCAAGTGGGACGGCTTCCGCACGATCATCTGGCGCTCGGGCGACCAGGTGGAGCTGGGCAGCCGCAACACCCGGCCGATGACCCGCTACTTCCCCGAGCTCGTCGAGGCGGTGAAGGCCAACTTCCCCGACCCGGCCTGCATCGACGGGGAGATCATCATGATCGACCCCGAGTCCGGCGACCGGCTCAACTTCGACCTGTTGCAGCAGCGGATCCACCCCGCGGCGTCCCGGATCAAGAAGCTCAGCGAGTCCTGCCCCGCCAGCTTCGTCGCCTTCGACCTGCTGGCGCTGCGCGACACCAACGTGGCGGAGAAGCCGTTCAAGGAGCGCCGCGCCCTGCTCGAGGAGGCGCTCGCCGACGCCGAGCCGCCCATCCACCTCACCCGCGCCACCCACGACCGCGAGCTGGCCCGGGAGTGGTTCACCCGGTTCGAGGGCGCCGGCCTGGACGGCGTCATCGCCAAGCCGCTGGACGCGCCCTACGCCGAGGACAAGCGCGTCATGTACAAGATCAAGCACGAGCGGACGGCCGACTGCGTGGTGGCCGGCTACCGGCTCTACCGCGACGAGCCGGACGCGATCGGCTCGCTGCTGCTCGGCCTGTTCACCGCGGAGGGGAACCTCAACTCGGTCGGCGTGATCGGCGCGTTCCCGATGGCGCGGCGCAGGGAGCTCTTCGAGGAGCTGCAGCCGCTGGTCACCGGCTTCGAGGGCCACCCGTGGAGCTGGGCGGCCCCCGCCGACGACCTGCCCGACAACCGCGATCAGTCGTTCCCCCGGACGCCGACCGCCGCCGCGCACTCGCGCTGGAACGCCAAGAAGGACCTCTCGTTCACGCCGCTGCGTCCCGAGCGGGTGGTGGAGGTGCGCTACGAGCACATGGAGGGCGAGCGCTTCCGGCACACCGCCCAGTTCTCGCGGTGGCGCCCCGACCGGACGCCCGAGTCGTGCACCTACGAGCAGTTGGAGGAGCCCGTCAGCTACGACCTGGCCGACGTGCTCGGCACGGCGGACTGACGGGTGGTGACGGCGGTCGGCCCGTCCGCCCCGGACGCCGGCGGACGCGCGACGCCGCGGCCCTTCCCGGACGCCGCTCGCCGCGCCCGGCTCGCGCGCCGGCACGCCCTGCACCCCGACCACCGGGTCGGAACCCCCGCGGAGGCGGCCGCGGCGGCCGTGGCGCTGCACGGCACCGACCTGCCCTCGATCCACCTGGCCTACGCCGCCCGCGCCCGCGACCCGCATCCCGAGACGATGCGGCGCGCGCTGGAGACCGACCGCGACCTCGTCGTGCTGCCGGCCATGCGGCGCACCCTGTTCGCGGTCCCGCGCCCGCTGCTCCCCGCGGTGCTGGGCAGCGTGTCCGCGCGCACCGCTGCCGGGCAACGCTCGGCGCTGATCCGCGACCTGGAGCGGCACGGCGCGGCCGAGGACGGCGCGGCCTGGATCGCCGCCGCGACCCGGGCGGTGCTGGCCGCGCTCGCCGACGGCGTCCCGCGCGGCACGGCAGAGGTGCGCGCCGCCGTCCCCGCGCTGGCCGCGCGCACCACGGTCGGGCCGGACGCGCGCCGCTGGGAGACGCCCCGCTCGTTCGCGGCGCCGCTGCTGGGGATGCTGACCGCCGAGGGCGTCCTCGCGCGGGGACCCAACGACGGCGGCTGGCGCAGCCATCGGCAGTGCTGGACGCCGGCGTCCGCCTGGCTGGGGGAGCCCACCACCGCGCTGGAGCCGCGCGCGGGGTACGCCGCGCTGGTGCGCGGGTGGCTGGGCTCGTTCGGGCCGGGCACCGAGGCCGACCTGGTCTGGTGGCTGGGCGCCACGAGGACGGCCGTCCGGGCCGCGCTGGAAGACGTGGCCGCCGTCGCGGTCGCGCTGGACGGCGGCGCGGTCGGCTGGGTGCTGCCCGGCGACGAGGAGCCCGACGCCGACCCGGGACCCTGGGCGGCGCTCCTGCCGCCGCTGGATCCGCTCACGATGGGCTGGCGCGACCGGGCGTTCCACCTGCCGCCCGACGTGGCGCCCCACGCCTACGACACCGTCGGCAACGGCACGTCCACCGCCTGGGTGGACGGCCGGATCGTCGGCACGTGGGTCCAGGACGCCGCGGGCTCGGTCGAGGTGTTGCCCCGCGTCCCTCTCACCCGCGCCGAGCGTGGCCGACTGGACCGGGAGGCGGCCCGGCTCTCCGGCTACGCCGCGGGGCTGGTCGTGCCGAACCCCTACGCCGGACGCCTCCGCGCGGGCGAGCCGCTGCCCTGACCTGCGGCTTCCGCATGGCGCCTGACCTGCGGCTCCCGCATGGCGCCGCCGCCCCGACCGCGGCTTCCCCACAGCGCCGCCACCCGACCGGCGGCCGGTCAGTCGATGGCGAGCCTGACCTCGGGGCGGTGGCCCAGGACGTTGCGCAGCAGCGTGACCAGGGTCGGGTCCAGGCGCAGGGGGCTGATCTCGCGCAGGCGGCCGCGCTCCAGGGTCAGGCTCGAGCCCGAGGCCCACATCACCTTCGAGATCTCCTTCACCTGCCCCTGGGTGACGAGGGCGGCCGACCGCCCCGTCCCGACATCGGTCAGGGTGCGCAGCCGCCGCTTGGGCCGGACGGGGTGGTCGGGCCCGACGTGACTCGCCTCCCGCAGCGAGCGTTGCGCCTTGTCGCTGACCCACAGCTGGCCGTCGGTGTCGGCGAGCATCGCGTCCACGACGGTCGAGGACGCGTTCGGGCGTCCGGTCGCCCGCGCGGACGCCCGCATCCGCTCCAGCCGGGCCGGGTCCGCCAGCAGTTCGCCCAGCTTCCAGCCGATCGTCGACTCGTAGTTGTTGCGGACGGCGGCGCCCTGCTCCAGCAGGTAGTCGCTGTTGCGCACCTCCTGCCCGGGGATCGGGTTGATCAGTGCCATGGGCAGGCCGGCGGCCATCGCCTCGGAGGAGGACAGCCCGCCGGGCTTGCCGACGAAGATCGCCGCCACGCGCATCAGGTCCGGCATCGCGGTGGTGTACCCCAGGACGCGGAAGCGGTCGGTGTCCTCGCCGACGAGGGCGTCCACCTGCTGCTTGAGGTCGGCGTTGTGGCCGCACACCACGACGGCCTGGAAGGCCTCGGCGCGCGCCTGCATCTGCTGCACGATCCGCAGGGTGTAGCTGCCCCCGGCGGCGCCCGCGGAGATCAGCAGCACCGGCGCGTCGTCGCGCAGCCCGAAGCGCCGCAGCACGGCCGCCCGGTCCACGGGCGCCCGAACTCGTGGCGCACCGGGATGCCCGAGGCGGTGAGCCGGTCCGCGGGGAAGCCCGCCGACATCAGGTACTGCCGCGACTCCTCGCGCGCCAGGAAGATCCGGGAGAACGTGTTGGTGATCCACAACCCCTGCACGTCGTAGTCGGTGGTGACGATGGCCATCCGGGTGAAGAGGTCCTGGGACGTCTGCAGGTTGGCGACGATGCGGGCCGGCAGGAAGTGGGTGGCCAGCACCAGGTCGGGGGAGAAGTCCGTGATCCTGGCGACGGTCTCGGTCGTGTTGATCTGATCCCACCACGGCACGCGACTGCCGAGCTGGAAGGGGCCGTCGGCCTGGTCGTACCCCCACCCGACGAGCCACGGAGCCTTCGCGACCATCTCGAAGTAGCCGTCGTCGTAGACGGCCCGGTAGAACTCGGGCGTGGTCGTGAGGACGTCCAGCGTCCTGACCTCGGCGACCTCGGGTCGGTGGGTCAGGATGCCCTGCAGGGCCGCGGCGGCGCTGTTGTGGCCGGCACCGACGCCGGCGCTGAGGATCATGACCCTGCGTTCCATCGGGGCAGCCTAACCGGGACGCCGGCCGTGCGGGAGGCGGTCGCCGGGCGGCGACGCCCCCGCCCGAGGCGCCAGGACGCCCGCCGGACGATGCCCGGGGGCGTGGGCTGCTGCTGGCCGCAGTTCGTGGCCCGCGCCGGCGGGCGCAGCGATAAACTGCCGCCATGACCTACAAGCTCATCCTGCTGCGCCACGGCGAAAGCGAGTGGAACCAGAAGAACCTGTTCACCGGCTGGGTGGACGTCGACGTCAACGAGAAGGGCGCCGGCGAGGCCAAGCGTGCCGGCGAACTGCTCAAGCAGGAGGGCCTGCTGCCCGACAAGCTGCACACCTCGCTGCTGCGCCGCGCGATCCACACCGCGAACGTCGCGCTCGACGAGGCCGACCGGCACTGGATCCCCGTCGCGCGCTCCTGGCGCCTCAACGAGCGCCACTACGGTGCGCTGCAGGGCCTGAACAAGTCCGAGACGCTGGAGAAGTACGGCGAGAAGCAGTTCATGGAGTGGCGCCGCAGCTACGACGTGCCGCCGCCCCGCTGGACAAGGACGCCGAGTACAGCCAGTGGAACGACCCGCGCTACGCGGACGTCCCCGAGGACGAGCGCCCCCAGACCGAGTGCCTGGCCGACGTGGTCGTGCGGATGCTGCCCTACTGGGAGTCCGACATCAAGCCCGACCTGGCCGAGGGCAAGACCGTCCTGGTGACCGCGCACGGCAACTCGCTGCGCGCGCTGGTCAAGCACCTGGACGACATCTCCGATGAGGACATCGCCGGGCTCAACATTCCCACCGGAATCCCGCTGGTGTACGAACTCGACGAGAACTTCAAGCCGATCCACAAGGGCGGCCGTTACCTCGACCCCGACGCCGCGGCGGCGTCCATCGAGGCCGTGAAGAACCAGGGCAAGAAGTAACACCCACACGAACAAAACGCTCGGCTGGACAAGAATCCGGCCGAGCGTTTGTTTCGTTGTGGAGGCGCGCGCTCCAGGCGATTCCCCGGACGCCTCGCGTGCGCCCGAAGAGGTTAGGCGATGGTCCAGTTCTCGCCCTCGGGCTGCATGCCCGTGACGATGTAGATGACCCGGCTGCCCATCAGGACGGCGTGGTCGGCGATCCGCTCGTAGTAGCGGCCCAGCAGGGCGCAGTCGACGGCGGCCTCGACCCCGTGGTCCCAGTTCTCGTCCAGCAGCAGCCGGAACTGGTGGGTCCGCAGGTTGTCCACTTCCTCGTCGTCGTCGGCCATCTTCTCGGCGTCCAGGACGTTGCGGTCGCGCAGCGTCCGGCCGGCGATCTGGACCATCTCCTCGGCCAGGGTCGCCATGCGGCGGAAGTTGGGCTGCATCGACTCGGGCACCGCCGGACGGGGGTAGCGCATCCGGGCGATCTTCGCGATGTGCGCCGACAGGTCGCCCATGCGAGCGAGGTCGGCCACCATGCGCAGAGCCGCGATGATGGTGCGCAGTTCGCCCGCGACGGGGGACTGCCGGGCCAGCAGCGTGAAGCAGCGGCCCTCCAGGTCGTCGTGCAATTGGTCGAGCTCAGCATCCTCGCCGATGACCTTCTCGGCCAGGGCGAGATCGGCGTCCAGGAGCGACCGGGTCGCGTCCTCGACGGCGTTGCTGACCTTCTCGGTCATCGTGACGAGGTCGTCGACGACCGACGACAGCTCCTCGTGGTAACTCGCGCGCATCGCTGCGTTCCTCTCCTGACGTGATCGTGGGACGGCGTCGACCCCCAACACTACGGTTCGCCGAAAGCTTAGGCCCGCCGCTGGGCCAACGCCGGGTGAACACTGCGTGAACCCTCGGCCCGGGGCGGCGTCCGGGCCGCCGAGGCGGTCAACCGGGCGGTGACGTCGTCCTATGATCGGCTCGTGACTCCTGCCCTGGCCGCCCTGCTCGGCGTCGTGGTCGGGGCCCTGTTCGCCGTGGTCGCCACCTACGTGCTGATGCGGGTGCGCCTGGCCGCGCCGCCGCCCGACCCCACCCCCGAACGGCAGCGCGTGATGGACGCGCTGCGCGCCGGGGCGGTCCTCGTGGGGGACCAGGACGAGATCCTCGCGTGCAACTCCTTCGCCACCGACGTCGGGCTGGTGCGGGCGGATCGGGTCGCGATCCCCGCCCTGCTCGACCTGGTCCGCGAGGTGCGCCGCACCGGCGAGACCGCGACGGTGAACCTCGACCAGACGCGCTCGGGTCGCGCCGGCCAGCGGCTGGCCGTCCGGGTCGTGAAGCTGGACGACGGCGTCGTGCTCGTGATCGCCGACGACCGCGCCGCGGCGCTGCGGGTCGAGGCGTCGGCGCGGGACTTCATGGCGAACGCCACCCACGAACTGAAGACGCCGGTCGGGGCCATCACGCTCCTGGCGGAGGCGACCGAGCAGGCCGCCGACGACCCCGACGCGGTCGAGCGCTTCGCGGGGAAGATCCAGCGCGAGGCCGCCCGCCTCACCCAGCTCGTCACCCAGATCGTCCAGCTGTCCCGGGTGCAGGGGACGCAACTGGCCACGGTGGGGGTCGTCGACGTCGACGACGTGGTGACCACCGCGATCGAGCGCAGCGGCCACCTGGCCGAGCAGCGGCACGTCAGCCTGACGGTGAGCGGCGCGAAGGGGCTGCTGATCCGCGGCAGCCGCGACCAGCTCGTCACCGCCCTGCTGAACCTGCTGCACAACGCCATCCACTACTCCGACGACAGGGCCCGCGTCGTCGTCACGACGCGCCTGGTGCCCGGCCCCGACGGGGACCGCGTCACGATCGCGGTCTCGGACAACGGCATCGGGATCAGCGAGGAGGACCAGCTGCGGATCTTCGAGCGCTTCTACCGCGTCGACTTCGCGCGCAGCCGGCAGACGGGCGGGACCGGACTGGGCCTGTCCATCGTCAGCGAGATCGTGGAGGCGCACGGCGGGACCATCTCGCTGTGGAGCCGCGTCGGCAGCGGGTCGACGTTCACCATGGAACTGCCCGCAGCCCCGGACCTGGAGGAGGACGAGGACGCATGAGCGTGGTCTTGATCGTGGAGGACGAGGAGAGCTACCGCGACGCGCTGGGCTTCATGCTCGAGCGTGAGGGGTTCGAGGTCCTGCTGGCCGCCGACGGCGCCGAGGGGCTGGCGCAGTTCGAGCGGCACGGTGCCGACATCGTCCTGCTCGACCTGATGATGCCCGGGCTGTCCGGCACCGAGGTGTGCCGCCGCCTGCGGCAGCGCAGCACCGTCCCCATCATCATGGTCACCGCGCGGGACGCCGAGATCGACAAGGTGGTCGGCCTGGAGCTGGGCGCCGACGACTACGTCACCAAGCCCTTCAGCCACCGCGAGCTGATCGCCCGCGTCCGGGCGGTGCTGCGGCGCGGCCAGGACGTCGAGCTGCTCCCCGACGTGATCGAGGCGGGCGGCGTCCGGATGGACGTGGAGCGCCACGAGGTGTGGGTCGGCGGCGAGAGCGTCCGGCTCGCGTTGAAGGAGTTCGAGCTGCTGGAGATGCTGCTGCGCAACGCCGGCCGGGTCATGACCCGCGGCCAGCTCATCGACCGGATCTGGGGCGCGGACTATGTCGGCGACACCAAGACGCTGGACGTCCACGTCAAGCGGCTGCGCGGCAAGATCGAGGCCGACCCCGCCCACCCGCGTCTGCTGCTCACGGTGCGGGGCCTGGGCTACAAGTTCGAGGGCTGACCCCGAGACGGCGACGGCCCCTCGCGCGGTGGCGGGAGGGGCCGTCCGTCGTCGGGCCGAGGAACGGTCAGGGGGTCCTCGTCGGCGTCGGCGTCGGCGTCGCGCCCGGGGCCGGGGACACCGTGGCCGCCGGCGGGGTCGCGGTCGCCGCGGGCGCGGGGGAGACCGTGGCGTAGACGGGGTCCTCCGGGCTGAGCACCGGCGTCTGGATCGTCTCGTGCGCCCCCGAGGCGAACTCCAGGGTGATCGCCGCCAGGAGACCCGGCTGCAGGTCGGAGCTCGACACCTGCAGCGTGGCCGCCGGCTCGGTGAGGACCGCGAGGCTGTTGGCCGACAGCGCCACGGGCGTGCCGGTCACGACGAGCGAGGAGCCCGCGTTGCCGTCGAGCAGGATCGGGTGGCCCGAGACCTTCACGAGGGTGTCGTTGGCGGAGCTGACCAGCGAGGCGGACAGGTAGCCCTTGCCCTGTTCGTCGCTGACGACGACGAGGTTGCGCACCTTGACGGTGCCCACCTGGGCGTTGACGCCCTCCGCGGGGGTGTAGGGCTGCAGCGTCTGGGCGCCGAACCCGCAGCCGGACAGCAGCAGGGCCGAGCCGACCGCCGCGACGAGGAGGCGTGCGCCCCGGCGGCGAGGGGTGCTGGATTGCATGGCAGAGGCCTCCTGGTCTGGTCGCACCGAATTCTCCGCCTCACCATAACGAAACGCGCGCGCCCAGCGGTAGCGGAGTCCATCCCTGACGGCGGTTCGTGACCTCAGTGCAACCCCTCGGCCGGGGCCGCCCGTCCCGGTGGCGCCCGGACGGCATTGGGACACGCCGCGGAAGCCTTTGGTCCGGTCTGACTACGGTCGTAGGGTGGGAAAGGCTCCTAGGATCGCGGCTCACCCTGCCCACACCACATTCGGAAAGCGTTGTCAAGACCCCCAACCCGACTCTGGCTACAGGTTTCGGATCCTGAACGTGTGTACGACCGTGGTATGATGATCGGAGGGAAGGGGTCAACACTATGACTTTTACAGTCGGAGAAACGGTCGTCTACCCCAATCACGGGACGGCCGTCATCGAAGACATCGAAACCCGCACGATCAAGGGTGAAGAGCGTCTCTATCTCGTGCTGAGGATCGTCGGCCAGAACGATCTGGTGGTTCGTGTACCAGCCTGCAACCTGGATCTCGTCGGGGTCCGCGACGTCGTCGATGCGGACGGCCTGGAGAAGGTGTTCTCCGTGCTGCGTGCGCCGCACACCGAGGAGCCGACCAACTGGTCGCGTCGCTACAAGGCGAACCTGGAGAAGCTGCACTCGGGCAACGTCATGAAGGTGGCCGAGGTCGTCCGCGACCTGTGGCGCCGGGAGCGCGAGCGTGGCCTGTCGGCCGGCGAGAAGCGGATGCTGGCCAAGGCGCGCCAGATCCTCGTCTCGGAACTCGCGCTGGCGGAGAAGGTCGAGGAGGACCGCGCGGAGGTCATGCTCGACGAGGTGCTCGCGTCCTGATGCGATGAGTGCACCCTCCACGCCCGAGCCGGTCGTCGCCATCGTGGTGGCGGCCGGTTCCGGTTCCCGGCTCGGCGCCTCCGTGCCCAAGGCGCTCGTCGAGGTCGGCGGCGTCCCGCTGCTGCTCCGCTCGCTCGCCCGCCTGGCGGCCGGGGGTGCCCAGCACGCGGTCGTGGTCGTTCCGCCCGACGCGGCGGACGCCTTCGCCGCCGTCCTCGAGCGGGCGCCCCTGCCCGTCACCACCGTCGCGGGCGGCGCCGAACGCCAGGACTCGGTCGCGGCCGGCCTGGCGGCCCTGCAGCAGATGCTGGGTGAGCAGGAGGTCGTGGTGCTGATCCACGACGCGGCGCGCGCGTTCGTGCCCGCCGAGGTCGTCGCCCGGGTCGCGGACGCCGTCCGCGCGGGGGCCGACGCCGTCATCCCGACCGTCCCGGTCACCGACAGCGTCCGCGAGGTCGACGACGACGACGGCTCCCACGTCATCGACCGCGCCCGGCTGCGGAGCGTCCAGACGCCGCAGGGCTTCCTCCGCTCGGTCATCGAGGCGGCCCACGCGGAACTGGCCGAGACCGGCACGCCGGTCACCGACGACGCCGCCGCCGCGGAGTACCTGGGGCACACCATCACCCTCGTCGAGGGCGACCGGCGCGCCTTCAAGGTGACCGAACCGCTGGATCTGGTGCTGGCCGAGGCGCTGGCGTCCGAGGAGGGCTGATGCGCGTCGGCATCGGCACGGACGTCCACGCGCTCACCGCCGGCGTCCCGATGCACTGCGCCGGCCTGGCGTTCCCCGACGAGCCCGCCGGCCTGGCGGGGCACTCCGACGGTGACGTCGCCGCCCACGCCGCCTGCGACGCGCTGCTGTCCGCCGCGGGCCTGGGCGATCTGGGCAGCAACTACGGCACGAGCGACCCGGCGTGGGCCGGGGCGTCCGGCGCCGCCTTCCTGCGCGAGACCGCCCGCCGCGTCGCCGACGCCGGTTACGAGATCGGGAACGTGGCCATCCAGGTGATCGGCAACCGGCCGCGGCTCGCCGCGCGCCGGGCCGAGGCGGAGGCCGTCCTGAGCGAGGCGGTCGGAGCGCCGGTGTCCGTCGCCGCCACGACGACCGACGGCCTGGGGCTCACCGGCCGTGGCGAGGGCGTCGCGGCGATCGCGACCGCGCTGCTGCTGCCCCGCGCCTGAGCGCGCACGGCCCGCAGGTCAGCGGACCTGGTCGGCCGGCGCCACGAACGAGTTGCAGGTCTGCAGCTGGGCGCTGCCCAGACCGCGGTTGAACCAGTCCTGACGCGCCTTGCCCGTGCCGTGCCCGCCGACGTAGTCCTTCTTGCCGGTCAGGACGTCGTCGCCCATGTTGTACATCAGCTGGCCCAGGCTCTGCAGGTCGGCGTCGCTGAGCTGTTGGCTGTGCGCGACCGACTGCACGTACTCGCCGGCAAAGCAGTCCGCCTGCACCTCGGTGCGGCGCGAGAGCTGCTGCTTGGTGGCGTTGCTGGAGGCGTCCTGCTCGAGGTACTTCTCCGAGATCAGGATGGCGGTGCGCGCCTGGATGGCGTGCCCGAACTCGTGCGCCAGGACGACCTCGGCGCCGTAGTTGGCCGACGACACCGACGGCGGGAACGCCTCGAAAAGGTCGTTGGCGTAGTAGATCCGCTGGTCGCCGGCGCAGTAGGCGGCGTTCAGGTCGTCGAAGTCGCCGCAGGCCGTCTTGATGGGCCGGGTGTAGACGTAGACCTGCGGGCGGGGCAGCGTGAAGCCGGCGTCCTCGACCGGGTTGACCCACACCGTCATGAGGCAGCCCATCAGCTCGTTGAAGTGGGCTTCCTTGGCGTTGGCCGACATCTGCTGCACCGGGGTGGTGTTCCGCATCTGGCAGTTGGTGGGCACGGGCACCGTCTGCTCGTAGAGGGGGTTGTCCTGGGTGAGCTTCTTGGCGGCGTCGAGGTTCCGGGGCCCGGGCACGGCGGGCGGATTCTTGTCGACGGCGGGCGGGACGTAGCCCTCGTTCTGGTACCCGACGCTCGGGTCGGACGGGTTCGTCGGAGGCGTGGAACCGGAGCCGCCGAGCCCGTCGAGGAAGCCGCGCAGCACGTTGAGGGCGATGAGCAGGCCGATCACGACCAGCACGACCCGGATGAGGGTGCCGAGCCCGCTGCGCTTGCGCGGCGGCTGGGGCGCCGGCCAGGGCGCGCCGGGCTGCGGCTGCTGCGGGTAGCCGGGGAAGGGCTGCTGCGGGTACTGCCGCTGCTGGTAGCCGGCCGGGGGCCCGTAGGCGTCCGGCCGCCACCCCGAACTGCCGCCCTGCCACGGGGCGGGGCCGCGCGACCAGGTTCCGCCGGGCTGGGGTGGAGGCGGGGTTCCCCACTGCTGCTGACTCACGCTGCCACCCTAGCGGTGCGTGCGATAGGTTCTCATCGTGGTAACCGCGAAACCCCGCCTGGTCCGCTGCTGGCTGCTCCTGCTGGCCACGGCCGCGCTGCTGCTCGTGCCGACGGCCACCCCCGCCCACGCCGCCGACTCCGTGACCAGCTACGTCGCGGAGGCGAACGTCGCGCAGGACGGCGCGCTGCGGGTCAGGGCCACCATCACCCCGGACGCCGCAGGCGGCGACCTGGTGCAGCGGTTCGCGACCACCCTGGAGACGACGGGCAACCGCTCGTTCGAGTTCCGGATCAGCGACGTCAAGGCGACCCGCGGCGGCGCGGACGCCGGCGCGACGGTCCGCCACGACGCCGGCTACGACATCGTCACCGTGCCCCTGACCAGCGCCGATCCCGTCGTGCTGGAGTACACGGTGGTCGGGGCGGCGCTGGACTCCGACGCCGGCACCACGGTCGTGTGGCGGCTGCTGCAGGGCCTCAACATGCCCGTCCAGACGTTCGACGCCACCGTGCACGCGCCCGTCCCGTTCACCATGATCGACTGCGAGGCCGGCCCGCCCGCCGCTCCCGGCGCCTGCGGCTGGTACCAGGGCGGCACGCACGACGTGCCCGACCCGACCTTCCACGACGGCCCCCGCGGCGCCGGCGAGGTCGTCCAGGTGACGCTGCGGTTCGCGCCCGGCTCGGTCACCCCCAACCAGATCCTCACCCACCACTGGACGCTGGACCGGGCGTTCTCGCTCGACCCGCTGCCGCTCGGCCTCGCCGCGCTGGTTGCGCTCGCCGGCCTCGGCGGCCTGTACCTCCTGTCGCACCGGCTGCGGCGCGAGCCCTCGCCCGACATCACCCCGACCCTGGTGGGGACGTTCCGCCCCGTCGGCCCCGGGCACAGCGAGTTCGAGATCAGCGATGGCATCCGTCCCGGCCAGGTCGGCACCCTGATGGACGGCCGCGCCGACCCCGTCGACGTCACCGCCACCCTGGTCGACCTCGCCGTGCACGGTTCGTTCCTGATCCGCGAGCTGCCGCGGGGCCGCTTCGAGCAGGGCGACTGGGAGTTCGTGACCCGGGACGCGGCCGACCGGGAGCTGCGGCCCTACGAGAAGACCCTCGTGGAGGCGCTGGCGCCCGTCGACGGCGTGCCCGCCCGGGTCTCGCAGCTCGCCGCCCGCGTCGCCGACGTCCTGCCCACGCTGCAGGGGCAGCTCTACGACGACGTCGTCGAGCGCGGCTGGTACGGCCGCCGGCCCGACGCGCACCAGGCCAGCACGGCCACCAACGCCTGGATCGGGCTCGGCGTCGCGGCCGTCATCGCCGCCCTGCTGATCGCCCTCACCCCGTTCGGCCTGCTCGGGCTGGTGCTGGTCGCCCTGGCGGCCGGATTCGGGTGGGTGCTGCAGGACGCCCCGGCGCGCACGCAGGACGGCACGAAGGTCATGGAGGGCCTCGACATCCTGCGCGGGCAACTGCTGACCCAGCCCACCGACGAGATGCCGGCCGACAAGGCCGAGCTGGAGCTGTCGGAGGTGCTGCCGTACGCCATCGTGCTGGGCGGGCTCGGCCGCTGGCTGGACGGGCTGGCCGCCACCGACACCGACCCGGACCCCGACGAGACCGACCTGTTCTGGTACCACGGCCCCGAGGGCTGGCAGCTCTCCGACCTGCCGGAGTCCCTGCGCCACTTCATCACCACCGTCGAGGGCCGCCTGCTGGAGCGCTGAGCCCCGACGCCGAACGGCCCCGACCCTCGCGAGAGGATCGGGGCCGTTCGCCGTGCCGGGGGCTCAGAGCTCCAGGCCGGGGTACAGCGGGTTGGCGGCCAGCATCTCGGCGGCCGCGGCCTTCGTGCGGTCGGCGACGCCGTCGGCCAGCGTGTACTTGGCCTTGCCCGGCTTGCCGGTGGACGCCGTGACGGGCTCGGTGTTCGCCAGGACGTCGGCGATCAGGCCGGCGACGCGGTCGAACTCGTCGGCGCCGAAGCCGCGCGAGGTGAGCGCCGGCGTCCCGATGCGGATGCCGGAGGTGTACCAGGCGCCGTTGGGGTCGCGCGGGATCGAGTTGCGGTTGGTCACCACGCCGGCGTCCAGCAGCGCCGACTCGGCCTGCCGGCCGGTGAGGCCGAACGAGGTGGTCACGTCGAGCAGGACGAGGTGGTTGTCCGTGCCGCCGGTGACCAGGGTCACGCCGCGCTTGGCCAGGCCCTCGGCGAGGGTCTGGGCGTTGTCGGCGACGGCCCGGGCGTAGGTCTGGAAGTCGTCGGTGCGGGCTTCGGCGAACGCGACGGCCTTGGCGGCCATGACGTGGCTCAGCGGGCCGCCCAGCACCATGGGGCAGCCCTTGTCGATGAACTCGGCGTACTCGGGCGTCGAGAGCAGGAAGCCGCCGCGGGGACCGCGCAGGCTCTTGTGGGTGGTCGAGGCGACGACGTCGGCGTAGCCGACCGGGTTCTCCTCGCCGGTGAACACCTTGCCGGCGACCAGGCCCGCGAAGTGCGCCATGTCGACGAACAGGGTCGCGCCGACCTCGTCGGCGATCTCGCGCATCTTCGCGAAGTTCACGCGGCGCGGGTAGGCCGAGTAGCCGGCCACGAGGATCAGCGGCTTGAACTCCCGGGCGGCCTCGCGGAGGGCGTCATAGTCGATCAGGCCGGTCTCGGGGTCGGTGCCGTAGGCCCGCTGCTCGAACATCTTGCCGGAGATGTTGTGGCGGAAGCCGTGGGTGAGGTGCCCGCCGGCGTCCAGGCTCATGCCCATGACGCGCTGGGCGTTGAACTCGTGGCGCAGCTCCTCCCAGTCGGCCTCGGACAGCTCGTTGACGTTCTTGGCGCCCAGGCGGGCCAGCGTGGGGGACTCGACGCGCTTGTTGAGGATCGCCCAGTAGGCGACGAGGTTCGCGTCGATGCCCGAGTGCGGCTGCACGTAGGCGTACTGGGCGCCGAACAGCTCGCGGGCGTGCTCGGCGGCCACCGCCTCCACGGTGTCGACGTTCTGGCAGCCCGCGTAGAAGCGGTGGCCGATGGTGCCCTCGGCGTACTTGTCCGACAGCCAGTTGCCCATGGTGAGCAGCGTGGCCAGCGAGGCGTAGTTCTCGGAGGCGATGAGCTTGAGGGAGTTGCGCTGATCGTCGAGCTCGGAGCGGATGGCGTCGCTGATGCGCGGCTCCACGCTGCTGATGATCGACAGGGCTTGGCTGTAGGCGCTGGACGCGGTGGCGGCGTGGTCGGACACGAACATCTCCTGTGGAAGGTCGACGGTGGCGCCAATCTACCAACGCGGCGGCGCGGGGGCCTCCATCCGACCCCCGATGGACGCCGCGGGCGGCCGGTGTCGTCCCCCGGGGTGACTGTGGGCACTGATCCGTCGCGGGGGACGCCGCCGTCCCGGCCGGTGGCTAGGTTGGAGGCGTCCGACCGCACGAGAGGCCGAGAGTTGACCGACACCCCGAACGACCGCCCCGACCCCCACGTCACCGGATCCGGCGCGGACGCGCCCGGCACGCCGGCGCAGCAGCCGGGCCCGGCAGGGCCGCCGCCCCACCAGGGCCCGGGAGGGCCGCCGCCCCAGGGCCCCGGAGGACCGCAGCAGGGCCCGGGTTGGCCGCCCCAGCAGGGGCCCGCAGGGCGGCCCGCACCCGTGAACCAGCCGTGGCCGGCCAGTGCGCCCGGGCCTCGGCCCATGCCCCAGGCGCCCCTGGCACCGCCCCCCGGACCCGCTGGACCGCCTCCCCGCGCGCTGCGGCCCGAGACGCCGTTCCGGCGGGGATTCGGGCTCGGCGCGGGCGCCGGGCTGGGCGCGGGGCTCGCGCTGATCGCCGGCTCGCTGGTCGCGTCGATCCTGGGCGGCATCGCCCTCATGGGGCTCGGCGCCGCCGCGTCGTCGGTGACGGGGGCGAACCAGACCGGGGTGGAGCCCCTGGCGACCGTCTGGGGCCCGAGCACGGCGCGCGACACCCTGCGGTCCATCCCCATCCGCGGCGCCATGATGACCAGCGGCGCCGACGGGCTCGGGCTGACCGCCGGCACCTACGGCTACGAGGTCGCCGACGTCCTGGACGGGATGACCGCCGAGTCGGCGGGCGGCGTCGTCCTGACGATGAACACCCCGGGCGGCTCGATCGCGGGGGCGCGAGCGATCGCCGACGCGGTCGACCGCTACCGCGAGCGCACCGGCAAGAAGGTGTACGCCTACGTCGAGGACATGTCGGCCTCGGCGGGCATGTACGCGATGGCGGGCGCCGACGAGATCGTCGTCGAGCACGGCTCGGTCGTGGGCAGCATCGGCGTGATCATGGGCCCGCTGGAGCGGTACCGCAACGTGACCGCCACCGGCAGCATCCTCGGCGCGGTGCAGGCCGAGCGGATCGAGAGCGAGTACATCACCGCGGGCACGGGCAAGGACTCGGGCAACCCGTTCCGCGACATGACCCCGGCCGAGCGCGCGGAGCTGCAGGCGATCGTGGACGAGTTCTACGGCGACTTCGTCGACCATGTCGCGGCGAAGCGCAGCATCGACCGCGCGGTGATCGTGGATCAGCTCGGCGCCGCGATCTTCGCGCCCCGCAAGGCCAAGGAGGTCGGCCTGATCGACGCGGAGCTGGGTCGGGACGAGGCGATGCGGCGGTTCGCGTCCGACGCGGGGCTCGACCCGGCCAACACCCGCGTGGTGGAGGCGGCCGCGCCGACGATGTGGGCGCAGCTGCTGGGTGCCGCCGACCGGCCGTGGGGCGTCGCGCCGGCGGCGCTGCCGATCGACGGCCAGCCGGCCCGCGCCACGAGCACGCTGTGCACCCAGGCACGGACGCCGCTGGCCTACCACGGCAGCATCGAGGCCGTCTGCGGCTGACGGCGCTCCCGGGCTCCGGCTAGAGGACGACCGCGAAGCCCAGCGCGGCGGAGGCCAGCGAGGCCAGCCCCAGGACGAGCCCGGGCGCCACGGGCTCCTTGCGGCGCACGTGGGTCGCGACGGCGCCGGCCATCGTGAGGGCGAGGCACAGGGCCGCGATGGGCGCGAGGATCGGCGCGATCCCGGTGGCCAGGGGCAGGATCAGGCCGAGCGCGCCGAGCGCCTCCGCGCCCCCGATCACCTTGACCATCGTGGCGGAGTACTCGTCGGTCCAGGCCATGCCCTTCTCCCGCAGCGTCGCCTTGGGCGTGGCCAGCTTCATGAGGCCCGCGCCGAGGAAGGCGAGGGCGAGCAGGGCGTTGAGGATCCAGAGGGCGACGATCATGGGGGACTCCTGGTTATTTGCTGCGGAAACTAAACCCAGTATCGGGTGCGGTTTGTTTCCGCGTCAAATAAGCTGCCGTCATGGATGAGACGCGCTGGCTGAGCGAGGAGGAGCGGCAGGCCTGGATCGGTCTGTCGATGGTGGTGACGTGGCTGCCCCAGGCGCTGGACGCCCAGCTCGTGCGCGACAGCGATCTGCGTCACGCGGAATACCAGGTGCTCTCGTGGCTCTCGATGGCACCGGGGCGCAGCGCCCGGATGGGGGCGATCGCCGAGTTGTCGCACCTCAACGCGTCCCACCTGTCGCGGGTCGCCGCGCGCCTCGAGGGCCGCGGGCTGCTGCGCCGCGAGCCCGACCCCGAGGAC
The DNA here is from genome assembly GCF_011393335.1 of Propioniciclava coleopterorum. Lineage (NCBI taxonomy): Bacteria > Bacillati > Actinomycetota > Actinomycetes > Propionibacteriales > Propionibacteriaceae > Propioniciclava > Propioniciclava coleopterorum. Next base: position 965,939 of record NZ_CP049865.1, on the reverse strand, counting down.
GGGCGGGCGACGCTGGCCGCGCTCACCCCGACGGGCTGGGACGCCGTCGTCGCGGCCGCGCCCGGGCACGTCGAGAACGTGCGGCGGCTGGTGTTCGACGCCCTCGACGCCGAGCAGGTGGCGCGGCTGAACGAGATCAGCCGCGCGATCGCGTCCGCGCTGCGCCCCGGCGTCGCGCGGGGCTGCCAGGGCGGCGAGGCTCAGGCCTGAGCGCGCGCCTGCTCGATGGCGTAGAGCGCGATCGAGGCCGCCACCGAGGCGTTGAGGCTCTCCACGGACGAGCTGATCGGGATCGACGCCAGCACGTCGCAGTTCTCCCGGACCAGCCGGGACAGGCCGTCGCCCTCGGAGCCGATCACCAGCAGCACCGGGCCCTCGACGCCGGGGATCTCGTCGACGGGGGTGTCGCCCTCGCCGGCCAGGCCGACCACCACGAAGCCCGCGTCGGCGTACTCCTTGATGACGCGGTTGAGGTTGGTCGCCAGCGCGATCGGGACGCGCGCCGCCGCGCCCGCCGACGTCTTCCACGACGCGGCGGTCATGTGCGCGGAGCGGCGCTCGGGCAGCACGATGCCGACGGCGCCGAACGCGGCCGCCGAGCGGATGATCGCGCCCAGGTTCCGGGGATCGGTGATGGAGTCACAGGCCACCACGAGCGGCGCGTGGCTGTCGAGCGCGTCGGCCAGCACGTCGGAGGGGTGCGCGTACTCGAACTCGGGAAGCTGCACCGCCACGCCCTGGTGCACCGCGCCGGAGGTCATCCGGTCCAGCTCGGTGCGGGACGCCTGCAGCAGCGTGATGCTCTTCTCGGCGGCGATCCGCAGGATGTCGCCGATCCGGGAGTCCCGCTCCGCACCCTCCATCAGGTAGGCGCGCCGCACCGGCAGGTCGGCCTGCAGGGCCTCCAGCACCGCGTTGCGGCCGATGACCCACTCCGCGCCGGGCGCCTTGCGGTCGGCGGTGCGGACCCGCTGCTCGCCCGGCGGGGTGCGGCGGCCGCGGGGCCGCTCGGCCGAGATCGGCGACTCCTCGGGCCGGCGCTTGCGATACGCCTTGTGGTACGGGCGGTCCTCCGCCTTGGGCGTGGGACCCCGCCCCTCGAGGCCGCGCTTGACGCGTCCGCCCGAGCCGGCGGTGTTCCCGGCGTTGCCCAGGCCCTTGCCGCGCTTGCGGACGGCCCCCTTGCGCTGACTGTTCCCGGCCATCTCAGCCCCTCTCGAGGCTCCAGCGAGCCCCGTCCTTGGTGTCTTCGACCTTGAGCCCGGCCGCGGCCAGCGCGTCGCGGATCGCATCCGCGCGCGCCCAGTCCTTCTCGGCGCGGGCCTGGGCCCGCTGCGCGAGCATCTCCTGCACGAGGGCGTCCACGACCGGTTCCAGGTCGTCGGCGCCGCCCGCGTCGCTCCACTCCGGGGCGTCCGGATCCAGGCCGAGCACGCCCAGCATCGCCACGACGGCGGCCAGGGCCGAGCCCACGGCGTCGCCGTCGCCGCGGTCGAGGGCCTGGTTGCCCTCGCGCACGGTGTTGAACAGGACCGCCAGCGCCTGCGGCGTCCCGAGGTCGTCGTCCATGGCGGCCGCGAAGTCGCCCGGCACCTCGCCGGCGGCGCCGCCCGCGCCGGCGGCCTTGCGCGCCCGCTCCAGGAAGGTGTCGATGCGCTGCAGCTGGGTGGCGGCCTCGTCCAGCGACTCGTCCGAGAGCTCGATCGCGGAGCGGTAGTGCGGGCCGGCGAGGTAGAGCCGGACGGCCCGGCCGCCGTGGCGGGCCACGGCCTCCAGCACGTCGGCGGTGTTGCCCAGCGACTTGCTCATCTTCTCGCCGGCCTGGGTCACCCACGCGTTGTGCATCCAGACGTTGGCGAATGGCCGCCCGGCGGCGCGCGACTGCGCGAGCTCGTTCTCGTGGTGTGGGAAGCGCAGGTCCAGGCCGCCCCGTGGATGTCGAAGGCGGGGCCGAGGTACTTGCCGGCCATCGCCGAGCACTCGATGTGCCAGCCGGGGCGCCCGGGTCCCCAGGGGGAGTTCCAGGACGCCGTGGCGGGCTCGCCCGGCTTGGTGCCCTTCCACAGGGCGAAGTCGCGGGGGTCGCGCTTGCCGCGCTCGTCGGCGTCCTCGCCCGCGACCACCTCGTCGGCCTTCTGCCCGGACAGGGCGCCGTAGGTCGGCCAGCTCGCCACGTCGAAGTAGACGTCGCCCGAGCCGTCCGGCGCGGGGTAGGCGTGGCCGGCCGCGATCAGCTCGGCGATCAGCTCGATCATCTCCGGGATGTGGCCGGTGGCGCGCGGCTCGTAGGTGGGGGGCTGGATGCCGAGCGCGCGGTAGGCGTCGTGGAAGATGCCCTCGACGCGGTACGCCAAGGCGTACCAGGGCTCGCCCGACTCGGCGGCGAGCTGGAGGATCTTGTCGTCGATGTCGGTGACGTTGGAGATCAGGGTGACGGCGTAGCCGGAGTGTTCCAGCCACCGGCGCAGGACGTCGAAGTTGACCTCCTTGCGCACGTGCCCCAGGTGGGGGGCCTTCTGGACGGTGGGGCCGCAGGAGTAGATGGAGACCTCCCCCTCGACCAGGGGGGTGAAGTCGCGCTTGGCGCGGCTCGCGGTGTCGTACAGGCGCAGGCTCACCCGCCCATCCTATCGACGTGGGGCCGCGCGCGCCGCGCCGCCCCGGGGCGTCAGGCGATGCCGAGGAACGCCCGGAAGCCCCGGGCGACCTCGGGCGGGTTCAGCCGATCGCCCCAGTCGGCGATCTCCTCGAAGTCGATCTCGGCGTCGTAGGCGTCCATCTCGATCACGGCGTTCGGCCAGCGGGCGAAGAAGCCGCGTGCGCGCAGGTCGACCAGCGCGGTGAGGATCGCGTCCCAGATGAACCGGCGCGACGCCATCACCGGCGCGCCGACGGCGGCGTCGCCCTGCAGCCGGTCGTGCACCTGGCCGAAGGCGGCCTCGAACCCGCGCAGCGGGTCGGGCTCCCGCGGCGGGGTGTCGCGCGCGGGCGTCCACCAGGCGCCCATGTCCCACACCTGGTCGGCGGCGTAGCGGGGCTTGGCCGCGACCATGGCGTCCAGGTGGGCACGGGTGTTCGCGACCGCGACGATCGAGGTGGCGTCGGCGTCGGTGAACACGCCCAGCCCCACCACCTCGGCGTCCGGGACGCCCGTCACCTGGCGCTCGAGCGCGGTGGCCAGCGCCGGGGTCAGGGCGGCGGACAGGACGCCGGGCGCGGTGGGGTCGTCGGGCAGCATGGGGTCTCCTCGGGGTGTCAGCAGGCCCAGTCGAACGTGTCGGACTCCAGATCCAGCTGCAGGCAGCCGCCGCCGAAGTTGAGCGGGCCGAACTCCTCCAGTTCCAGGAACCAGGGCGTCAGCCCGTCGGGGAGGTCCTGGGCGTGGAAGGTGGTGCCGCCCAGGTGCGAGAAGCCCCGCAGCGGTGCCGCCCAGTCCGCGGCGCCGTCGCCGAACGGCTCGGCGTAGCCGTTCGAGGGGTTCGCCCAGCGGTCCTGCGGCGCCAGGCCCGCGTTCGGGTCGTCGCGCTCGACCAGCCAGATGTCGTCGCGGCCCCACGGGGAGTCCCAGGCGCTGAGGAAGCCCTCGCCGCGACTCTCCATTTCCGTGCGGCGATCGGATGCCGCGCGGGGGTCGGCCGCGGGCGGCGTCGGGCCGGCGGCCAGTTCGGACTCGGTGAGCCACAGGAAGCCGTGCTCGCAGCCGAGTTCGTCGACCCGGCGCAACCAGCGGGGGTGCGGCTCCGCGGCCGCGAGGTCGGCGGCGAACGCCGCGCCGAGCTGGGCGGGGTAGTCGGCGCCAAGCAGGCTCTCCCGCCGGCGGAGAAGAACGCGATGCCGGGGAACTCCTCGCCGGCGCGGCGGTACTCCCGCGGCAGCCACAGGGTGAGGATGTGGCACAGCGGCAGGCCCGTGACCGGGTGCCGGGGCCAGTGCATCCAGGCGATGCCGGGCCCGTCGGTCCCGGTCCAGCCCGACGGCGGACCGTCCGGCACGGGCCGGGCGTCGCGCGGGGAGCGGTGCTGCAGCGGTGCGGTCCGGACCGGCAGCTGCGCCACGCCGTCCGGGACGCCGAACATCAGGTTCCACGCGGTCGCCATGCGCGTGCCCCTCAGCCCTTGGCGCGGCGGCGCAGGGCGTCGATGTCGAGGTGGTCGGGCAGCACCTCGGTGCCCGGCGCGAAGGCCTCCCGCTCCCACGGGTCCTCGGGGAGGTCCTGGTCGTCGACGAACCCCTGGGACGGGTCGAGCGGGTTGACCAGCTGCCGGGACTCTCCGACCGGGGCGAGCATCTCCGACGAGATCACCTCGTCGGGCAGGGCGCTCAGCACGTCGGTGATGTAGCCCAGCACGGCCTCGGTGAGCGGCACCTCGCGGCGCTCGCGCTGCGACTGGTACCAGCGGTAGTCGAGCACCTCGTGGTAGATCTGCGCGGGCTCGCGCTTGCCGGCCAGGTCCGGCGGGATGGCGGTGACGACCGGCTCGAACGCGTGCATGAGCCACTGGTGGGCCGCGACCGACTCCTCGACGTGGCTGAGGTTGTTCTTGGCGCGGTATGCGTCCAGGTCGTTCAGCAGGCGGCGCGCCTGGTTCTCCTCGGTGTCGAGCCCCGTCAGACGCAGCAGGCGGCGGCTGTGGTGGCCTGCGTCCACCACCTTGGGCTGGATCCGGATGGTCTCGCCCGTGGCGGAGGTCTGGATGTCGAGTTCGGCCACGTCGAAGCCGAGGTTGTTGAGGCGGCGGACGCGCGACTCGATGCGGGACAGCTCGCTCCCGGCGAACTCCTCCACGCCGGTGAGCTCCTGCCACAGGTCGTGGTAGCGGGTCTCGATCTGCTTGACCAGCGCCAGCGGGTCGAGCTGCTCGTCGAGCATCCGGCCCTCCTTCAGGTCGCAGAACTCGCCGAACAGGTTCACCACGGCGATCTCCAGGTCGTGCAGCCGCTGCCCGTCCGACAGGTGTTCGTGCAGTTCGCCGGTCTCGGCGTCGACGAGGTAGGCGGCGAACTCGCCCGCGTCCCGGCGGAACAGGATGTTGGACAGCGACACGTCGCCCCACAGGAAGCCCAGCAGGTGCAGCCGGGCGAGCAGGACGACCATGGCGTCGATCAGCCGCGACACCGTGTCGCGGCGCACCCCGGTGGAGAACAGCGACCGGTAGGGCAGGGAGAACTGCAGGTGCCGGGTCAGAAGGATCGAGTCCAGCGGGTTGCCCTGCAGGTCGACGCGCCCCGACACGACGCCGGACGGCTCCACGGCGGGCGCGCGGAGCCGGCTGAGGTCGGTGAGCATCCGGTACTCGTGCATCGCCGAGCCTTCCAGGAGCTCCTTGGCGGCGAAGACCTCCGAGCCGACCTGGATGAAGCGGACGACGTGCCGCGAGATGCCGCGGGGGAGGGCGACCAGGACGTCGGTGGGCCAGTCGGCGAGCGGGAGGTGCCACGGCAGGGGGATCAGGCGGGCGTCGGGCTGGGCCGCAAGGAAGCGAGGCACGGTCCCCATTCAACCACCTGGACGGCATCCGCCCGTGTCGGACGCGGTGACGGCGCCGCGGCGTCCCACCGTCCGGACGCGGAACGGCCCCGCCGCGCCGAAGCGCGGGCGGGGCCGCCGGTGACGGGTGATCAGGAGATGCGATCGCCGGTCTTGTTCGAGAACACGTGCAGGGCCTCGGTCACCGGCTGCAGGCGGACCGTCTGGTTCGCCGTCATCGGGTGACGCGACTGCAGGCGGGCCACGAGCTGCGGAGCGTTGAGCTTCTCCTCGTCCGACAGCCCGGCGCGGGTGCCGTAGAGGTAGGAGTCGGCGCCGAGTTCCTCGACGACCGCGATGTCGATCGCGATGCCGTCGTTGCCGGGGGCCGGGACGAAGTTCTCCGGGCGGATGCCGAGGGTGATCTCGTCCTCGCCGGCCGCCTTGGCCAGGATCTCGCGGGACACCGGAACGACGTAGTCGCCGATCTGGACGCCGCCGTCGACGACCTTGCCCGAGAGCAGGTTCATGGCCGGCGAGCCGATGAAGCCGGCGACGAACAGGTTGCGCGGCTTGTCGTACAGGGCCAGCGGGGAGTCGACCTGCTGCAGGACGCCGTCCTTCATGACCGCGACGCGGTCACCCATCGTCATGGCCTCGACCTGGTCGTGGGTCACGTAGACGGTGGTGACGCCGAGGCGGGTCTGCAGCGCGGCGATCTGGGTGCGGGTGGACACGCGGAGCTTGGCGTCCAGGTTCGACAGCGGCTCGTCCATGAGGAACACCTGCGGCTGACGGACGATGGCGCGGCCCATGGCGACGCGCTGGCGCTGGCCACCGGACAGGGCCTTCGGCTTGCGGGACAGGAAGTCCTCCAGGCCGAGCAGCTTGGCGGCCTCCAGGACGCGCTTCTCGCGCTCGTCCTTGGCCACGTTCTGCATCTTCAGGGCGAAGCCCATGTTGTCGGCCACGGTCATGTGGGGGTAGAGGGCGTAGTTCTGGAAGACCATCGCGATGTCGCGATCCTTCGGGGGCAGGTCCGTGACGTCGCGGTCGCCGATGTTGATCGAACCGGCGTTGACCTCTTCGAGGCCTGCGAGCATGCGCAGGGACGTCGACTTGCCACAGCCCGACGGGCCGACGAGGACCATGAATTCGCCGTCGCCGATCTCGAGGTTGAGCTTGTCGACGGCGGGGTGGTCAGACCCCGGGTAGACGCGCGTGGCGTCCTTGAAGCTGACAGCAGCCATAGCCGCACTTCCTTTCCACGGGCAGGTACGTGCCCGACGATCCGTTGTGGAACAACCGCAGCATCACGGTTATTGGTCATCTAAGCACGCCTCGAAGGGCGTGTGCGACTTGTTGCGTCCGCCGTGACCGACTCGCAATCAAACGCTTTCCCGGGGTGCCGTCGCCGCCCGGGTATCCTTCGACGGGTGACCGAACAGCCCGAGCGGGACGCCGCCCGATCCGCGAATGCGGATGACTCGCCGAGCGCTTCCTCCGCGGATGCGGAGCAGGAGTGGTGGCAGGCCGAAGGGTTGCCGTGGAAGCACAAGCCCGGGCGTGCCGACTTCGCGTGCCTCACCGCGCTGAGCGTCGCCGCGGTCTACGGGCTGGTCATGTTGCCGCTGCGTCCGATCATGCTCGGCCTCGCGCCGCACATCCTGGGCTCGCTCGGCTACCGCACCGGTCTCGTCCTGGTCGGCGCGCTCGCCGCGGTCGGGGACCAGTGGTGGCCGCTGGTGTTGCTGTTCGGCTCGCTGATGAGCATGAAGTTCGACTGGATCTACTGGTGGGCCGGGAAGCTGTGGGGGCGCTCGATCCTCGACATCTGGGTCGACGGCAAGTCGCCGCGCACCCAGCGCCGCTACGAGCGGGCCTGGAGCTGGGCGCGCCGCTACGAGACGCTGGCGATCGTCGTGACGTTCCTGCCGATCCCGATCCCCGCGGCCGTGGTCTACGCCGCCCTGGGTGCGGCCGGCACCAGCCTGCGCAAGTTCCTCACGGTCGGCTTCCTCAGCGCGCTGGGCACGAGCGCCGGCTACATGGCGCTCGGTTACTGGATCGGGGAGCCGGCGGTCGCCGCGGTCGACACCTACGGCAAGTACCTGTGGTACGTCTCCATCGCGATCATCGTCGGCATGCTGGCGGTGTACTTCTACCGCGCCCGCAAGCAGGAGGCCCCCCAGGGCTGAGGTCGTCCCTAGCATGGGGGGATGGCTCTGGAGACCGTCTTCCCGCCGTTCGGGCTGCGCATCGCGTCCGGCCCGCTGGAACTGCGCCCGCTGCGTGACGACGACCTGGACGCCTACGCGGCGCTGGTCACCGACGACCTGTTCCCGGGTGCCGAGCGGGACGCCGACCACGTGTTCGGCTGGTGGCGCGAGTCCCAGCGCGAGGGGGCGTTGCCGTCGCTGCGCTGGATCTGGCGCCAGCGTGTCGACTTCGGCCCGGACGCGTGGCGCTTCACCCTCGGCGTCTTCGAGGCCGGTCGGCTGATCGGCGTGCAGGACCTGGCGGCCGGCGACTTCGCGGTGCTGCGACTGGTCACCTCGGGCTCGTTTCTGCATCCGGACGCCCGAGGGCGCGGCCTGGGCACCCTGATGCGGCGAGCGGTGCTGACCCTGGCCTTCGACCACCTCGGCGCCGTCCGGGCCGAGTCGCGCGCCACGCTCGACAACGCGCGCTCGCGCCGCGTCTCGGCGAAGGTCGGCTACGCCGAACAGGGCACGTCGCTGCGCGCCGAGGGCGCCCGGGCGATCACCGAGGTGTGCATGGTGGTCACGCCCGACACGTTCGTGCGGGGGCCCGAGCCCGTCGCGGTCACGGGGCTGACCCCCGCGCTGCGGGCGCTGCTGGGCGCCTGATCAGGCCCGGGACAGGACGGCGACCAGGAAGGTCGCGTCCGGGCCGTACGGGCGCAGGTCCCAGGTGCTGAAGGCGTCGTCCACGGACATCCCGGACGCCGCGGCGTCGGCGAAGAAGTCGTCGAAGGCGTAGCCGCGGCCCGCGCCGAAGCCGATCACGGCGCGCCCCTGCGGGGCGAGCCAGGACGCGATCGAGACCAGCGCCGGACGGCGGGTGTCGGGGTGCAGGAAGCCCATCACGTTCCCGGCGCTGAACACCAGGTCGTACTCCTGCGGGACGTCGGGGGGCAGTGTGAAGGTCGCCAGGTCGCCGACGAGGTAGCGGGGGCCGGGGAAGTCCTCCTCGGCGGCCTCGATCAGCACCGGGTCCAGATCCACCCCGACGACGGTGTGGCCGCGTTCGTGCAGGTAGCCCGCGTGCCGGCCCGGCCCGCAGCCCGCATCGAGCACGGTCGCGCCGCGCGGGGCCATGGCGTCGATCAGGCGGGCCTCGCCGACGAGGTCCGCGCCCGACGCGGCCAGGTCGCGGAACCGCTGGACGTACCAGGCCGAGTGGTTCGGGTTGGCCTCGGTCGCGTCGGCCCACTTGCTGCGCGGGGCGCGGGCGGCGGCCGCGGCGAGACGGGCACCGATCGGCGCGATCGGGCCGAGCTTGGAAGGATCCATGAGCCTCCGACAGGATTCGAACCCGCGACCGTCCGCTTACAAGGCGGGTGCTCTACCAACTGAGCTACGGAGGCAACGCCCCTCAGGGCCGCCCCCATTGTGCCGTACCGGGCACGCGTGCGCCCCCGGCGGCGGCCCGTCGGGGCGGCTCGGGTAGCGTGGCGCGACGTGGACTGGATGATTCTGTTGGCCTCGGGGGTCCTGGAGGCGGTGTGGGCCACCGCCCTGGGCAACTCCGACGGGCTGCGCAAGCTGAAGCCGACGCTGGTGTTCGTCGTGGCGTCCATCGCGAGCCTGTACGGGCTCTCGCTCGCGATGATCACGATCCCGGTCGGGACGGCGTACGCCGTCTGGACGGCCACCGGCGCCACCCTGACCGTGGTCTGGGCGATGGTGCGCGGCACCGAGCCCGCCACCCTGAAGCGTCTGCTGTTGCTGATCGGGATCGTCACGTGCGTGGTCGGCCTGAAGGTGGTGGGCTGACATGGCGTGGATCGTCCTGGTGGTGAGCGGCCTGCTCGAGGCGGTGTGGGCGACCGCGCTGTCGCAGTCGCAGGGCTTCACCCAGCTCGTGCCGTCGGTGGTGTTCCTGATCGCGACCGTGCTGAGCGTCGTCGGCCTGGGCTGGGCCATGCGGTTCATCCCGACGGGCACCGCCTACGCGGTCTGGACCGGAATCGGCGCGGTGGTCACCGTGCTGTACGCGGCGCTGTCCGGCGCCGAGGCGCTCACGCCGCTGAAGGCGCTGTTCCTCGTGGGGATCATCGGCTGCGTCGTCGGGCTGAAGAAGACCTCCGACGGCGACGAGCCCGAACTCGCCACCGACTGACCGCCGGCGGGCAGCGAGAAAATCAAGAATCGCGCACTCGACCTCCTGGGCGCCTCGGCCGACAAGGGGGAACGCCGCCGCGCGACCCGTCGACTGCGCGATTCCCGATTTCTGGCCGCGGCACCTGGCTCGCGGCTCCTGCCCGCGAGCGGGCGACGCGACGAGGGAGTCCGAGCGGACGACCCCGGCGGGCGCGGTCAGTGAGCCGCGGCCTCCTTGCGGCGGGGGATGAGGTGCATGACCACCACGACGAGCGCGCCCACGGCCAGGCCGATGAGGAACGAGAAGAAGGTGTTCGTGAGCCACGCCAGGAAGCCCCCGAGCGGGCCCGTGGCGTGCGCGACGAGCTCCTCGAGGTGGTGGACGAACGCGTAGGGGGCGTGCCAGCCGAGGGTGTCGACCCCCACCAGCAGGATGTGGCCGCCGACCCACAGCATCGCGATCATGCCGACGTTGGACAGCACCGCGAGCACCGTCGGCATCGCCTTGACCAGGCTCTGGCCGAAGCGGGCGCGGAAGCCCTGCCCGCCCTCGGCGAGCGCGAGGCCGATGTCGTCCATCTTCACGATGAGCGCCACGACGCCGTAGACGCCGAGCGTGATGCCGATGCCGACGACGATGAGGATGATGGCGCGGGACAGCAGCGGCTCGCCGGCGACCTCGTTGAGGGCGATCACCATGATCTCGGCCGAGAGGATGAAGTCGGTGCGGATCGCGCCCGACGTCATCACCTTCTCCTGGTCCGCCCCCTGGGTCGTGACCGGCTGGGCGGCGGCGTGCTTGTCGTGGCCCGACACCTTCTCCCACAGCTTCTCCGCGCCCTCGTAGCTGAGGTAGAGCCCGCCGACCATCAGCAGCGGCGTGAGCAGCCACGGCAGGAACTGGCTGAGCAGCAGGATCGCCGGGAGGATGATGATGAGCTTGTTGCGCAGCGAGCCGACGGCGATGTTCTTGATCATCGGCAGTTCGCGGGTCGGGCTGAACCCGGTCACGTAGCGCGGGGTGACGGCGGTGTCGTCGATCACGACGCCGGCCGCCTTCGCGGACGCGCGTCCGGCCGCGGCCGCGACGTCGTCCACGGACGCGGCGGCCAGTTTCGCCATGGCGGCGATGTCATCCAGCAATGCGGCGAGGCCACCACTCATCGGTTGTCGACCCTTCGGTAGGCGCGGAACGAGGAGAGCTTACAAAACCGGCGTGCCCGGCTCCGGGCCCCGCGCCCGTGGGCGAGGATGGAGGCATGGACATGCGTATCTCGATGGTGACGTTGGGCGTGGCCGACGTCGAGCGCTCGCGGGACTTCTACCGCAGGCTCGGGTGGACCCAGTCGCCCTCGCCGGAGGGGCTCGCGTTCTTCCAGGCGGGCGGCACGGTGTTCGCGCTGTGGGAGCGGTCCGCGCTGGCGATCGACTCCGGGACCGACGATCTCGACCGGGGCGGCTGGGGCGGCGTGACGTTGGCGGTGAACGTCACCTCGCCCGCCGACGTGGACGAGCTGATCGACGAGGCCGAGCGCGCGGGTGCCCGGATCGTCCGGACGCCGGACCGCACCTACTGGGGCGGGTACTCCGGCGTCTTCACCGACCCGGACGACCACCCGTGGGAGATCGCGTACAACCCGTACTGGACCATCACCGACGACGGCCGGACGCTGCTGGGCGACGGCCGCGGCTGACCTTCACGGGTCCGCTTCCCCGTCGCGGATGAGCCGCGACGGGCTCGCTTCGACCGGGCTCGGGCGGTCCCGGAGAGGTCAGGACGCCTGCCGGTCGCCGGTCGCGACGGCCCGCTCAGGCGATCCCGGGGGAGGCCAGGAACGCCTGGCCGTCGCCGGTCGCGGTCACGGCCGCGTCCTGCGCGGTGAGGAAGGCCGAGTCGCCCTGGCCCAACTCGAGGACGCCGGCGCCGGAGGCCAGGGTCACGTCGCCGCGGGTCACGAGCAGGATGCGGGCCTCGTGGCACTCGGGCAGCGCGACCTCGGCGCCCGGGGCGACCTCGAGGCGGGTGACCTGGAACTCGGTCGCGGGCGTGTCGTAGGTCCACACGCCCGGCGCGGTCTCGGTCGCCCGCCGGAGCGTCGGGGTGCCCCAGGCGAAGTCGACCACCGTCACGAGCTCGTCCACCGCGATGTGCTTGGAGGTCAGGCCGCCGCGCAGTACGTTGTCGCTGCTCGCCATCACTTCGATGCCGGTGCCGTGCAGGTGCGCGTGCATGCGTCCGGCCGGCACGTAGAGCGCCTCGCCGGGCTGGAGCGTGACCGGGTTCATCAGCAGCGCCGCCATGATCCCGGGTCGCCGGGGAACACGTCGTCGAGTTCGAGGGCCGTGCGGGAGAAGCGTCCGAGTTCGCCGTCCTCGCCGCGGTGCGACACGGCGGCGGCCAGCACGGCGTCGACGACGCCGCGGTGCTCCGCGCCGAGCGAGAGCACCTGCAGGAACACCTCCTGCAGGGCGGCCTCTCCGCCGCGGGAGCGCAGGGGCGCGATCAGCCGGTCCACGTCGGGCCCGGCCTCGAGCCCCCCGAACAGTTCGGCGGTCAACGTCGGCTCGCGGAAGCCCGCCAGCGTCCGGAACTCGTCGAGGGCCACCAGGAGTTCCGGCTTGGGCCAGGTGTCCTTGTAGGTGCGCTGCGGCGACTCCCGCGGGATGCCGGCGGCCTCCTCGGCGGCGAAGCCCGCCTGGGCCTGCTCCCGGTTCGGGTGCGCCTGCAACGACAGCGCGTGCCGCGCCGAGAGGATCTTCATCAGGAAGGGCAGCTGCGGCCCGAACGCCGCCACGCTGCGCTCGCCCAGCAGGGTGGGACGCTCGGCGATGGCGGTGTCCAGCGTGGTGCCCGCCAGCGCGGAGGGGGCCAGCGGGTGCGCGCCCAGCCAGAACTCGGCCAGCGGCCGGCCGTCGGGTTGGGTGCCCAGCAGATCATGGATGGCCTCGAACGTTCCCCACGGGTAGTGGATCATCGTCCCTTGGAGAAGGTCCATCGCCAGCGCCTCCATGCAGTCTGGGCAGTCGTGTTCCACTCCATTAGACCCGGCCGCTCAACGGGGGGCAAACCCCGCTGCAGGGTGACACGAATGACACGGCTGTGATTCGGGCGTAAACTCGCCCGCATGTCCGATGCCTACGCTCTGAGCCCGTCCGGCCTCACCGAGACCGAGGCCGACCTGCTCGACTTCGAGGCCTCGTGGTGGGCGGCCACCGACAACAAGGAAGCCGCCATCCTGGAGCGCTTCGGCCTCTCGTCCCCCCGCTACTACCAGCAGCTCAACGCGCTGATCGACCGCCCCGAGGCGCTCGCGCACGCGCCGATGCTCGTCAAGCGGCTGCGGCGGCAGCGGCAGCGCCGGCAGGAGCAGCGCTCGGCGCGCCACCTCGGGGTCCACTCCGTCATCTGAACCGTCCCGCACGCCCCCGGCCCGCGCCGGGGGCGTCCGTGCGTCCTGGGGCCGGGGCCCGTCCTGGGGTGCCGCTCAGGCCCACGGCTCGGGGTCGGGCTGCGGCGGGGGAGCGTAGCCACCCGAGACGAGCCCGGCGTGGCGTTCGAAGACGTTGCGCGTGGCCGGGTCGCCGGCCCGCCACCACGACCAGGCGACGGCCGCGAGGTAGGCCGGCAGGAACCAGGGCCCGAGCACGGCGTACTGCATCGCGTGGCGGCGCTCGTGCTCGAGGAGGTCGGGCTGCGCGGCCCCGAGCCGGACGAAGTCCCCGCGCGTCAGGATCACGTCGCCCACGGTGAACGCGCCGGCGACGGGGAAGCCGAACCGGTAGCCCTCGGCCAGGATCAGGCCGTGCGGGCCGCGGCGCAGCCGGGCGCGACCGGCCAGCGCCGCCGCCAACCCGAGCGCCGTGCTGAGGTTGAGCACGTTCGCGCCGGCCCGCAGCCGATCCCAGGTGATCACGACGCCAGCGTCGCCGTCGCGCCGCGGGCCGTCAACCGGCCCGCCGGGATCCCGGATTTCGTTTGCAGTCGAGGGTGTCGAGTGCTAAACATGTTGTTAGCACTCTCGGGTCGAGAGTGCCACGCGTTCGGTCCGGTGAGGCCTGCCGATCAGGCCGTCCGTCGCGGGCACCGTCCGGACGATCAAGCTGACATCCGAAAGGGTTGCCGCTGTGGCAAAGCTGATTGAATTCAACGTTGACGCGCGCCGCGGCCTCGAGCGGGGGATGAACGTCCTCGCCGACGCCGTCAAGGTGACGCTGGGCCCCAAGGGCCGCAACGTCGTGCTGGAGAAGAAGTGGGGTGCGCCCACCATCACCAACGATGGCGTGTCCATCGCCAAGGAGATCGAGCTCGACGACCCGTTCGAGAAGATCGGCGCCGAGCTGGTCAAGGAGGTCGCCAAGAAGACCGACGACGTCGCGGGCGACGGCACCACCACCGCGACGGTCATCGCGCAGGCGATGGTCCGCGAGGGCCTCCGCAACGTGACCGCCGGCGCGAACCCCATCGAGCTCAAGCGCGGCATCGACAAGGCCGTCAAGGTCATCGCCGACGAACTGGCCAAGAACTCCACCCCGGTCGACACCAAGGCGCAGATCGCGGCCACCGCGTCCATCTCCGCCGCCGACACCACCGTGGGCGACATCATCGCCGAGGCGATGGACAAGGTCGGCAAGGAAGGCGTCATCACCGTCGAGGAGAGCAACACCTTCGGCCTGGAGCTCGAGCTCACCGAGGGCATGCGCTTCGACAAGGGCTACATCTCCCCCTACTTCGTGACCGACCCCGAGCGCATGGAGGCGTCGCTGGACGATGCCTACGTGCTCATCGTGAACAGCAAGATCAGCAACCTCAAGGACCTGCTGCCCGTGCTGGAGAAGGTCATGCAGAGCGGCAAGCCGCTGCTGGTCATCGCCGAGGACGTCGACGGCGAGGCCCTGGCCGGCCTCATCGTCAACAAGATCCGCGGCACCTTCAAGTCCGTCGCCGTGAAGGCCCCGGGCTTCGGCGACCGCCGCAAGGCCATGCTGAACGACATCGCCGTCCTGACCGGCGGCCAGGTCATCTCCGAGGAGGTCGGCCTCAAGCTCGACCAGGTCACCCTCGAGATGCTGGGCCGGGCGCGTTCGGTGCTCGTCACCAAGGACGAGACGACGATCGTGGACGGCGCCGGCGACTCCGAGCAGATCAAGGGCCGCGTGACCCAGATCCGCCGCGAGATCGAGAACTCCGACTCCGACTACGACCGCGAGAAGCTGCAGGAGCGCCTCGCCAAGCTGGCCGGCGGCGTGGCCGTCATCAAGGTCGGCGCGGCCACCGAGGTCGAGCTCAAGGAGCGCAAGCACCGCATCGAGGACGCCGTGCGCAACGCGAAGGCGGCCGTCGAGGAGGGCGTCGTCCCCGGTGGCGGCGTCGCGCTGATCCAGGCCGCCAACGCGGCCAAGGGCAAGCTGAAGAAGATGTCCGACGACGAGCTCGTGGGCGCCCAGATCGTCTTCACCGCGGCCTCGGCCCCGCTGAAGCAGATCGCGGAGAACGCGGGCTACGAGGGCGGCGTCGTGGCCGAGAAGGTCGCGGGCCTGCCCGTGGGCGAGGGCCTCAACGCGGCGACCGGCGAGTACGTCGACATGCTCAAGGCCGGCATCCCGGATCCGACCAAGGTGACGCGCTCGGCGCTGCAGAACGCGGCGTCCATCGCGGGCCTGTTCCTCACCACCGAGGCGGTCATCGCCGACAAGCCCGAGAAGGCTCCGGCCATGCCGGGCGGCGACGGCGGCATGGGCGGCATGGACTTCTGATCCGCGCCCGACCCGACGCTGCGGGGCGTCCCACTTCGGTGGGGCGCCCCGTTCGCGTCCCGGGGGATGCGGGCGCGTGCGCGGCCCGGCCGCCGGGCGCTCCGCCGCGTGGCGTGGCCGTTCCCGCGGCGTCCTCGGCCATGATGAGGCCATGAGCGCGACGCTGGAGGTCCGCGTCCTGACGCCGCAGGACGCCGCCCCCGCCGAAGCGGGCGGGGCCGACCGGCTGGAGGTGGTGGGCGCCCTGGACGACGGGGCGCTGTCGCCCGAGCCACGGCTCGTCGCCGAGGTGCGGTCGCGCTCCAGCCTGCACCTGCGGCCGGTCGTCCGGCTGCGCCCCGGCTACTCCACCGACGGCGGGGAGATCGTGCGGCTGCGCGGGCTGGTGTCGTCCTACCTGGACGCCGGCGCCGACGGGCTGGTGCTGGGCTTCCTCAACGGGGTCGGGGAGGTCGACGTCGGCGTGGTGTCGGCGCTGCTGGACGGCTTCGCCTGCCCCTGGACCTTCTCCCGGGCCTTCGACGCCGCCCTCGACACCGACGACGCCTGGCGCGCGGTCCGGGGGCTGCCCGGGCTGGACGGCGTCCGCACCGCGGGCTCGGCGCGCGATCTCGAGCACGGGCTCGACGACCTGCTCGCCCGGCTCGCCGGGGACCCGGCGCTGGCCCGGCTCGTCGTCGCCGACGGCGACCTGCACCCCGACCAGGTGCCGTGGCTCGGACGCCGCGGCGTCCGGCAGTACCACGTGGAGGATCAGGTGCGCCCGGGGGGCTCCCGCAAGGCCTACGTCGACGAGTCGCTCGTCCGGTCCTGGCGGTTGCTGCTGGACGCCGAGGCGCGCGGCGCCCGGGCGAGCGCCTGACGGGGGCGCTCGGTCGCGTGCGGCTCAGCCGGCGGCGTCCGCCCGGGGCTCGTCGGGGTGCTCCGAGGGGCCGGGCTCGATGTGGACCACGGTGCGCGTCTCGGGCAGCGCCCGGTGCACGGCCTCCTCGACGGCGTCGGCGAGGTCGTGGCTGCGCGAGACCGTCCAGTGCCCGGGGACCACGACCGTCGCCTGCACGAAGCGCTGGCGTCCCGATTCGCGGGTCAGCAGTTCGGTGATCGTGACCCGGTCGTCGCCGATGACGCCCTCGATGGCCTCCCGGACGGCCGCGACCTCGTCCTCGGGGAGGGCGGCGTCCAGCAGGCCCACGACCGAACGGCGGATCAGCTTCCAGCCGGTCAGCAGGATGTTGAGGCCGACCAGCAGCGCGATGAGCGGGTCGATCCAGTGCCAGCCGGTCACGGCGAGCAGGATGATGCCCGCGATCACCCCGACGGTCGTCCAGACGTCGGTCATGAGGTGCTTGCCGTCTGCCTCGAGCGTGATCGAGCGGTGCTTGCGCCCCTGCCGGATCAGCACCAGTCCGACCCCGAGGTTCACCAGCGTCGCCAGCACCGACAGCGCCAGGCCCCACCCGAGCTCCTCGACCGGTTCGGGCACGATGAAGCGGCGGATCGAGGTGATGATGATCGCCGCCGCGGCCACGAAGATCAGCGCGCCCTCGACCAGGCTGGACATGTACTCGGCCTTGCCGTGTCCGAAGTCGTGGTTGTGATCGGCCGGCCTGCCCGACACCGCCAGCGCCCACAGCGCCACGAACGCGGCGACGAGGTTGACGGTCGACTCGAGCGCGTCCGACAGCAGGCCCACCGAGCCGGTGATGTACGCGGCGGTGCCCTTGATCGCCACCGTCACGACGGCGGCGACGATCGACACCATGATGAACTTCATCAGGAAGCGCGTCGAGACGGGGGCGGGCGGAACAGCCGATTCCATGGAGGTCCTTCCGGGCGCAAAAACGCCCACCAGCCTACTCCGCGATGGGGACGGTCGACTCCTCGACCCATCCGACGTCGCCCGGCCAGCGGTCGGGGCGGGACGCCGTCGCGACGAGGCGCGCGAGTTCCGACGGCCAGACCGGCTCGGGCACGTCGTCCAGGGCGTCGAGCGGCAGCCAGGCGTGGCCGGCCAAGGTGATCCGCTCCTCGGGGGTGTGGCCCGAGGTGTCGAGCTCGAAGCGGGGCGTCACGAGCACGAAGAAGGCCTCGCTCTGCTCGCAGATCTGGTCGGAGTAGCCGTGGGCGGCGACGCGACGCATCACGGGGCCGATGAGGTCGGACGCGTCCGCGCGCAGCCCGGTCTCCTCCTGGAGTTCGCGCACGGCCGTGTCGAGTTCGGTCTCGCCGGGGTCCATCCCGCCGCCGGGGGTCACCCACCAGCGCGAGCCGGGGACGCCGGGGTCGGTGTCGGCGAACATCAGCGCGCTGGCCCCGTCGGTCACGACCACGCGGACGCCGCGCCGCGTCTTGCGGGGACGCTCGCGCGGCGGCACCGGGCGGAAGTCGCGCGTGCGGAACGGCTCGGTCACGGCAGGTCCTCGGGGGGTTCGCCGCGGCGCAGCGCCTGGCCGACGATCAGCGGCACGGCGATCAGCAGCCCCAGGTGCGCGAAGGTCGCCCAGACGTTGGCGTACTCGGGCAGCGTGAACAGGTCGAAGTCGCCCGTCGTGGCGAGCATGTCGAGCAGCGCGACGACCAGGACCCCGGCCGAGGCGATCCCGAACGTGCGCACGATCAGCCGGCGGCGGTAGCGGATCCGGGTCGCCAGCGCCCAGGCCACCAGGAGCAGCGGGGCGGCGAGCGGCTGAACGAGCAGGCCGACGACCAGGCAGATCAGTACGCCGGGGGTGGCCGCCCGCCCGATGTCGCCCATCGTCACCGACGAGAACGGCTGCCGCTGCGCCTGCCAGGGCGCCTGCTGGCCCGGCAGGGGGTAGCCGGGCTGCTGGGCGCCCGGGAATCCCTGCTGGGGGTACGGGGTGGGCGGCATCGGGGCGTAGGGCCCCTGGGCCGGGGCGGGGAACCCCGGCGGCGGGACCGCTGCCGGGGGCGACTGCGGCGGCGGCCAGTCCTCCAGGCGGCTGGGCGGCGGCCACGCCGACGCGGGCGGGGCGACGCTGGCGACGAGCGGGGCGCTGCTCGGGAACGGGTCGGTGGGGCGCCGCTCGTGCAGGTGGTCGTCGGCCTCCTTCGGGCCGCCGGACCAGCTGGTCAGGGGCGTGCCGGCCACGTCGAACGCCTCGCGGGGGTCGCGCCGCGCCGGGGGCGGCGGGATGAGCCCCGCCAGGTCGGGGGCGTGCTCGGGGCCCGCGTAGGACGCCGGCGCCGGTCCGGCGGGAGGTTCAGGGGCGGGCGCGGCGGCGTCCGGCTCGCTGAGCGGCGCGGCCGAGGGGGCCACGAACGCCTGCGGCCGGTCGTGGGGCGCGTACTCGGGCCCATCGGTCCAGTCGGCCACGGCCACCTCCTTCGCAACGCTGTCACCCTACCGCGGGGCCCGCCCGCGCCCGCGGGGAGGTTGGCGCGTCCGGTAGGCTGGACAGGTCTATCCAGTGACCATGCAGGAGTGTGTGCCATGCCTTCGGGGCGCGTGCGGTTCTTCGACGCTGACAAGGGTTTCGGCTTCATCGCCAAGGACGACGGCCGCGATGAGGTCTACGTCCATGCCTCCGCGCTGCCCGACGGCGTCGAGACGCTGAAGAAGGGCCAGCGGGTGGAGTTCGGCCTGATCGACGGGCGCCGTGGCGAGCAGGCGATCTCGGTGCGGCTACTGGATTCGCCCGTGTCGCTGTCCAAGGCGTCGCGTCGTTCCACCGAGGCGATGGCGCTGATCGTCGAGGACCTCATCAAGTCCCTCGACGTGATGGGCAACGGCTACCGCCGCAACCGGCACCCCGATCCGAAGCAGGCCGCGAAGACGGCGCAGCTGTTGCGCGCCGTCGCCGATGAATTGGAGTTGTGACAGTGGCGGTGAAGGCACCCGAGCTTGACCTGGCCTGCGGCGACGCGATCGAGCTGGCCCGTGCGGCCGCCGAGGCGCGCGCCGACGTCGCGGGCGTGGGGGAGCACCTCGGCGTCCGCGCGGAGGACTCCCGCGTCGCGACGCACTACTTCGAGGTCGATCACCCCGGCTACCCGGGCTGGCGCTGGGCGGTCACCGTCGCCCGCGCCGCCCGCGCGAAGGTCGTGACGGTGTCCGAGGTCGTCATGCTGCCCGGCGACGGCTCGCTGCTGGCGCCCGCGTGGGTGCCGTGGGAGGAGCGCATCGAGGCCGGCGACGTCACGCCCGGCGTCCTCATGCCGACCCCCGACAACGACCCGCGCCTGGAGGCCGGATTCACCGGCGGCGACACCGCCCGCGACGCCGATCCGGCCGAGTGGCAGGCGATCCGCGCGGTCGTGGCCGAGCTGGGGCTGGGCCGCGAGCGCGTCATGAGCCCGTACGGCCGCGACGAGGCCGCCGAGCGCTGGTCCGCCGGCGAGGGCGGCCCCCACAACGCGATGACCAAGCAGGCGCCCGGCGTCTGCCAGAGCTGCGCCTACTTCGTCCGGCTGTCCGGGTCGCTGGGCCGCGGCTTCGGCGCGTGCGCCAACGAGTACTCGCCCAGCGACGGCCGCGTGGTCGCGGTCGACCACGGCTGCGGCGCCCATTCGGACGTCGCCGAGCCGCAGCGCGGCGTCGACCTGCCGCGTCCGGTCTGGGACACCATCTCGGTGGACGACCTGCTGTTCGACTGAGGCGCGGCCGCGGCGCCGAGGCACAACCTCGGGCCCGCCGCGCGACCGCTTCTTCTGGCGAGACGAACGCGCTTTCCGGGCGGCGAACCCTTAGGATTCCCGCCATGTCCTCCAGCACTACGGCGCCCGTCGGCGCGCCCAATTCCGGCCTCGACGGCTGGTTCAGCATCACCAAGCGCGGATCGAGCGTCGGGCAGGAGGTGCGGGGCGGGCTCGTGACGTTCTTCACGATGGCCTACATCATCGCGCTGAACCCGCTCATCATCGGTACCGCGGCCGACCGCAACGGCAACCTGATCAGCGGACTGTCCGCCGCCGATTCCGCCAACGTCGGCCCCACCATCGCGATGGTCGCCGCGGCGACCTCCCTCGTGGCGGGCATCATGACCATCGTGATGGGCGTCGTCGGGCGCTTCCCGATCGGCCTGGCCACCGGTCTGGGCCTCAACGCGATGCTCGCCTACGTCATCGCCCCGATGGTCACCTGGCCGCAGGCGATGGGCCTGATCGTCTGGGAGGGCGTCATCATCCTGATCCTGGTGCTGACCGGGTTCCGGGAGGCCGTGTTCCGGGCGGTTCCGCGCCCGCTGCGCACCGGCATCGCGGTCGGCATCGGCCTGTTCATCACCCTGGTCGGCCTGGCGGACGCGGGCATCGTCCGCAAGGGCGAGGGCACCCCGCTGCAGCTCGGCGTCGGCGGCTCGCTCATCGGCTGGCCCATGGCCATCTTCGTCATCGGCCTGTTCCTGCTGGTGCTGCTCTACGTCCGTCGCGTCCGGGGCGCCATGCTCATCGCCATCGTGGGCATGACCGTCGTGGCCGTGATCCTGCAGTCGATCCTCCACATCCCGGGCCAGGAGCAGGGCGCCAACCCGACCGGCTGGGCGCTCAACATCCCCGAGCTCGGCGCCGGCGGGCTGCTCAGCCTGCCCGACCTGTCTCTGATCGGCCGCGTCGACCTGTTCGGCGCCTTCTCGTCCGGCCCGGCCGTGACGATCGCCATGATCATGACGGTCTTCGCGCTGCTGCTGGCCGACTTCTTCGACACGATGGGCACCGTCGTGGCCGTGGGCGCCGAGGGTGGCCTGCTGGACGCCGACGGCAACCCCGAGCACACCCGCGAGATCCTCGCGGTCGACTCCATCGCTGCGATCGCCGGCGGCCTGGGTTCGGTGTCGTCCAACACCTCCTACATCGAGTCCGCCGCGGGCGTCGGCGAGGGCGCGCGCACCGGCCTGGCGTCGGTCGTGACCGGCCTGGCCTTCCTGGTGAGCCTGTTCCTCGCCCCGCTGGTCAAGCTGGTGCCGTCCGAGGCGGCCGCGCCCGCCCTGGTGTTCGTGGGCTTCCTCATGCTCAGCCAGGTCGTGCACGTCGACTGGACCGACCCGGAGGAGGGCTTCCCGGCCTTCGTCACGATGATCGCGATGCCGTTCGCCTACTCGATCACCGCGGGCATCGGCGCCGGCTTCCTGTTCTGGATCGCCATCAAGGTGGCCGTGGGCAAGTCCCGCCAGGTCCACCCGCTGCTGTGGGTCATCGGCGTCGCGTTCCTGATCTACTTCGGCCAGGGCGTCATCAACGCGCTGCTCGCCTGATCTAGCACGGTCAGACCGGGTCGTCCCCACGGGGCGGCCCGGTCTTCGTCGTCCGGGGGGTGTCCCTATGTTCCTCGTCAAGTGGCCAGAGGTCGGGGTGAGGGTTCTGGTGTTGGGGCGGGAGCCCTGTAGGGCTCTCGATTCCTGAGCATGGCGAACAGGACATCGCAGCGGCGACGGGACAGGCAGATGAGGGCGGCGTTGTGCTTCTTGCCCTGGGCTCGTTTGCGGTCGTAGTAGGCGCGGCTGGCGGGGTCAGATCTGAGCGCGGCGAACGAGGAAAGGAAGAGTGCTCGTTTGAGGTGCTTGTTGCCTGACCGGGCGGGGAACTCGCCCCGGATACTGGTCCCGAGCGGCGGGTGACTGGCGCGAGGCCGGCGTAGGCGGCCAGATGTCCGGCGGTGGGGAATGAGCTGGCGTCGCCGATGTCGAGCAGGATCCGTGCTGCGGTCCTGACCCCGACGCCTGGCATCGAGGTCAGGACCTCGGCAAGAGGGTGGTCATCAACGACCTTCTCGACCTGGAGGGCCAATTCGGCTCGCTGTTCCAGGGTCTGGCGCAGGGAGGCAGCGAGTTTGGGCAGGACCTTCTCTGCCGCGGCAGTGCCGGCGACCACGACGGTCTGCTCGGCGAGGGCGGTCGTGATGGCGTCTGCGAAGGACTGGGCGCCGCGCGGGTTCGCCTTGGTGACGATGCGCAGCAGGCGTGACTTCGTCGCTGCGGTGATGCCTTGGGGGCCGCCGAGATGCTCGATGACTGCGAGGCCTTGCTTGGTGGTCAATCGTGGTCCGACAACGCGTTCCAATGCGGGATGGATCTGGGTCAGTAGGCCGCGGATGCGGTTGGACAGGCGGGTGGCTTCGGCGGCGAGGTCGTCGTCGAAGCCGACCAGGACCTTCAGTTCGGCCAAGGCTTCCTCGCCGACATCGACCCGGCGCAGGGTGTGGGGCATGGTGCGAGCGGCATCAGCGATGATGAAAGCATCGCGGGCGTCGGTCTTCGCGTTCCCGGGGTGGAGGTCGGCGATGCGGCGCATTGCCAGCCCGGGCAGGTAGGCGACGGTGATGCCCATCGATCGGGCGACAGCGATCGGCAGAGCCCCGATCGTGTTGGGCTGGTCCACAATCATCAGCACCCGGCCGTGTTCGGACAGCCTGCCGAACAGGTCCTCGAGTTTGGATTGGTCCTGAGGCAGCGGCTTGTCGAAGACCCTGTTGCCGGCAGCATCCAGCGCGCAGGCGTGATGGGCTTGTTTGCCCACGTCCAGCCCGCACCAGATGTCGAAGCCGATCTGTTTCTCCATGACGACCACATCCTTGCATCGCAGCGACGGTCGTCGTGGGCTGGTGATGCGTCAGCTGCCGGCACCCACGTTACGACGAGACCTCATTGCTGGGCCGTGTCCCTATCAGCGGTCATCTGGCGCCACCAGGCCCGGTGACAACACCCCCCGGATCATTCGTACGACAGGGGCAGTAAGTCATGCCGGGCCCAGCGACCGTAACCCCGACCAACGGGGTCACCAGCAAGGTAACGGGGCGGTCAGGCGCGGTAGGCGGCGATCAGGTCGGGCGCCGGCCGTCCCTCCTCCAGCGCCTGCCGGGTCCAGGCGGGGAAGCCCGCCAGCCAGGACGCGATCGGCTCCGCGAGGGCGCGGTGCTCCGGTTCGAGCGCCGGCAGCGCTGCACCCCAGTGCGAGGCCATCGCGGTCGCCTGGGCGCCGCGGGCGTACCCCAGCGTCTGCCCCGGGAGTGGCTTGAGCGGCAGCCCCAACGAGCGCCGGAACACCCCGCGCAGGCCCAGCTCGGCCGGGACGCCCTGGGTGGCGAGGTCGAAGTCGAAGCCGTCGAGCACGGCCCGATCCACCTCGATCTCGAAGTGCCCCCAGCCGTGCTGGGCCAGCCAGGCGCCCACGAGCGCCCACGCCGCCGACAGCCGGTCGGGCGGCACGTCGCGGCCGTGCGCGACGGCGTCGATCTCCAGGCCGGTCGGGACGCCGGGGTGCACCACGGGGGCGTCCACGGCGCGGCGCGAGAAGGGGCCGAGCTTGCTGAGCAGTCCGCCGCGCGGGGGCGGGGTGGGCCAGGTGCGCTCGGTGACGTCGCGCAGCTCGGCGACCCGAGTCTCGCTGCCGCTGAACAGCTCGCGGACGTCATCGATGCCCACGGCGATGAGGCTGACGTTGCCCATGGGGCGGAGCATACCCACGACGGGCGTGGAATAGACTGACCGGGTGAAGCTGAGGGCGCAGAACAAGATCGTGACCGGTGCGCTCATCCTGCTGTTGATCCTGATGGTCGCAGGCGCGCTGCTGTCGGCCCCGCCCGTGCGCGCCGACGAGGTGTTCCGGCTCCCGGCGACCTCCGCCCCGCTCGGCATGGCCACCGACCACACGCGCGGGCGCTACTGGACGCTGGACAAGGCCTCGGGCAGGCTCACCCTCACCGCGATCAAGCCCGACGGCACCGTGGAGGGCTCCATGTCGTCGCGCGACTCCCTGACCAGCGCGCAGGCGCTCGCGTTCGAGTCCGGCGAGGCCTACGTCGCCGACATCGGCGGCAGGCGCAGCCAGGTGACGGTCTACCAGGTCACCGAGCCGTGGCCGGGCACGGAGATCCTGAAGGCGATCGCCTACCCGCTGGCCTACCCCGACGGCAGCCACGACGCCGCCGCGATCCTCGTGGACGCCGACCACCGCATCTCGCTGGTCACCAAGGGCCCGCAGGCCGGCGTCTATCAGGCGCCCGCCCAGCCGACGCGCGACGCCCCCAACCCGCTGACCCGGGTGGCCGACGTGCCCGACGGCGTCACCGACGGCGTGGTGCTGCAGGACGGCCGCATCGTGCTGCGCACGGCGACCACCGTCCTCACCCTGGACGCCGGCTTCGCCCCGCTCGGTCAGGCGGAGATCCCGGCGGGCGAGCGCGGGCAGTCCGTGACCCAGGCGATGGACCCCGCACAGGTGCTCACCGCCGCGGGGACCGGCGGCGTCGTGAACGCCGTCCCCGTCCCGGGACCGGCGCCGGCGACCCCGACGCCGCGCGCCACCCGCATACCGAAGTCCCAGACCCAGGCCACCGCCGGGCCCGAGGAGAACCGCACGTTCGCCCAGACGGGCACCACGGCGTCCATCGCCGTCGCGGCCGGGCTGGCCGCGCTCGCCGGGCTCGTCGTCGTGCTGCGGCGGCGCTGAGGCGTCGCTCAGACGGTGCGCTCGAGCACCCAGTCGATGCAGGCGGTGAGCGCCTCGACGTCGGCCGGATCCACCGCGGGGAACATCCCGATCCGGAGCTGGTTGCGTCCCAGGCTGCGGTAGGGCTCCACGTCCACGATGCCGTTGGCCCGCAGCGTCGCGGCCAGCGCGGCGGCGTCCACCTGCGGGTCGAAGTCGATCGTGCCGACCACGGGGGAGCGGTACGGCTGCGCCACGAACGGGGACGCGAGCGGGTGCGCGTCCGCCCAGCCGTACAGGTGCCCCGACGAGGCGCCACAGCGGCGCGCCGCGTGTGGCAGCCCGCCCGCGGCCAGCAGCCAGTCGATCTGCTCGGCCATCAGGAACAGCGTGGCCAGCGCGGGCGTGTTCAGCGTCTGGTCGGACCGGCTGTTGTCGAGCGCGAGCTGCAGGTTGAGCGAGTCGGGCACCCACCGCTCGGCGGTGAGCCGCCCCGTGCGCTCGATCGCCGCCGGGGACAGGAACGCGAACCACAGCCCGCCGTCGGACGAGAAGGCCTTCTGCGGGGCGAAGTAGTAGGCGTCGGTCCCGGCCAGGTCGACCGGCAGCGCGCCCGCCGCGCTGGTGGCGTCGATCAGCGTCAGGGCGCCGGGGTCGGCCTCCCCGATCCGGTGCACCGGCGCGGCCGCGCCCGTCGAGGTCTCGTTGTGCGCCCACGCGTAGGCGTCGGCGTCCGCGGGCGCGGGCAGCGCGACGGTGCCCGGCTCCACCCGGGTGACGGCCGGCTCGTCCAGCCACGGCGTCCGGGCCAGGGCGGCGGCGAACTTGTGGGTGAACTCCCCGAACACGCCCACCGACGCGCGCCGCTCCACCAGCGCGAAGCTCGCGATGTCCCAGAACTGGGTGGAGCCGCCGTTGCCGAGCGCCACCTCGTAGCCGTCGGGGGCGTCGTACAGCGTCGCCAGCCCGGAGCGGATCCTGCCGACCACGTCCTTGACCGGCGCCTTGCGGTGCGAGGTTCCCATCCACGAGGCGCCGCGCCCGGCGAGCGCCTGCAGCGCCTCGGGGCGCACCTTGGCAGGGCCGCAGCCGAAGCGACCGTCGCGGGGGAGGAGTTCAGCGGGAATATTCAGGGACACGGCGTCATTCTCCCATCGTCGCCCCGGCTCCGGCGGCGACGCCCATGACGGCTAGGGTAGGGCTGTGCGTGTAGGGGCTGCGAGCGGGAGGGTGCAGGCGTGAGTGACCTCATCGATACGACCGAGATGTATCTGCGGACGGTGTACGAACTCGAGGAAGAGGGCGTGCCGCCGCTGCGTGCGCGCATCGCGGAGCGGTTGGGCCAGAGCGGGCCCACGGTGAGCCAGACGGTGCAGCGGATGGAGCGGGACGGGCTGCTGCACGTGGCCGACGATCGTCACATCCAGCTCACCGAGGACGGCCGCGCCAAGGCGACCAGCGTGATGCGTAAGCACCGCCTCGCCGAGGTGCTGCTCACCGAGGTGATCGGGCTGCCGCTC
The DNA here is from genome assembly GCF_011393335.1 of Propioniciclava coleopterorum. Classification (NCBI taxonomy): domain Bacteria; kingdom Bacillati; phylum Actinomycetota; class Actinomycetes; order Propionibacteriales; family Propionibacteriaceae; genus Propioniciclava; species Propioniciclava coleopterorum. Next base: position 939,468 of record NZ_CP049865.1, on the reverse strand, counting down.
GACCTGGTCCACGACGAGGCGTGCCGCTGGGAACACGTCATCTCCGACGCCGTGGAGGCCCGCCTGGCCGAGATCCTGCACGACCCGGCCCGGTCGCCCTACGGCAACCCCATCCCGCTGCACGGCGAGCTCGGACCCGAGGTGCCGGCCGTCGCGCAGGTGTGCCCGCTGTCGCAGGTGCTGCCGCACGTGGGGCAACTGGAGGTCACCATCGAGCGGCTCACCGAGGCGCTGCAGGCCACCCCGAACATGCTCGCCGAACTCGGCGAACTCGGGGTCGCGCCCGGAAGCTCCGTCACGGCGGAGCGTGCGGGGGCGGACCTGAAGCTCACGGTCGGCGATCAGAGCAGGCTCGTCGCCGGCGAGTTCGCCCACCACCTCTTCGTGAAGGAGGCGTCCGCGCGCTAGGCGCGGCGAGCGGCCATGAAGCGCGGCTTCGACTGGGCGACCTACCTGGCCGCCGTCCACCGCGACCACCCCGGGCTGACCGAGGCGATCATGACGCGCCTGGAGGCGGACGGCTCCAACCCGTACCGCTGGCTGGCGCGTGCGGTGTCGCCGCGCGCGCGCGACGTGCTGGATCTCGCGTGCGGGGCCGGGGCGATGGTGCGCGAGCTGGAACAGCCCGGACGCCGCCTGATCGGCCTCGACCTGTCCGAGCACGAACTGGCCGTCGCCACCGAGCGGTCGCAGGCGCCGTTCGTGTGCGCCGACGCGCGCCGGCTGCCGTTCGCCGACGACTCCCTCGACGCCGTCGTCAGCGCGCTGGGCCGCTGGTGATCCAGCCGCCCGAGGCGCTGTTCGCGGAGGTGGGGCGCGTGCTGCGTCCCGGCGGGGTCTTCGCGTTCATCGCCCCCACGATCCTGTTCGTCCGGCCGCGCGAGCTCGCGCGGTCGCTGCAACTCGTGGCGCGGCTGCGTTCCCGGCCGCGGTTCCCCGGCCCGACCGAGTGGACGAGCTACGTGGATGCGCTGGCCGGGACGGGGCTGCGCAAGGTGGAGGACGCCCGCGAGCGCTACCACGTCGAGGTCGGCTCGCGCGTCGAGGCGCTGGAGGTCATCGACGCCTTGTACCTGCCCGGCGCGTCCCCGCGCCGCAAGCAGGCCGCGGTGGACTGGCTGTCGGGGCGCATCGACCGGCGTGGCCCGGTGCGGATGTCCATCGGCATGCGCCGCTTCGTGGTGCTGAAGCAGTTGCACGCGTCCTCCGCGGAGCCCGCGACCCAGGTCGCGGGGAATGACTCACCCGCGGCAGGCGTTGAGGGGCAGTAACCAACGAAAGGAGCCACCATGGCCACCGTCGAGTTGACCGCTGAGAACTTCGCGCAGACCATCGAGGGGAACGACACCCTCTTCATCGACTTCTGGGCCGCCTGGTGTGGCCCCTGCCGCATGTTCGCGCCGGTCTTCGACGCCGCGTCCGACAAGTACGAGGACGTGACCTTCGCCAAGCTCGACACCGAGGACCAGCAGCAGATCGCCGCCGCCCTCGAGATCCAGTCGATCCCGACCCTGATGGCGTTCCGGGGCGGCGTCCTGGTGTACCGCGAGGCGGGCGCCATGAACGCGTCCAGCTTCGACCAGCTGGTCGAGGCGGTGAAGGCCCTCGACATCGAGGACGTCCGCAAGCAGGCCGAGGAGGCCCAGGCGCGTCACGACGCCGAGCACGGCCATGCCGAGCCCGAGGCGTCCGAGGCCCCGGCGTCCGAGACTTCGGCGGAGCCCGAGGCGTCCGAGAAGTGAGAGCGTCCCCGGCGCGGCACCCCAGCCGCGCCGGGGTTCTCTTCTCCCACCCACGAACCCCCGACGACAGGAGACCACCATGGAGCTGCAGTTCGGACTCGACACCTTCGGCGACGTCACCGTCGACCTGCAGGGCGCGCCGCTGAGCCAGGCGCAGGTGATCCGCAACGTCGTGGAGCAGGGCATGCTGGCCGACGAACTCGGCCTGGACGCGTTCTCCGTGGGGGAGCACCACCGACCCGACTTCGCCATCTCCGCGCCGGACATCGTCCTGGCGGGTCTGGCGACCAGCACCCGGCGGATCAAGCTCGGCTCGGCCGTCGTGGTGCTCAGCTCCGATGACCCCATCCGGGTCTACGAGCGGTTCGCGACCATCGACGCTCTGAGTGGCGGACGCGCCGAGCCGGTGCTGGGACGCGGCTCGTTCATCGAGTCCTTCCCGCTGTACGGCTTCGACCTGGCCGACTACGAGACCCTGTTCGAGGAGAAGCTGGCGGTCTTCGCCGAGCTCCTCAAGGAGGAGCCCGTCACCTGGTCCGGCAGCTACCGGACGCCGCTGGAGGGCGTCGACGTGTTCCCCAAGACCGAGGGCGGGCGCATGTTCGCCTGGGTCGCCGTCGGCGGCTCGCCGCAGTCGGTGGTCCGCGCCGCCCACTACCGGTTCGGGCTGCAGCTCGCGATCATCGGCGGACCGGCCGACCGCTTCAAGCCCTTCGTCGACCTGTACCACCGCGCCCTCGACGAGTTCGGCGCCACGGAGCCGCTGCCCGTGGCGGTCCACAGCCCGGGCCACGTCGCCGACACCGACGACCTGGCGAGCACGCAGCTCTACGAGCACTTCAAGGCCAACCGCGACCGCATCGGTGCGGACCGCGGCTGGGGCCCGATGTCGCGCGACGAGTACGACAACGAGGTGGAGCACGGCGCGCTGTACGTCGGCTCGCCCGAGACCGTCGCCCGCAAGATCGCCGCCACCGTTCGGCAGTTGGGCGTGCAGCGCTTCGACCTGAAGTACGCCAGCGGCCCGATGCCGCACGAGCAGCTGATGCGCTCGATCGAGCTCTACGCCACGCGGGTGGTCCCGCTGGTGCGGGATATGCTGAGCTGACCCACGGCCCGCCGCTTCGGGGTCTGACGCCCGCAGTCGTGGACAGGTCGGCGTCGCGGCGGCCCCAGCAAGATTCGAACTTGCGACACAAGGTTTAGGAAACCTCTGCTCTATCCCCTGAGCTATGGGGCCCGGCCAGCAAGGCTACTCGGACGCCCCCGGCGCGACCAACCGCATCCTTCCCGGCGGTGGAGCCGGTCAGCCCGACACGCACGCCCGGGCGGTCTTCAGGGCCTTGGGGCCGTCGGCGAACGCGATGCCGGCGAAGGAGTGGCTGCCCGGCCAGTCCGCCTCGATGTTGGAGAACTGCTGGCCGTCGGTCACGAAATGCTCCAGCGTGGCGCCCTTGCCCTGGGCGCGCCAGTAGGCGACCACGGCGATGTCCTCCGGCAGGTCCACCGCTCGCGGCTCGGGCTTCCCGGTCGGGACGTCGTGGCCGAGGATGGTCGCCACCTGCCAGCGCTCGTTCGCCGTGAGCGCCCGGCACTTCGGCGCGAACTTCGGGTCGGCCGGGACGTACTGCAGCACGATCCCGGTCGGCCCGAGCGCCGTGCCCGGGTCGGGGCCCATCGGCAGCGTGGTCCCGGGGAGGTACTTGGTCTCGCGGAGGTCGGCCGCGCACGACTGCGCGGCGGTGTAGGCGTCCCGCGCACCGTCGAAGCGGAGGTCACCCACCACGCCGGTCCAGCTCTCGGCGAGGTTCACGAACGTCGTGCCGTCGGTCGCCAACGCCATCTGCTCGGGGGGAAGGGTGTTGTGCCAGAAGCTGACCACGGCCCAGCCCGAGCCCAGGTCGACCGCGCGCATCGGACGGTTGATCATGGGCCGCACCGCGCCCTCCAGCACGGCGGTCTCGTCGGGACGCAGGTCGCGGCACGGGAAGCCGGACGGCGCCGGCACCGCCGGTGCGGATGTGGGGGAGGGGGTCACCGTGCGAATGATGGTCTGGGTCGGCGCGGGGGGCTCGGCGGCGCAGCCGACCAGGACCATCGCTGCCGCCGCGAGCGCAGCGAACACGGAGGAACGCTTCACCCTTCGCACGCTACCCCGGCACCGGCCGCCCCGCGGGGTTGTTGGAGTGCCGTCACCCGGACGGGTGCTCCGGCCTTTCCGCGGCCGCGCTTCGTGACGCGCCGGGGCGGGATTCGGCGGCCGGCGGTGGGTGGACCGGCTCGGTACCTCGGCCCACAAGGGGCTGGAGTGAGAACGATCCCACTTTGGGCGGCCCCACGGCCCCAAAGGTCGTACTTAATAGTGATCGGCTCGTATCACCCGTAGGGGGGACTGGTTTCGTGGGAGCAAGCCGCGTATAGTTCTAGCAAGAGAGCGACGCCAGGTAGATGATGTCTCCTGGGGGTGGGTAGACGGCTTCTTAGCCCTTCGACCGGCGTCGCTCTCCCTTTATGTTCCCAGACGGATCGCCACAACGCTGTGACGCGATCGGGGTCGGGATGCAACGCGATGGGAACCCTCGGCTCACGCCTCGCTAGAGTCGGCGTCATGACCTCCGGACTTGAGCGGGCTCGCCAGAAGATGCTGGACGCCGGCGCCTCCGCGGCAGCCGTCGACGTGTTCACGCACTACTACCAGCAGTTGGGGCAGCCCGGCGGCGGCTACATCCGCGAGGACTCGCTGGAGCCGCTCACCGACCCGCCCCGACTAGCCTCGATCGACATCGACCCGGACGCCGCCGCCGACGCCCTCTCCCGGACGGCCATCATCAAGCTCAACGGCGGGCTGGGGACCTCGATGGGCCTCGACGGACCCAAGACGCTGCTGCCGGTCCGCGGACGCAAGACCTTCCTCGACATCCTCGTCGCCCAGGTGCTGCGCGCCCGCGAGCGGTACAACGCCCGCCTGCCGCTCATCTTCATGAACAGCTTCCGCACGCGCGAGGCCACGCTGGCCTACCTCGAGCGCTACGACGACCTCGCCGTCGGCGGGCTGCCCGTGGACTTCCTGCAGGGGTTCGAGCCGAAGCTGACCAAGGACACCCTCGAGCCGATCGAGTGGCCGGCCGACCCCGACCTGGAGTGGTGCCCGCCCGGCCACGGCGACATCTACACCTCTCTCGTCGGCACCGGCCTGCTCGACCAACTCCTGCACGAGGGCTTCCGGTACGCGTCGATCGCCAACGGCGACAACCTCGGTGCCGGCCCCAACGCCACCCTGGCCGGCTGGTTCGCCCAGTCCGGCGCGCCGTACGCCGCCGAGGTGTGCCCCCGGACGCCCAACGACCGCAAGGGCGGCCACCTCGCCATCCGCAAGAGCGACGGCCAGCTCATCCTGCGCGACACCGCGCAGACGGCGCCCGAGGAGATGGAGTTCTTCACCGACGAGTACCGGCACCCCTACTTCCACGCGAACAACCTGTGGGTCGACCTCGCCGCGCTGCAGCGGCTGATGGCCGAGCGCAACAACGTGCTGGGGCTGCCCCTCATCCGCAACGAGAAGAACGTGGACCCCAGCGACAAGTCCACCCCCGAGGTGATCCAGATGGAGATCGCCATGGGGGCCGCGATCGAGGTGTTCCCCGGCGCCCAGGCGATCGCCGTGGAACGCGACCGGTTCCTGCCGGTAAAGACGACCAACGAGCTGATGCTGGTCCGCTCGGACGCCTTCGCGCTCGACGGCGACGCCCGGCTGTGCGCGACCACCGAGCGTCTGCCCGCCGTGTCGCTGGACAAGCGGTTCTACGCGCTGCTGCCGGACTTCGACCGGCGCGTCGAGTACGTGCCGTCGCTGAGGGAGGCCCGCTCGCTGACCGTGAACGGCGACTGGACCTTCTCCGACCCCGTCACCGTCATCGGGGACGCCGTGCTGCCCGACGAGGGCGAGCCGCGCGTCATCGAGGACGAGGCCATCGGACGCCGGTGACCGGACGTCCCTGGCACCGGGCGCTCGGGCGGGCGCTCACCGGCTGCGACCTGGACCTCGGCGTCCAGGAGCGGTTCGAGGTGGACGCCGCCGTCGCGGCCCTGGCAGCGGCGGGCTGGGACGCCGGGCGGATCGGTGCGCACGCGCACGCGGTCGCCGGCGCGGAGCCCTGGCCCCACCCCGTTCCGGCCGACGCCCGGGGCGGCATCGGGCCTGCCGAGTTCCACGCGGCGCTGATCCGGACACGCGAGGCGCTCGGGCTGGCGGTGCTCACTGTGCTTCCGCCGTCCACCCGCACGCGCCTGGACGCCGACGAGCGGCGCCTGCTGGCCGACGCGCCGCCGCACTTCGGCCGCGGCTGATCTTCGAGGTCGCGACGTCGCTCAGAGGGTGGGCACCGGCGTGCGCCTCGGGTGCGACCGCATGTCGCCGCGCCCCTGACCGTGACGCGTCTAGGTTCAGGACCCATGCGGGCAGACGAAACGGGGCCCGCCGAAGCGGACCCCGTTGACGATCCCACGGACGAGCCGTGGCGAGCGTGGATCAGTTGCGGGCCTTGAGCAGGTCGCGGATCTCCGCGAGGAGCTCGTCGGTGGTCGGCGCCTCGACGGCGACCTCGGCCTCCTTGTTCTTCTTCATGCGGGCCTGCAGCGCGTTGTACGGCTTGATGACGCCGAAGAACACGACGGCGGCGATGATGACGAAGGACACCAGCGCGGTCAGGAAGACGCCGATGTTGACGTTGATCCCCGGGATGACGACCTGGCTGAAGTCGGGCTGGCCACCGATCAGACCGATGAAGTCCATGATGATCTGGGTGAAGGCCTTCACCACGTCGCCGAACGCCGCGCCGATGATGACGGCGGTGGCCAGCTGGACGAGGCTGCCCTGCATCAAGAATTCCTTGAATTCCTTCATAAAACTCTGTTCCCTCTCGACGGTAGTGCCCCGAGTACGGGGGGCTGTGGGGCAACCGGCGGACGATGTTACCGAAAAGTCAGTGCGGATGGGAGTTGAGGGGTAGTGTTGGCCGGTTCGTCACCGCGCCGGCACCCGGTGTTCCCTCACCGCACGGCGATGGTGAGGGAGCCCGTCTGGGCCAGTTGGGCGAGCCGCGCGGCGGCGTCCGGGGATACCTCGATCAGCGCCGCCCGCGAGGCCGCGCCGAAGCCCTCAGCAGTTTCGGGCGCGCTCAGGACGCGGACCTGGCCCGCCACGGTGGCGCCGTCGGAGGCGATCAGGTCGATCTCCGCGCCCGGCCGCACCAGGGCGGCGATGCCCCCGCTGGGAAGCGGGAGGGCGATCACCACCATGCCGGGGCGCGCCAGCCGCTCGCCGGAGGCGACCGACGCCTCGGTCAGCACCGTGCCCGCGGTGACGGGCCCGGCCAGCGCGCGGCCAACCAGGGCGTCCGGTTCGGTGATCGCCGCCTCCGGGACGGCCTCGGGCGGGAGAGGACGCGCGACCAGGTCGCCGCGTCCCAGCACCGTGCCGGCCGGCAGCGCAGCCCCCGCCACGAGCACGGTCGTGCGATCGTCCGGCGGTGGGGACAGGGCCCAGAGCCCGGTGAGGACGGCGACGAACGTGCACAGCGCCGCCAGGGGGCGCCGGCGCAGCCGCAGGAACCGGGGCAGGGACAATGGGGCGCGCGGAGGTTTCACGCCCGCAGGTTAGGCGGGCCGCGTCAGGCGGTTCGGTGACGCTGCGGGCGGGCGGGTCAGGAGTCGGAGGTGGCCTTCTTCGGCTTGTCCGCCTTCTTGGGCTTGTCCGCCGACTTGGCCCCGGACTTCTCGGACTTGCCGCCCGACTTCTCGGAGGCGGCCTTGCCCTTGTCCTTCTTGCTGCGGTTGTCGGTGGCGTAGAAGCCCGACCCCTTGAACACGACGCCGACGGCGCTGAACACCTTGTTGAGGCGGCCCTGGCACGTGGGGCAGACGGTCAACGGGTCGTCGGAGAACTTCTGCTGCACCTCCAACTCGCGGCCGCAGTCGGCGCAGCGGTACTCGTAGGTGGGCATGGGGCTCCTTCCGGGGACGACGACGGGACAGTCTAGCCCCGGGTCGGAGCGGCGTTACGGGCGGCGGGCGCCCGTCGAGACGGTGCGCGACGGGGTCACGACGAGATCGACGGGCAGGTCCCACGGTTCGCGGGGCACCTCGTCCACCAGTTCGGCGTCGCCCACCAGGGTCGCCAGGGTCGCGGCCGGGTGCGCGTGCAGGAGCGCGCGGTCGTACCAGCCGCCGCCGGTGCCCAGCCGGCCGCCGTCCGGGGCGGCGAGCAGCGCCGAGACCCACACCAGCGTGCAGGACGCCAGCGCGTCGGCGTCCAGCGTCGGGGTGGTCGGCTCGGGGATGCCGTGCCAGCCGGGGCGCAGCGCGTCCGCGCCGGCGTACCAAGCCCAGGCGGGGGAGCGGTGGCCCTGCAGGACGGGCAGCAGCACCTCGACGCCCTCGGCCGCGAGCCGTTCGATCAGGGCGGTGGTGTCGGGCTCGGGTGCGACGGAGACGTAGGCGGCGACGCGCCGGTGCCCGCGCGAGGCGTCCAGCAGGCGCGGCAGCCGGTCGCGATCGGCGTCCGCGCGCGCCCCGTCGGCGGCCCGAGCAGCCCGGACGGCCGCGCGCAGCGCCTGCTTGGCGCGGGAATGCCCGCCGGATTGCACGGCTCGCGGCAACCCTTCCGGGCCGGGTGTGCTCATTGTCTTATCGTAGTTTCATGGCCAGCTTCGCACCCAGCACGACCGACGGCGTCGAGGGCGACGACCGCCCCGTCTCCTCGCCGTTCGCGCGTCCCACCGGTACCGCCCGCTCCCTGGAGCAGGAGCGGGACTTCCTGCTGGACAAGGTCCAGCCGATGCGGCCGTTCGCGATGCAGATCCTGGATGTGCCCGGCCTCGTGCTGTGCGAGGACATCGTCTCCGACCTCGATCTGCCGCTGGTGACCACCGCGCGCGTCGACGGCTACGGCGTCCGGGGCTCCGACCTCGTCGGCGCCACCCCGGAGCGTCCGGCGAGCCTGTACCTCATCGACACCATCCGCGCCGCCGACGACCCGGGCCGTCCGGTCGTGGCCGGCGCGGCCGTCCAGGTCGAGGCCGGCGCCATCGTCCCCGAGGGCGTCGACGCGGTCGTGCCGCTGTCGGCCGGCCGGCTCGGCGAGGACGACGTCGTGCTGATCGAGGGCGAGACCCGCCTGTTCCAGAACCTGCGCCGCGCCGGCTCCGAGCTCGCCGACGGGACGCCGCTGCTGCACGCCGGCGACGTGCTGACGCCGCGCTCGGTCGCCGTGCTGGCCGAAGTCGGCCTCGACAAGGTGATGGTGCGCCCGCGTCCGCGCGTGGTCGTGTTCACCGTCGGCGAGACGCTCATCGAGCCGGGCCACGCGCTCACCGCCCCGCAGCAGCGCTACGACGCGACCACCGCGCTCATCACGGCCGCGGCCCGCGCCGACGGCGCCACCGTGTACCCGCTCGGCGTCGTCCCCGCGGATGCCGAGGCGGTCCGCCGCGTCGTCAACGACCAGCAGATCCGCGCCGACCTGATCGTCGCCATCGGCGGCGGCTCGTTCGTCAACGACATCACCGGCGCCCGCGACGTCGACGAGGCGCTCGTCGGCCTCAACGGGAGCGCCCCGATCGTGCACGCCGGCCTCGGCGACGGCCGGACGCCGCTCATCACGCTGCCCTCCGGCGTTGTGTCGTCCTACGTGGCCTACCTGGCGCTCGTGCGCCCGCTGGTCAACAAGCTCAACGAGGTCGACCCGCTGGCCGGCGAACGCCTCCCCGGGCGGCTGACCGGGCCCGTCGAGTCCGAACTCGGCGTCACGCACTACGTGCCCGCCGTCCGGGACGCCTCGGGTGAGGTCACCGCGATCGCCGCGTCCGACTCCCAGCTCGCCTGGGACCTCGCCCGCGCCAACGTGCTGGCGATCATCCCCGCCGACTGGGACGGCGCCGTGGCCGGCAGCGAGGTCGAGTGCGTCGTGCTGGGCGACGGATCGGACCACGAGGCGCGGTGAAGCCCGGCGGGGCGCACCGCTGGCCGGTGAGCCTGCAGCACGGCCCGGTCGGGCTGCGTCCGCTGCGCGCCCGCGAGGAGACGTACTGGTACGAGATCCGGGCGCGCAACGCGTCCTGGACGCGACCGTGGGACGCCACCCGGCCCGATGAGTCCACCGAGGCCGGGCTCACCTTCCGGCAGTTGGTGCGGCAGTTCAACGTGGACGCCCGCGCGGGCCGCGCCCTGCCCTGGGCGATCACCTGGACCGAGCCCGGCGACGAGCCCGTGCTCGTGGGGCAGCTCACCATCTCGGGCATCACCTACGGGTCGGCGCGCTGGGGGATGGCCGGCTACTGGGTCGACCGCGCCGTCGCGGGCCGCAACATCGTCCCGACCGCCCTGGCCCTGGGCGCGGACTACGCGTTCGGCGTCCTGAAGCTGCACCGCATCGAGGTGGCGATCCGTCCCGAGAACGTGAACTCGCTGCGCGTGGTGCAGAAGCTGGGCTTCCGGCCCGAGGGGATGCGTCCGGCGTTCATGCACGTCAACGGCGAGTGGCGCGACCACCTGATGTTCGCCCTGCACGCCGAGGAGGTCGGCCCCGAAGGCCTGATCGGACGCCTGCCCGCGCGCTGATCTAGGGCTCGCGCCACGACTTCGGGGGAGGGATGCCGGTGGCGCGGCGAGTCCTCCGGGGAGGCGTCCACGAGCACCTTTAGGGTCGTGGCCATGGGTTTTCAGGGACTGATCTTCGGCGCCGTCGCGGCGTGTTGGCTGATCTACCTGGTGCCCATGTTCCTCAACCGCCGTGATAACGGGCTCATGGACGAGGTCGAGCCCGGTGAGCCGTTCAGCTCGTCGGTGACGATCGTCCGCCGCGGCACGCCGCTGGACACCGCCGAGAACGGCACCGCCGTCGTCTCGACGCCGCACAACCGCCGCGCCGCGCTGCGCGAGCTCGCCGATCTGGACCGGGCCGCCGCGCGCCGCCGCCGCCTCACCGTGCTGTTCCTGCTGCTGGTCGCCTCGACCACCGCGGCGATGGCCGGCTTCAACCTCGTGCCCTGGTGGACGCTGGCCGTCCCGGGTGGGCTGCTGGTCGCCTTCCTCGTGGTCGCGCGGATCTCGGTGGCCCGGATGCGGCGCAAGCTGGACGCCCGCGTCCGGGTGGTCCGCGGCGGCGACGTCGACGAGGAGACCGTCGCGATCGCCGTGTGGGAGTCCACCGAGGAGGAGGAAGCCGCACACTCGGTCGAGCTGAGCGGCCCCATCGAGATGACCGGCTCGCTGTGGGAACCGATCCCCATCACCGCGCCGACCTACGTGTCGCGTCCGCTCGCGCCGCGCACCGTCCGCACGATCGATCTGTCCGCCCCACTGCCCTCCGGCTCGGGCGTCCCGGTGACCGCGGACGCCCCCGAGGAGGCCGCGTCCGGCGCGTCCGCCGAGGTGGACGGCCAGGGCGACGAGCGTCCCCGCGCCGTGGGGGAGTGATTTTCGCGCTGGCTGTGCTGCGTGGTAGTCTGGTCAGCGCTTCAAGGGGCTATGGCGCAGTTGGTAGCGCGTCTCGTTCGCAATGAGAAGGTCAGGGGTTCGAATCCCCTTAGCTCCACCAAAAGTGTCTTACGGGAACACGCGACATTGGAAGATGTTGGGTGTTCCCGTTTGCTTCCTTGCCTGCGGCGGCCTCGAAGATCGTCTTGAACAGCTCGGCCAGGCGTGGGCGTAGCTGCTCTTCGTCGGTGATCTCCAACCGGGTGTAGAACGCTTGGTTCGCGGGTCTTCGGTTCTCGTCGTCCGAGTGCGTATACGCGTGGTGCGCGTGGGTGAGCAACCGCAGGCTGTCGTGGAGGAACGCCCTCGCTCCGGCGTTTTGCTCCTCGTGTCCGCTGAGGCGTTGTTGGATGTCGGTGAATCCCCCCGGCGTGTCCGGAGGCTCAACTGTGTGTGAGCTCAGCCGGTGGCTGGGCGTGTAGACGAGCGTAGAACGCGTTCTCGAGTTCTGCTGGTGGGATGTCGCCGCAGTACTCATACAGCCGTCGGTGGTTGAACCAGTCGATCCATTCGGCGGTGGCGTACTCGACATCATCCAGGGTCCGCCACGGCGCCCGGCGTTTGATCAGTTCGGTCTTGTACAAGCCGTTGATCGTCTCGGCCAGCGCGTTGTCATACGACGAACCGATGGCCCCGACCGAGGGCTGGATCCCGGCAGCGGCGAGCCGTTCGCTATAGCGGACGGCGCTGTACTGGGAGCCCCGGTCGTGATGCGCGATCACCGAGGCCAACTCGTGTCCGTCGCGTTGCCGGGTCCAGATGGCCTGCTCGACCGCGTCGAGGACGAGTTGGGTGGTCATGGTGGCCGAGCAGCGCCAGCCCAGGATCCGGCGGGCGTAGGCATCGGTGACGAACGCGACATACGCCCAGCCGGCCCACGTCGACACATACGTGATGTCGGCCACCCAAAGCCTGTTGGGCTCCAGCGGGGCGAAGTTCCGTTTCACCAGATCACCGGGACGAACGGCTGCCGGATCCGCGATCGTGGTGCGTTTCACCTTGCCACGCACCACCCCCGTCAGCCCGGCCGCGCGCATCAGCCGCTCGATCGTGCAGCGGGCCACGCTGATCCCTTCCCGGTTCAGCTGCAGCCACACCTTCCGGGCCCCGTACACGCCGTAATGAGCGGCATGCACCCGATGCACCTCCACCAACAAGGCCTGGTCGCGTTCTTGCCGACGCGTGGGAAGCTTGTCCTTCCACTCATAAAAAGTCGATGGGGCGATCGGCAGGCCATGCTCGGTCAGCACAGCACAGATCGGCTCAACACCCCATCGCAGCCCGCCAGGCTCCTGGCGGTCGGCGTGCTCGCGGATGAAGTCCACGATCACAGCCCTGGCCGGTCGAGCTCGGCCGCGAAGAAAGCCGAGGCCGCCTTCAAGATCGCGTTCGCCCGACGCAACTCGGCGTTCTCACGCTTGAGCCGCTTCAACTCGGCCGACTCCTCCGACGTGACCCCCGGCCGGGCACCCTGGTCGACCTCGGCCTGACGCACCCACTTCCGCAACGTTTCCGGCGTGGCCACCCCCAGCAGGCCGGCCACCTTGGCCATCGCCGCCCAATCCGTCGGATGATCCGGCCGGACCTCGGCGTACATGCGCACCGCCCGCTGCTTCAACTCAAGCGGATACCTCTTCGATGTGTTCCCTGGCATGACTCCAAACCTTCCCTTCCCAAGGTTCGGAGCCCCCGGACACGCCGGGGGGATTCACGGCGAGGCCCGTGCGGATGCGGTCTTGGTGTCGCTTCAGCGTGGGCAGGTCGATGGCATCGTCGAAGTGCGCGGCGAGGAGCTTGTCACTCTCTGCTTCGAGGCGCCCTCGGTTGGCGGTGAAGTTGGCGAACTCTCGGTCCCGTCCGGCGCTCTGCTCTTCGAACGCGGCATCGACTTCGGCGGCGAGGTGCCGGTAGTCGGTCTCGCTGATCGTGATGTCGCGGTATGAGTCCGCGACCAGCCGCTCGGCGGCCTGGACAGGCACGGAGCGTCTGGTGCAGGTGGTCTTCTTGGCTGCGCGGCCGGAGCAGATGAAGTAGGCGTAGGTGGTGCCGCGCGGGTTGGTGGCGAAGTCGAGTAGCATCCGCGACCCGCATGTTCCGCAGTGCAGCAGCCCTTGAGGTGGTGCGCATGCTGGACGTGCCGCGTCATCCGCGGGTTGCGCGGCTTCAGTAGCGATTGCACCTGATCGAACATTGAGGGCTCGATCAGCGGCTCGTGCGCGCCCGGGTGCAGGGGCTCCTTTACAGCGGATCACTCCCGCGTAGTACGGGTTCGTGAGCAGCTTGTAGACGTGTTCTTCCCGAGCGGCTTCGACGTGCGCTTCGGTGACGGCACAGGCGTCAACCCTCGCGCGGTGAGGTCACGCAACAGCCCGGTGACGGAGGTCTAGCCGTTGGCGTAGGTCTCGAACGCCCGCCGAATCAGCGGCGCTCGCTCGGATCGATCTCGACAGTGCGAATCATGCGGCCGCGTGGGTCGGTGCGGCGGACGTTGAGGTAGCCAGCCGGGGGCGCGCATCGGTGTGCCGCCCTGCGCGAGCTACTGGGTAAGGCCCTTCGTTGCCTCCGTGGCGAGGTGGCGGCTGTAGAACTCCGCAATGGACCACATGATGCCGTGCATCAGCACCCCCGAGGGAGTCTGATCGATCGACTCCGTCGCCGACACCAAGGTGACGCCTGCCGCGAGGAGGGCTTCGTGATTTCTTCACGTCGTCTGCGCGGTTGCGCGCGAGCCGGTCGAGCTTGTGAACGATGCAGAAGGTCACCCGGGCTGCGGCGATGAACGCGAGCTGGGGTGCCCAGATGTTGTTGTCGGCGGCCGGCGGTCTGCGTGTTCCCCGTGGCGTGTCAGTGGCCCCGGATACGATGGGAGGGTGTTGATGGCAGACCTGTTGAGTGTCGCCGAGAGCGAGCGTGTCGCCGCCCTCGGTGGGCTTGATGCGCGCACGCAGGGCGAGCTCGGGCAGTTCTTCACGCCCGCAGTGGCCGCGCAGTTGATTGCCTCAATTCCGCGCCTGCCCGAAGGTGGGACGTTGCGTGTGCTCGACCCCGGCGCAGGCTCAGGTGTACTTGCAGCAGCGCTCGTCAGCCGTGCCCTCCCAGAACGGTCAGAGCTGTCGATTGAGATCATTGCGGTCGAGCGCGACCCTCTCGTCCTGCCAAGCCTCAGGGCAACGCTTACGGCATGTGAGCAAGCGGGTGGTGGCCGAGTCCACGCCAGGGCAGTTGAGGCGGACTTCATCCTCGACTCCGTCGGCTTGGATTCTTCGCTAAACTTTGAGGGCCAGTTCGATCTCGTGATTGAGAACCCTCCGTACGGGAAGCTTGCGGTATCGAGTGCACATCGGGCGGCCATGCGTGCTGCCGGGGTCGATGCACCGAACCTGTACGCGGCGTTTCTCTCGCTGTCCGTGGCGGCGCTTCGGGAAGGTGGCCAGGTGGTGGCGATCACTCCCCGCTCGTTCTTCAACGGCCCGTACTTCGGCGCGTTTCGTGCCCATTTGCTCGACTCGATCGCTCTCGATCGAGTGCACGTTTTCGATTCCCGCTCCACGGTGTTCGCCGACACTGGCGTCCTTCAAGAGAACGTGATCTTCGCTGGAACGCGCGGGGCGGCTCCGGGTGTTGTTGAGCTTTCCGTCAGCCGTGACCACACTGATGATGTCTCAACCCGTGCCGTCGCGTATGACGAGGTCGTGTTCCCCAACGATCCGAACCGATTCATCCGCCTTGCGACCGACGCTGAAGACACGGCTGTCGCCGAGGTTGTGCTTTCTCAGCCTTGCTCCCTGGCTGATCTCGGTGTGCAGGTCTCAACCGGTCGCGTGGTCGTTTTCCGGTCGCGCCATGCGCTCAGGGCTGTGGCGCAGTCCGGCGCTGCGCCGCTGATCTATCCAGGCAACCTTCGAGACGGCGGCGTGATCTGGCCACGAGAAATCCGCAAGCCGCAGTGGTTCCAGCCGACTGACGACAAGGATCGCGCGATGCTCCTGCCGGAGGGCTGGTACGCGATCGTCAAGCGGTTCAGCGCGAAAGAAGAACGCCGACGAATCGTCGCTTCAGTCTGGTCGCCACTGGAAAACCCCGGCAAGGTGGCGTTCGAGAACCACCTCAACGTCTGCCATATCGGCGGTCACGGCTTGGACGAGGACCTTGCCAATGGAATCGCCCTCTGGCTCAACTCGTCGGTCATCGACAAGTTCTTCCGCACCTTCTCTGGCCATACCCAGGTCAACGCCACTGACCTTCGAAGCCTCCGGTTCCCTACAGCGGCCATTCTGCGCGACCTGGGACGTAACTCCGCCGCGTCCCAGCTGGAGGTTGACTCCCTAGTCAGGGAGCTGATCGCCGCATGAGCGAGCTTAACGACGCTGCGTACGAGCGTCTGGAAGAGGCTCGTATCGTTCTCGAAACGCTCGGCATGGATGCCGAGCGCAGCAACGAGCGATCAGCGCTCGTGCTGCTGGCACTCCTGAAACTCACCCCCTTCGAGTCCTGGACCGAAGTCGCCAACCCGATGCTCGGCACGCGCGCGATCATGGACTTCATCCGCGACGAGTACGGCAAGGACTACGCGCCGAACTCCCGCGAGACGGTTCGGCGATTCACACTGCATCAGTTTGTGGAAGCACAACTCGTCGTACAGAACCCCGACCAGCCGCAACGCCCCGTCAACTCCCCGAAGTGGAACTACCAAGTCACGGCTGAGGCGCTGGACGTGCTGCGCGCCTACGACACCGACAGATGGTCGTCCGCTGTCGATCAGTACCTCGCTGAGCTGCCGGGACTCAAGGCCCGGTACGCGGCGGTGCGCGAGATGGACCGCGTCCCGCTGACCCTCCCCGATGGGTCGGTCTTCACCCTGACGCCGGGCGGCCAGAACGTCCTACTGAAGGCGATGATCGAAGACTTCTGCCCACGTTTCACCCCCGGTGGACAGGTGCTGTACATCGGCGACGCAGGGGACAAGTGGGCGCTCTTCGAACGCGATTCCCTCGCATCGCTCAGCGTGAAGGTCGATCAGCACGGCAAGATGCCCGACCTCGTCCTGTACCTACCAGACCGGAACTGGCTCGTGCTCCTCGAAGCTGCCAGCTCCCACGGCCCAGTCGACTCCAAACGGCAAGCCGAACTTGCCGAGCTGTTCGCAGAGTCAACGGCCGGACTCGTCTACGTCTCGTGCTTCCCCGACCGGGCTGAGTTCCGCAAGTACGTCGACAAGATCGCCTGGGAATCCGAAGTTTGGTGCGCCGACCACCCTACCCACATGATCCACTACAACGGTGAACGATTCCTCGGGCCATACGAATGAGTGAGGAAGCCGTCAAACTTGTGATCGAACCGGAGTAGCCATGGTTGATCGTGGGATGACCTTGCCTACGTCGGGTGAAGTTGTGGCTGCCCTGCGCGACGCTGGGTGGCTCTTGGAGCAGGATACCGCTCGCGCTTTGGGCGCCGGTGGATTCCACGTGATGCAGGGCAAGGCGTTTCCTGATCCAGACGACGCGACTGTGTCACGTGAGATCGACGTTTATGGCTATCGACAGCTTTATCGCAACGATGAGTTGTCGTTCAGCGTCGGCGTTCAGGTACTCGCTGAGTGTAAGCAGAGTTCGATGCCTTACGTAGTGGTAGGCGGCCCAGCGAGCCCCTACGAGTTGGAGCGGGATCGAAAAGAACAACATTTCCGGTTCCCAACCATCGAGACTGGGCGGACGGAGCTTGGGGACGGTCGAGCGCAGCTTCACAGCACGCGTGCTCGAGAGTATCTCGGGATCGACAAGTTGCCAGGGAATCCGTGGGAGGGTGGTTTCCTCGGGACTCAGCTAACCCGCCTCGACCGTAAGCAGACCTGGCTAGCGGACAACCGGGGAATCTTCACCTCATTGGTCTACCCGCTGGCGAAGGCGTTGACGTACTTTCGTTCACAGGTGAATAGGGCCTCCTACGTCACGCACCGGCCAGGTCAGGAATGGGCGAGCATCGACTTCTATTACCCAGTGATCGTCACCTCAGCGCCAGTGTTCGCGGTTGACGTCACGAGCGAGAGTATTGAAGCAGTCGAGGTCCCATGGGTGGCCGTGACCCGTGAGATCAAGTCGGCGAAGGTCGACGGACATTTCAACATCGCCGTCGTATCCGCCGGCTCACTCTCCACCTACTTGGCAGACCGTGTGAGCAAGTTCGGCGATGCAGTTGGGGAGATCGCGAGCACTGATCCGCAGCGCTTTGTCTGCCATCAGGATCATGAGTACGCCTCTCGCCTCAAGGGCTAGCACGAGCCTTCGTCCAGGCGGTGCCACGGTGAACGCCGAACTGCTTCGTCAAAGTGATGACACTGATGCCGCACCTGCGAGCCGTTTTCGCATAGCACCCACTCGAGCTGAGCTAGTAGCGTCTGATGTCATAGGTCGTTGCAGTCGTCACGCGCCCATCTGAATGATCTGTTCGCAGCTGTGACGAGCGACGCCCAGGGCTCCTGCTCATCGGCGGTCAATGCGTCAGCACCGTTGGCAGCGAGCCATCGGACGAGGGCGTGTGGCCTCACACGTTCAGTTTTCCCTAGTCGCGCGGGTGATCCGGTGGAGGTGGTGCGTGACCGAGCGGGCCGGAACCCTGGCCCTCAGCGCCGTGGCCCGCTCCGCGGGAGCGAGTAGCGTCGTGGCCCGTAGCAGTCGGCGTCCGGAACCAAGCTGTCATCGCGCCATGCACAGCACCCACTGTCGCTGTCGGTTACGGCGGCAACGTCCTCGCACAACCACCGCGGAGTGCGGGACGGCACAGCTTGTTGACCTCGCGGCGGTGAGCCAGGGGCTAGCCGCGACGCCGCCAGCGGGCGGGACGACGACGCCTCCTTTGGGGTGGGAGAGTGCCGCTCGTGTGCTCGCTGCTCTGGCGGCGCGCCTCCTCGGCTCGGGCTTCTCGGCGGGCGGTCCAGGCGGTGACCGTGGCGTCGACGTCGCGGGGCATCGTGATCAGCGGAGGTCCTGCTGGGGGAAGGTACCGGGCGCGGACCACCCGCTCGTTGAACTGCCTGACCTCGCGGCGGACGGCGTCCTCGTGCGGGAGCCGATCGAGCAGGTCGTCCAGGGCGGCGTCGTCCTTGCGCAGTTGGATGGACGCCGGCAGCAGCGCGAGGCCCTCGCGCTTGATGAGGCCCTTGAGCCACCAGTCGGGGTCGTGTTGGGCGGGCAGGTCCAGCGGGCGGCCGCTACCGGGCAGGTCGTCGAACTCACCGCGTTCGATCGCCTGGCGGATGTGTCGGTCGGCGAGCAGCGCGATCACCGTCTCGGTGTCGAACTCGAACGCGTACGGGTTGTAGAACCTGGCGGGCAGTTCGGGGCTCGTCATCCCCGCTCACCTCCTGGCACGGGCTGTCGGTCATCTGTATTATGTCACTTGTATTGAAACATGAGGAGGGGTGCCGTGCCGAAACAAGTCGATCGCCACGAGCGACGCGAGTCCATCGCCCACGCGCTGTGGCGGGTCGTGGATCAGCAGGGCTGGGCGCGCGCCACCCTGCGTGAGGTGGCGAGCGAGGCGGGCGTTTCGCTGGGCCAGCTCCAGCACTATTTCTCCTCGCGTGCCGAGATGCTGGCCTTCGCGGTCGAGTTCGCCTCCGAGCAGACGGCCCGTCGCGTGGCGGACGCGCTGGCGGCGCTCGGCCGGCCCCCGCACCCGCGCGAGGCGCTCCGCGTGGTCCTCACGGAGATGCTGCCGCTGCGTCCGGACGCCCGGGCGACCAGCCGCCTCCACGCGGCCTACGTCGCCGAGGCGCTCCATGACCCCGCGCTGAAGGCGCAGGTGGGCGCCGGAATGCGCGACGGGCGGGCACAGATCGAAGCCCTCATCCGGCAGGCGATCCGCGACGGTCAGATCGGTCCGGGTCGTGACCCCGTCGTCGAGACCGACCTCGTGCTCGCGGTGACGGGCCTCGCCCCGCTGCTCGAACTGGACGTCATCGAGCCGGGCGCGGCGCACGCCGCCATCGACGAGCACCTGGACAGACTCTTCGTCCCAGGTTCCGTGGGAGTGCCTTCAGGGACGCCGGAGCCCCCACCGCTGGCCGGGACCGCACGCCGTGATCCTTCGACCCACCGATCCACTCCGATGAAAGCAGGCACCGCATGACGCAGTACTTCCTCACCGTCCCGCACGACGCGGGCGAGGAGCCCACGATGGAGTCGATGCTCGAGTTCGCCCCGGCTGAGCTGGACGCACTCCTGGCGGCCGTCGACGCCTTCAACTCCGACCTGACGAAGGCGGGGGCGTTCGTCGCCGCCGGTGGCCTGCAGCCGCCCTCGGCGGCGGTCACGGTCGATGTCACCGGAGGCGTGCCCCGTCACACCCCGGGCCCGTTCGTCGACGCGCCCTCCTACGTGGGCGGCTTCTGGATCATCGAGGCTCCTGGGATGTCCGAAGCCCTGGCCTGGGCGGAACGCGCCTCCGCCGCTCTGGGTTCTCGCATCGAGGTCCGCGCGCTTCAGGAGGAGCCTGCCTGACCGCGGGTGCTCGACCCGTCGTTCGCGGAACCGGACGCCGCCGGCGCAGGATCAGCGGGCGTCCGGCCAGTACATGCTGTCCGGGGTCGGGCGGGCGCCGAAGATCGCCTGGCCCACCCGGACGCAGGTGGCACCCTCCTCGATCGCGGTCTCGAAGTCGCCCGACATGCCCATCGACAGCCCGCCGGGTCCGATCAGGTCGGGGTCGGTGGCCCGAGCCCGGTCGCGCAGGTCGCGCAGCAGCGCGAAGCACTTCCGGACGCGCTCCTGGTCGCTGGTGAACAGCGCCAGCGTCATCAGGCCCTTCACCCGTAGCGTCGGGTAGGCGGTCAGGTCGGCCAGGAAGCCCGGCAGTTCGTCGGGGGCGACGCCGTACTTCTGCGGCTCGCTCGACGTGTTCACCTGGACGTACACGTCCAGCGGGCGGCCCAGGGCGTCCAGTCGGCGGTCGAGGGCCTCGGCGACGCGCAGGCTGTCCAGGGCGTGGAACTCGGCGGCGATGGCGGCGACGTCCTTGGCCTTGTTGCGCTGCAGATGCCCGATCAGCGACCAGCGGACGTCCAGGTCGGCGAGCTCGCCGTGCTTGCGGACGGCCTCCTGCACCTTGTTCTCCCCAGGGTGGTGCAGCCGGCGGCGATCGCCGCGCGCAGCCGCTCCTGCGGCACGGTCTTGCTCACCGGCAGCAGTTCGACCTCGGACGCCTCGCGTCCGGCGCGGTGGGCCGCCGCCGCGATCCGGGCGCGCACGGCGTCCAGGTTGGCGGCGAACTCCTCCGGCGTCGTCGCGTGGGGGAAGGGTGCGCCATGGTCGGGTTGCTGCACGGTCGTCCTTTCGTGTGGGCCCTCCCAGCGTAGGCCGGGCGGCGGGGCCGGACGCGCGGTGGTGTCACCCCGTGAGGCCCACCGTCGCCGGTCGGCGCTGCTGGGGAGCGACCCTGGAGCCGCCGAGATTTGCGCGCCCCAACCATTGACTTCACAACGCCTTGTTTGTTAAGGAGGGTGCAGGTGGCAAGGAGCGCCCCGACCGACGAGGGTGACCGTACCGGAAGCCAAGACGGTCACACGGGAGGCAGCAATGTCCGATCGCCCGCAGAATCCGCATCCAGAACAGCACGATCACGAAGCGGAGGCCCATCGGCTCGCCCACGAGCAGGGTCGGCCCCACTCCCACGGTCATGGGCACCCCCATGATCATCAACACTCCCACAGCGACGCGTTCGCCTCGAAGGAGGGACGCTGGGCGCAGCTCGCCGAGGAGCGGATCTCCCTGTTCCGACACGACGAGGAGATCGAGCGCGGCCTCGCGTTCGGCCTCGAGGGTTCCCCGACCCTGAAGGATCGCACCATCCCCACGTTCTCCCGCGGCGAGCTGCCGCACTTCGCGGGGAGCGCGGCACGTTCCTGAACTCGCCCTTCCTCGAGGACGTCAACCAGGTCGAGGACGCCGAGGTCGCCATCTTCGGCGCGCCCCTGGACTCCGGGGCGACGTACCGGCCGGGTGCCCGGTTCGGCCCGCAGGGCATCCGCCGGTCCACGAACCTGTTCGGTACCTACTGCTACGAGCTGGGCATCGACCTGCGCGAGCAGCTCAACATGGTGGACATCGGCGATATCTTCACGATCCCGGGCAACCTGGAGAAGTCCTTCGACCAGATCAGCCAGGCGATGGCGCACGTCTACCAGCGGGGCGTCTTCCCGGTCATCCTCGGGGGCGACCACT